>DATJLQ010000019.1:0-38614 GCA_035509415.1 Alphaproteobacteria bacterium
CAAGCCCTGGAGCACGCGAAAGCCGCCATCGCCGACGGCGACATGGGCACGGCGAGCGCCCTCTACGGCCAGATCCTGGCGCGCGAACCGGGCCATGCGGCCGCCGCCGCCGGCCTCGCGCGCTGCTATCTGGCGGCCGGCGACCGCGCCAAGGCCAAGCAGATCCTCGACGGCCTGCCCGCGGATGCCAAGAAAGATCCCGAGATCGTGGCCGCACGTTCGGCCCTCGATCTCGCCGAACAAGGGGCTGCGGCCGGCGACGTGGCGAAGCTCGCAGGCCAGGTCCAACAGAACCCCAAAGACCACCAGGCCCGGCTCGATCTCGCGACGGCGCTGTTCGCCGACGGCGACAGCCAGGCCGCGCTCGACCAGCTGCTCGAGCTGTACAAGCTCGACCGCAAATGGAACGACGAGGCGGCGCGCAAGCAGCTCCTGAAGCTGTTCGAGGCGCTCGGCCCGAACCATCCGGTGGTCGCCTCGGGACGGCGGCGCCTGTCGTCGCTGCTGTTCTCCTGAGGTTGAGGCCGGCGCGGCCCCGCCCAAGGGAACGACCGCGCCGAGAGACGTTCGCGCCGAGAGACGTTCGCCCAAGGGTATCACCCAGGGACCACTGCAATGAGCCGGAGCCGCTTCGACCCGACCTTCGCCGAGCTCCCGAGAACGCTGCCGATCTTCCCGCTCGCGGGCGCCTTGCTGCTGCCGGGCGGGCGCCTGCCGCTCAATATTTTCGAGCCGCGTTATCTCGCCATGACGCGCGACGCGCTCGCGGGCGAGCGGCTCGTCGGCATGGTCCAGCCCCTTCCGGGCGAGGCGAGCGGTCCGGCCGAGAAAACGCCGCCGGCGCTTTATCCTCTGGGCTGCGTCGGGCGTATCGTCGCCTTCAGCGAGACCGAGGATGGGCGCTACCATATCGTGCTCTCGGGCCTGCTGCGCTTCGACATCGCGCGCGAGATCGAGGGACGCGGCGGCTATCGCCAAGTCGAGCCCGACTATCGCCCTTACGCCGCCGATCTCGCTCCCGCGGCGGACGGCGCCGTCGAGCGCAACGCGCTCCTCGAGGCGCTACGCGGCTATTTCAAGCGCCAGGGCGTCGACGCCGACTGGAAGAGCCTCGAGGGTGCCGGCGACGAGCGGCTGGTGACGACCCTCGCCATGGCGTGCCCGTTCGAGCCGAGCGAGCAGCAGGCGCTGCTTGCCGCACCCGACCTCGCGGCGCGCGCCCATGTCGTGATGTCGCTTCTCGAAATGGCGACCCAAGGCTCGGACGCCGGCGAGGCGCGGCACTGAATCGATCGAGCTCCAAGGAGGAGGCGAGATATGGCTGACCAACCCGAGCCGTCCTCGACGGCGGCGAAGCAATCCGGCGTCGATCCCCATCTGCTCGAGATCCTGGTCTGTCCCCTGACCAAGGGTCCGCTCAAATACGTGGCCGAGACCCACGAGCTCGTGAGCGAGCGCGCGGGCCTCGCCTATCCGATCCGCGACGGCATCCCGATCATGCTGGTCGACGAGGCGCGCAAGCTCGACGACGCGAAACCGTCCGCGCCCGGCGGCTGAGCCATGGCCGAGCGCCGCTTCGGCACCGCGCACTGGCCGGTCGAGATCAAGCTCAAGAAGGCCGAGCGCGCGCTCGAGATCGCGTTCGACGACGGCAAGCGCTTTCGCCTCGCGGCCGAATATCTGCGCGTCGAGAGCCCGTCGGCCGAGGTGCAGGGACACGGGCCGAGCCAACGCCAGATCGTCCCCGGCCGACGCGACGTCGCGATCGAGGCGCTCGAGCCCGTGGGCAATTACGCGCTGCGCATCCTGTTCGACGACGGCCACGACACCGGCATCTTCACCTGGAGCTATCTCTACGAGCTCGGCGCCGAGGAAGGCGAGAAATGGAGCGCCTATCTCGCCGCCCTCGAGGCGCGCGGCTTGAGCCGCGACGCGCACCGCGGGAGCAAGCGCGGTGGCTGACGCGGCGGGTGGGATCAAGGCAAGTGCTGGGTTCGAATCGCAAAAAGGTCCGCGCGCGCGCAACGAGGATTTCGCCGCCGCGATCTTCGGCGCCGAGCTCGCCGAGCCGCGCCGCGAGGTGGTGGCCGCACTCGCCGACGGCATCGGCGGCGCCAAAGGCGGGCGCGTCGCGGCGGAGATCGCCGTGCGCGGCTTCCTCGACGGGTTCTGGGACCTGCCCGAGACCATGGAGGTGCGGCGCGCTGCCGCGACCATCGTCGATTCGCTCAATCAATGGATCCAGTCCCAGGGGAGGCGCGACCCCGAGCTCGCGGGCATGGGCTGCACCTTCACCGCCCTCGTGCTGCGCGGCCGCATCTGCCACGTGCTCCATGTGGGCGACAGCCGCGCCTACCGGCTCCGGGGCGACCGCCTCGTGTGCCTCACGCGCGACCACATACGCGAGGCGCGCGGCACCGACCGCTCGCACGTGCTGACGCGGGCGCTGGGCATCGAGGCCGAAGTGCGCCTCGACTACGCGACCCAGCCGGTGGCGCTTCACGACCGCTTCCTCCTGTGCAGCGACGGCGTCTACGATTTCCTCTCGGACGAGCGCATCGCCGACATTCTCAAGGCGCGCTCGGCGCCGACCGACGCCGCCAAGGCGCTGGTCGCAGCGGCGCTCGATTCCGGCGGCAACGACAATTCGACCGCACTCGTGCTCGACGTGGTCGGGCTGCCGAGTGCGGAGTCGGTCGACGTCGGCAACGCGATCATGCAGCTGCCGCTCATCCCGGTGCCGATCCTGGGCGAGACGGTCGACGGCTTCGTGCTCCAGGCGCTCATCTCCGACGGGCGCTACAGCCGCCTGTTCAGCGCGTCGGACGAGGTCGAGGGCGGCCAGGTCGCGCTCAAGTTCCCGAAGCCGGAGGTGGCCGCGGTCAAGACCTTCCACGCCGCCTTCGTGCGCGAGGCGTGGGTCGGCTCGCGCATCAACAGCGCCTGGGTCGGGCGCATCGTCGAATTGCCGCCCGGGCGGCAGACCTGTCTTTATACCGTGATGCCGCTTTATAGCGGCGAGCTCCTCGAGACGCGCATCGCGCGGCGCCCGTTCCTCGGCCTCGAGGAGGGCCGCAACATCGCGATCAAGCTCGCCCAGGCCGCGGCGGCGCTGCACCGGCTCGGCGTGATCCACCGCGACATCAAGCCCGACAACGTGATCCTCGAGCGCGAGGGATCCTTGAAGCTGATCGATCTCGGCGTGGTGCGTATTCCGGGCCTCGAGGATTTTCCGCCCGAGAACGTGCCCGGCACGGTCGCCTACATGGCGCCCGAGATGTTCGCGGGCGAGCCGGGCAACGCCGCGACCGACGTCTACGCGCTCGGTGTCACGCTGTATCGCGCCTTCACCGGCGAGTACCCCTACGGCAATCTCGACGCGGTGAGCCCGCCACGCGCGACGCGGCCCAAGGACCTTTCGCTCCTAAGGCCCGATCTTCCCGCCTGGCTCCAGGCGACCCTCGAGCGCGCGATCGCGATCAATCCGGAGCGGCGCTTTCCCGACATGCTCGAATTCGCGCTCGAGATGCAGGCCGGCCCGGCACGCTCGGCGAGCTCGATCCCGCTGCCGTTGACGCTTTATCAGCGTCGCCCGGTGCGCGTGTGGCAGGCGATCGCGTTCCTGCTCGCGGCCGCCCTCGCGCTCGCGCTTTGGCGCCGCTGAGCCTCGCCTAGAGCGTCTCGCCGCGTACCAAACGCGGCAGCTCGCCCACGATCCCCATCGCATGGCGCATGAAGAAGCGCTTCAGCGGCGGCAGCTCGTTGACCGCGGCGAGGCCGAGGTCGCGCGCGAGGCGCACCAGCGGTGCTCCGGTCGAGAACAGGCGGTTGAGCGCGTCGGTCGCGACCATGAGCGCCACGTTGTCGAAGCGGCGCCAGCGCTGATAGCGCTCGAGAAGATCGGCATCGCCGAGGTCGCGCCCGAGCCGGTGCGCGTCGACCAGGATCTCGGCCAGCGCCGCCACGTCGCGCAGGCCGAGATTGAGGCCTTGGCCCGCGATCGGATGGATGCTGTGGGCCGCGTCGCCGACCAGCACCAAACGCCGGTCGATGTAGCGCTCGGCGTGGAGGAGGGCGAGCGGATAGGACCAACGCGGGCCACGCACGTCGAGCCGGCCGAGCGAGGGACCGAAGCGCCGCTCGAGCTCGGCCGCGAAGGCGTCGTCGTCGAGGGCGAGAAGCTCCGGCGCCAAGGCGCGATGCTCGGTCCAGACGATCGAGGACCGGTTGCCCTGGAGCGGGAGCATCGCGAAGGGACCGGGCTCGAGGAAGCGCTCATGGGCGACGCCCTCGTGGGGCCGCTCATGCTCGACCGTCGCGACGATGCCCGTCTGCGGATAGGACCATTCGGTGACCGCAATGCCCGCCTCGCGCCGGAGCCGCGCATTGCGCCCCTCGGCGGAGACAGCGAGCTCGGCGGCGATCTCGGTTCCGTCCGCGAGGCGCGCGCGCACCCCCGATTCGTGACACTCGAGCGAGGCGAGCTCGGCGGGTGCGATCAGCGTCGCGGCGTCGCGCGTCTCGAGCGCCCGGCCGAGCACGGCGCGGATGTCGCGATTCTCGACCATGAAGCCGAGCGGATGGTCCGCGACCTCGTCGCCGCGATAATGGAGATGAAGGAGCGACGGACCGTCCGAGACGCGGATCTCGCGGATCGGCTCGGCATGCGCCGCGAGGCCGGGTCCGTCCCACACGCCGATGCCGGAAAGGGCGCGCGCCGAGCCCCAGGCGATCGCCGAGGCGCGGCCGTCGAAACTGGGCGCGCGTTGGTTTTGCGGCGCCTCGCGGTCGAGGAGGATGGTCTCGACGCCGGCGCCCGCAAGCGCAGTACCGAGCGTGGCGCCGACCATGCCGCCGCCCACGATAAGGACGCGGGCGCGCCGCGCGCCCGGTGCTGGCGACGAGCGTCCCACTCGGTTTCGGCGTCGCGGTGCGGAATTGGGCATTCGAATAGGCCTCGCCGTCCTACGCGCTCGGGTTCGTTTTCGGCGTCCTACCATGTCTTCCGCGGCGTTTTCTGTCGAGTTCCGTCGCGCCCCGAGTCGTGCACGCCTAGAACATGGACAGACTCTGAGCCTAGATTGCTCAAAAAAGCGGCAAAAAGCGCACCGTCATATTCGTTAAGCCATTGAAATCACACGTTATTGCAGCGCACCAGGCGCGGCATGCTTCTTGAACAATGTCATGGGCGTGTTTCAAGACCTGAGCGGCTTGACGTCAACTTGATACTAATCAAGGGGAGCAAATCATGCTGGTTCCTTCACCAAAATGGCTCGACACCGGCGACAATGCCTGGCAATTGGCCGCGGCAACGTTCGTCGGTTTGCAGAGCATCCCGGGCCTGGCGATCCTTTACGGAGGCATCGTCAAGAAGAAATGGGCGATCAATTCGGCGCTGATGGTGGTCTACACCTTCGCCGCCGTGCTCGTTGTCTGGGTGCTGTTCGACTACAACATGGCGTTCGGTCCGCAATGGTTCCCGTTCCTCGGGAAACCGCTGCTCGCAACCTCGGCCGGATTCATCACCGGACAAGCGACGGTACCGGCAGCCGCAAGCGGCATGCCGGCCATGGCGTTCCCGATGGCGACGCTGATGTTCTTCCAGTTCGTGTTCGCGGCGATCACCGTGATCATTCTCGCGGGCTCCGTGCTCGGGCGGATGAACTTCACGGCCTGGGCGATCTTCGTGCCCTTGTGGATGACGTTCTCCTACACGGTCGGCGCGTTTAGCCTATGGGGCGGCGGCTGGCTCGCGAGCATGGGTGCGGTCGACTTCTCGGGCGGCTACGTCATTCACTTGGCGGCAGGCGTCTCGGGATTCGTCGCAGCCGCGGTCGTCGGGCCGCGCATCAAGGAGGACCGGGAACACTTCCCGCCCAATAGCCTCCTGATGGCGCTCGCCGGCGCGGGCATCCTGTGGCTCGGCTGGAACGGCTTCAACGGCGGCGACCCCTACTTCGCCAACGCGGATGCCGGCGGAGCCGTGCTCAACACCAACGTCACGACCGCGGTGTCGCTCCTGGTGTGGATGTCGATGGACCGTATGACCTACGGCAAGCCGTCGATCGTCGGCGCCATCAACGGCATGATCGCGGGCCTCGTCGGCATCACGCCCGGCGCGGGCTTCGTGAATGTCTGGGGTGCCATCATCATCGGCATCTGCACGGGCATCATCCCCTGGTTCTTCATGAACAAGGTCGCCAAGACCAAGCTCATGATGAAGGTGGACGACACGCTCGGCGTGCTCTCGACCCACGGCGTCGCGGGTCTCTTGGGCGGCTTGCTGGTCGGCATCCTGGCCGATCCGAACATGCTGCTCTACGTCGGCACCGAGAAGGACGCGCCCGGCGTGAGCACCACGGGTTGGCTGTACGGGAACTTCGATCAGTTCCTGCTCCAGGTCTACGCCGCCGCGTTCATCATCGTGTACAACATCATCGTGACCTTCATCATCCTGAAGGTGATCTCGATCTTCGTGCCCTTGAAGTACAAGGAGGAGATCCTGAAGGTCGGCGACGACGCCGTGCACGGCGAGACGGCCTACAACTTCGGCGAATAGACGACAGAGTGACGACGTCCAAGTCCTGGCCGGGGCGAGCGATCGCCCCGGCCCTCGGGCTTGGTCGGCGAGCGCTGGGGCGGTAATGCTCCCCGGCCTCGGCGCCCAAACGAAAGCCGGGGCGGCATCGCGCCCCGGCTTTCGACCTTTTCGGCATCTTGCGCGCAACGCATCGCTCGAAGGCTACGCGCCGCACCTAGGCGCCCGTGCGGCAGCGGCTCCACATCAAATAGCCGCCCACCGACGACGCCCGGCGCATGGTGATGGCGCCCGTCTTGCGGTCGAGCTCGTAGCTGCTGCCGTTCGCCGGATCGTGCCAGGCGATCTCGCCGGCGGTGAATTCGGCCGGATGGCCGTCGACCGTGCCGGCCGCGTAATCGACCTTGAGCGCCCAGGCCTTGCCGCTATCGGGGTTGGTGCAGTCTAGGGTGACGGCGGGCTTCCCCGGCTCGGACCGGTTGCCCGCGAAATAAGGGGCGACGAGGAACCATGCACCCGTGAGCCCGACCACGAGCGCCACCGCGGCGTAGTTCCAGGCGGGATGCCAGGGAAGCTTGAAGTCGTTCGGGCCGTCCTCGAGGACGGGGTCGCCCGGCTTCCGGATGACGGGTCGCATGACCATGGGCGTCTCGCGTTTCCTCTCGGGGTGTCGGGCCGGCTTCGAAGGCGCGCGATCCGGCGCCGCCTCGCGGCCTCCCTGCCGTCGGTATCGCATTGCCCGGAACTCACCTTTGCCAAGCCTGGAGCGGCTTGTCCAGAGCCCGCGCGAACCCGGTCAGAGTCTGGGCACATAAGTCAATATGACCAAAAAATAGGCGGATGACGGTGCCCCCGCGTGGACCCAGCCCCGGGATTCCGCCACTTGGGTCCGGCCGCCCGGCGGCACGCTTCTTGAAAATTTGCCGTGCCCGGGGCGCGCTCGATGGGCCGCGCGCGGGCGGGCGGCGGCGGCTCCCGGGTGCCGCGTCGCGCGCGACGCGGAGGCGGAAGGGGCCGGCGGATGAAACGGGTCGTCGCGATCATCAAGCCCTTCAAGCTCGACGAGGTGCGCGAGGCGCTCGCCGGAATCGGCGTCGAGGGGATCACGGTGACCGAGGTCAAGGGCTGCGGCAGGCAGAACGGGCAAAGCGAGATCTATCGCGGCGACGAAGACGGCGTGAGCCTGCTGCCCAAGATCATGCTCGAGGTGGTGGCGCCGGATGGCGCCGCCGAGACGGTCGCCGATACGATCGCGCGCCACGCCGCGACGGGGAGGATCGGCGACGGCAAGATCTTCTTCGTCGAGGTCGCGCAGGCGGTGCGCATCCGCACCGGCGAGCGCGACGGCGCCGCACTCTAGCCCGGGCGGACGCGCCGAGCGGCATCGGCACGACGCGAATCTTTCATTGAGGTATCGAAGGTGGTTTCCATGATCCAAGCGATGAAAAAAGAATCCGGCACGGGATCGCTCGTCCGGCTCGCGAGTCTCGCGGTCATGTCGATCGCAGCGCTCGCGGCGCTCGATCCCGCGGCCCTCGCGCAGACGGCGCCCGCCGCCGCACCCGCGGTCAAGATCGATTCGGGCGACACGGCCTGGATGCTGACCTCGGTCGCCCTCGTGCTCATGATGACGATCCCGGGCTTGGCCCTGTTCTACGGCGGCATGGTGCGCAAGAAGAACGTGCTCTCGACGGTGATGCAAAGCTTCGCCATCACCTGCCTCGTGACCGTGCTCTGGATGATCGTTAACTATTCGACCGCGTTCACCGCCGCGACCCCGTTCCTCGGCGGCTTCAGCCGCACCTTCCTCCAGGGCGTCTCGAGCGACATTTCGGGCAAGCTCGCGCCGTCCGTGAACAGCCTCGCGCCGACCATCCCGGAGATGGTCTACATGTGCTTCCAGATGACGTTCGCGATCATCACGCCGGCGCTCATCGCGGGCTCGTTCGCCGAGCGCATGAAGTTCTCGTCGATGATGTGGTTCATGGGCCTGTGGGCGACCTTCGTCTACGCGCCCATCGCGCATTGGGTCTGGGGTCCGGACGGATTCCTCTCGAGCGGCAACGACAAGGCGATGGTGCACGTGCTCGACTTCGCGGGCGGCACGGTGGTGCACATCAACTCGGGCGTCGCGGGCCTCGTGACGGCGCTGGTGCTCGGGAAGCGCCGGGGTCTGGGGGTCGACAACATGGCGCCCCACAATCTCGTCCTCACCCTGATCGGCGCCTCGCTGCTTTGGGTCGGCTGGTTCGGCTTCAACGCGGGCTCGGCGGTGAGTGCCGGGCTCCAGGCGGGCATGGCGATGACGGTGACCCAGATCGCGACCGCGGCGGCCGGCCTCTCGTGGCTGTTCGTCGAATGGATGATCAAGGGGAAGCCGAGCGTGCTCGGCATCTGCTCGGGTGCCGTCGCGGGCCTGGTCGCGATCACGCCGGCCTCGGGCTTCGTCGGCCCGGCCGGCGGACTCGTGATCGGCATCGTCGCGGGCGCCGTGTGCTATTGCGGCGCCGTGTGGGTCAAGGGCCTGTTCGGCTACGACGACGCGCTCGATGCGTTCGGCGTGCACGCGATCGGCGGCATCGCTGGAGCGCTTCTCACCGGCGTGTTCGCGATCAAGGAATATGGCGGCACCGCGGGCCTGATCGAGGGCAATGCGGGCCAGGTGCTGAACCAGGCGATCGGCATCTGCATCGTGATCGCCTACGACGCGATCGTGACCCTCATCATCCTCAAGGTGCTCGACGCCATCATGGGCTTGCGCGTCTCGGACGAGGCCGAGCGCGAGGGCCTCGACATCTCGCTCCATGGCGAGGTGGTGCAGTAGCGCGCCGCGGGCTTTCGATCAGGGGGTTGGCGGCCCGGGCTCGTCGGCTCGGGCCGCCTTCTTTTTGCGCGCCCGAAGAGAGCTCGCCTTGAAGGCGTCCAGTTGAGCGTCCCGGAGCCGGCCATTGCCGAATCGCAAAAAGGCGCAGGATTCCGCCCTTTTTTCTCCTTCCGGCAGTGCTTGCCCTTGACAGGGAAAATTTCTGTGATATAGCCAGAATCTCATGAAGAGACGGGCGCTTATAAAATATTTCTCAAGTGCTGCGTTAGCCCCGATCCTGCTCGGGACCGGCCTGTCCGGCCGCGCCCGCGCGAACCAGCCCTTTCCCGTACCGCTCCCGGTGCCGCCGCCGCGCCTCAAGGCCGCGCGCTGCATCGTGATCGATCCTGGCCATGGCGGGATCGACCCCGGCGCCATCGGCCGCTCGGGCGTCGAGGAAAAGCACATCGTGCTCGCGATCGGGCTCGCCTTCGCCGAGGAGCTCGAGCGCCTGACCGGCGCCAAGGTCCATCTGACGCGCGAGAACGACCGGTTCCTCCCGCTCGAGGAGCGGGTCCAGATCGCCCAGGGCCTCAAGGCCGACCTGTTCGTCTCGGTGCATGCCGATTCGGCGCCCGAGCGCGTCGCGCGCGGCCTTTCGATCTACACGCTCTCGGAGCATGCCTCGGACCGGCTCGCGGCGGCCCTCGCGACCAGCGAGAACCGGGTCGATTCGCTCTATGGCGTCAACCTCGCCGGCATGAGCAAGAGCGTCGCCTCGATCCTGGTGGATCTGGCGCGGCGCGAGACGCTCAATCGCTCGATCACGCTCCAGCGCGACCTCATCGCGGGCCTCGAGGGCCGCACGCGCCTCCTGGAGCGGCCGGCACGCGCGGCCAATTTCGCCGTGCTGCGCTCGCCCGAGGTGCCGGCGATGCTGATCGAGAACGGTTTCCTCTCAAACCCCCAGGACGAGGCGCTGCTCAGCACCGCCAAATACCGCCAGCGCCTCGCGACCCTGCTCGCGCACACCCTCGCCAATTCCTTCTCCGCCTGGGCCGAGGCGACCTGAGCCGGGCCGTCTCCAGCGCCCCCGAGTCGCGAAAATCGGAACAAAGATGAAACCCGAGGATGGCACCGCATCCCTTTGTGGACTCGGCGAAATCGGGCCCCGACATGCGGTAGGCGTCGGGCGCGCAAGCGCTTGTTTCCAAAGCCGTCTCACGCTACAATCGTTTTCGTTTTGTACCGGCCGCGATCGCGGTAGATCGGGCGGCCGGACAGGCGGGCAAGCGGTGGGCATAGGGCGCTCAGGCACAAGACGCTTAGGCGTGGGGCGCCCGGGCACAGGGCATAGGGCAATCGGGGACTAATCCATGGCGCGTGCGATAGCGCAGCGGTCGAGACCGGCGAGCCAGCGCATGACGTTGCTGCCGCCCGCGGTGGCGCAATTCCTGCGCCGGCGTTTGGCGGAGCTCGGCGGCGCGGCGCTTTTGGCGCTCGGCCTCGCGACGCTCCTGGCGCTCGCGAGCTATCACGGCGCCGATCCTTCCTTCAACCACGCGGTCGCGCGCGCGCCGCTCAACCTTCTGGGCGTACCGGGCGCCTATGGCGCCGACCTCCTGCTTCAGAGCCTCGGCCTTGCCGCAGCACCACTGGCCGCGATGCTGGTGGTCTGGGGCTGGCGTCTCGCGGCCCATCAGGGCTTGCGCCGAGCCCTCCTGCGTACGGTGCTGCTGGCTCCCATGGTGCTGCTGGGTGCGATCGCTTTCGCGGCACTGCCGACGCCCGCGAGCTGGCCGCTCGCGTCCGGTCTCGGCGGCTTCGCGGGCTCGCTCGCCCTCGGGCGGCTCCTCGCGATGGCGCAGCTCGCCGATCTGAGCGTCGCCGTACGCGGCTTGGGCTTCGCCATGGCGTTGCCGGCGGCCGCCTTGTTCGTCTACGGCCTGGGCTACAGCTGGCGCGAATGGCTCGGCTTCGCGCGCCGCCTCGCCTGGCTCGCGACCCACGGCCGGCGCAACGCCACGACGCGTGTCTCGAGCGGCGTCGGCACCGGCCTCGGCTGGCTCCGCAGCGGCGCCGAGCGCTTGGGCGCGCGCCGCGGCCCGGTGATCGAGCACGGCATGGAGCGCGACGCCGACGACGCGGCGGAGCCGACCCTCGGACGCGCCCAGCGGCGCCGCGCGGGCGAGCGCGTCGAGCCCGAATTCGCGTCGTCGCTCGACGATGAGGACGGCACCGAGCCCGGCGTCCGGCGCGACGCGCTGGGCGATCTCGAGATCGCGCCGCGCGCGGCCGCGACCCCGCAGCGCAAGCGCGCGTCGCGCGCGAAGCAGGCGACCCTCGATCTCGACACCGGCGAGGATTACGAGATTCCGCCTCTCGATCTCCTGGGCCTTCCCGCCGACGCGCGGCCCGAAGTGGTCGACGAGCAGGCGCTCGCCGCCAATGCGCGCCTCCTCGAATCGGTGCTTGAGGATTTCGGCGTCAAGGGCAAGATCGTGAAGGTGCGGCCCGGCCCGGTCGTGACCCTCTACGAGCTCGAGCCCGCGCCCGGCACCAAGTCCGCGCGCGTCATCAGCCTCGCCGACGACATCGCGCGCTCGATGAGCGCCGTCTCGGTGCGCGTCGCGGTCGTGCCGGGGCGCAACGTGCTCGGCATCGAGCTCCCCAACGTGCGGCGCGAGACGGTCTATCTGCGCGAGCTCTTGGCGTCCGAAGTCTATGAGCGCACGGCGGCCAAATTGACGCTCGTGCTCGGGAAGGACATCGGCGGTGCCCCCGTGATCGTCGATCTCGCGCGCATGCCGCACTTGCTCGTGGCGGGCACCACCGGCTCCGGGAAGTCGGTCGCGATCAACACCATGATCCTGTCGCTGCTCTATCGTCTGCCGCCGAGCGAATGCCGCTTCATCATGATCGATCCGAAGATGCTCGAGCTTTCGGTCTATGACGGCATTCCCCATCTCCTCACCGAGGTGGTGACCGAGCCCAAGAAGGCGATCGTGGCGCTCAAATGGACCGTGCGCGAGATGGAGAACCGCTACCGCGCCATGTCGACCCTCGGCGTGCGCAACATCGCGGGCTACAACCTCCGCCTCCAGGAGGCGCGCCGCAAAGGCGAGACGCTGAAGCGCCGGGTCCAGACCGGCTTCGACGCCGAGACCGGCAAGCCCCAGTTCGAGGAGCAGCCGCTCGACCTGGCGGCGCTTCCCTACATCGTGGTCGTGGTCGACGAGTTCGCGGATCTGATGCTGGTCGCGGGCAAGGAGATCGAGGCCGCGATCCAGCGCCTCTCGCAGATGGCGCGCGCCGCCGGCATCCATCTCATCATGGCGACCCAGCGCCCCTCGGTCGACGTCATCACCGGCACCATCAAGGCCAACTTCCCGACCCGCGTCTCGTTCCAGGTCACCTCGCGCATCGACAGCCGCACCATCCTGGGCGAATCCGGCGCCGAGCAGCTCCTGGGCCAGGGCGACATGCTCTACATGGCGGGCGGCGGCCGGATCAGCCGCGTTCACGGCCCGTTCGTGCGCGACGACGAGGTCGAGGCGGTGGTCGGCTTCTTGAAAGAGCAGGGGGAGCCGAATTATATCGAGGACGTCACCGAGGACGAGGAGGACGGGTTCGCGCCCGGCTTCGACGAAGGCGGTGGCTCGGGCGACGAGCTTTACGACCGGGCGGTCGCCCTCGTGTGCCGGGAGCGCAAGGCGTCCACCAGCTTCGTGCAGCGCTACCTCCAGATCGGCTACAACCGGGCGGCGCGTATCATCGAGCGCATGGAGGCCGAGGGCGTGGTGACGCCGGCGAACCATGTCGGCAAGCGCGAAGTGCTCGGCCGCAACATCGACGACCCGGACGCTTGATCCAAAACGGGGCTGGCGCCGCGCCGAACCCCGCGGCGGATCCCGGGACCCAAGGCCCGGGCGCCGCGAAGCGCCGTTACGTCATTGGGATGAAGGAGTGCCGCACGACATGCCGCACGACATAAAGCCATCGAAGCGCATCGCGGCATTGCTCGGCGCGGCCTTGGTCGCGACGCTCGCACTCGGCGCGAGTAGCGTCGCGCGCGCGGAGGGCGAATCGAGGCTCAGCGCCGCCGACCGCGCCGACGTCGCGCGCATCGAGGCCTATCTCAATTCCATCAAGACCGTCTCGGCGCGTTTCCTCCAAACCTCGTCGGGCGGCAACGTCGTCCAAGGCACCTTCGATCTCGAGCGCCCGGGCAAGATGCGCGTGCAGTACGATCCGCCCGATCCGCTGCTCATGATCGCGAGCGGCATCTGGCTCACGGTCTACGACCCCGAGCTCAAGCAGACGAGCTACCTGCCGATCGATTCCACGCCTGCCTATTTTCTGGTCAAGAACAAGATCGATCCCCAGGACGTGACCGTCACCAAGGTCGAGCGCGGTGCCGACTCGCTGCGCGTGACGCTGCACGAGGCGGGCCATCCGGATCAAGGCCGGCTCACCCTCGTGTTCAGCGACAAGCCGCTCCAGCTCGAGAAATGGACCGTGATCGACGCGACCGGGAAGACCATCGACGTCGCCCTCCTCAATCCGCGTTTCGACCAGAAGATCGATCCCGATGCGTTCAAGTTCGTCGACCCCTCGCCGATGCAGCCGGGCCGGCAATAGATGGCAATCACCGGGCGCGCGGCGCATGGCGCCCTCGTCCGCGGCACAGGTTGCGCCCGGGCGGTTTTGACCCGATACTTCGACGCTTCGATGACGCGCGGCCCAACGTTTCGGGCGGACGATCGATGACCCGCGAGACGGCTTTACCCCTGGTCGGGCTTCCGGCCTGCATCAAGGATCTGAACGGCGTGGCGTTCCACGCGGTGGGGGCGCGTTATCTCGACGCCGTCGCCACCTTCGTGGGCGCGACACCCATGATCGTCCCGGCCTTGGGCGACGCCCACGACGTCGCGGGCCTGGCGCTGCGCCTCGACGGGCTGATGCTCACCGGCAGCCCCTCCAACGTCGAGCCGCGCCGCTATGGCGGATCGGCGAGCGCTCCCGGCACGCTGCACGATCCCGCGCGCGACGAGACGACGCTGCCGCTGATCCGCGCCGCGATCGCGGCCGGCGTGCCCGTGCTCGCCATCTGCCGCGGCATCCAGGAGTTCAACGTCGCCCTCGGCGGCACGCTGCACCAGCGCGTGTGGGAGCTCGCGGGCAAGATGGACCATCGCGGCAAGGGCGAGACGCGCGACGAGAAATACGGCCCGCGCCATCCCGTCAAGCTCGCGCGCGGCGGCTACCTCGCCGAACTGTTCGGCGCCGAGGAAGTGATCGTCAATTCGCTCCACGGCCAGGCGATCGACCGGCCGGCACCGGGCCTCGAGATCGAGGCGCTGTCGCCCGACGGCATCATCGAGGCGGTGCGCCTCAAGGACGCCCCCGCCTTCGCCCTCGGCGTGCAATGGCACCCGGAATGGAAGGCGGCCGAGAACCCGCTTTCGCGGACCCTGTTCACGGCTTTCGGCGACGCGGTGCGCGGCCGCGCCGCCGCCCGGGCGCGCGGCCAAAGCGCCGGAATCGCAGCCTAAAATCCTCGGCATTTCGTTTTGTCGCAAAGCCGTGCGCGGGTCGCATGGCTGCCGGTCGGGGGTGACATGGCGAAGCCGCCGCGGCGCACCTATCTATGACTCGAGCGGCCGGCACCGCAAAGGCGCCGGTCGTCCGAGGACAGCTCCCCTGGTGTTCTCGGACTCCTTAATCGGAGCTTTTGAACGCCCGGTCGCCCCCCTGACCGGGCGTTCGCTTATGCGCAGCCGAGTCGACGCTCGCCGCGCTTGCAAATCCCGACCCCGCCCCATAGCTTGGCCGTAACGCGACGGCCGCGCCGCGCGTCTCATTCCCCGGAGCCGGAGCCGCCATGAGCAATCGAACCTTGACCTACGCCATTCCGCTGTGGGACGTGCCGAGCGTTCCGGTCGTCGAGTCGGGTGCCGCGTTTCCCGTGCGGCGCATCTATTGCGTGGGCCGGAATTACGCCGAGCACACGCGCGAGATGGGCGGCGATCCGACGCGCGAGGCGCCGTTCTTCTTCATGAAGCCGGCCGACGCGATCGTGCCCAACGGCGCCAAGATCCCGTACCCGGTCAAGACCAAGGACGTGCATCACGAGATCGAGCTCGTGGTCGCCATGAAATCGGGCGGTGTCGACATTCCGGTCGAGCGCGCGCTCGAGCACGTGTTCGGCTACGGCGTCGGCATCGATTTGACGCGCCGCGACCTCCAGGGCGAGGCGAAGAAGGCGGGCAAGCCCTGGGACATGGGGAAGGGCTTCGACCGCTCGGCGCCCTGCACGGCGCTGGTGCCGGCGTCGAAGATCGGCCATCCCTCGAAGGGGGCCATCTGGCTCAAGGTCAACGGCCAGACCAAGCAAAGCGGCGATCTCGCGCAGATGATCTGGAGCGTGCCCGAGATGATTTCCTACCTCTCGGGCCTGGTCGAGCTGAAGTCGGGCGATCTCCTCTATTCCGGCACGCCCGCGGGCGTCGGTCCGGTCGCCAAGGGCGACAGGATCGAGGGACACGTCGACGGCGTGGGCGATCTCGCGATCTCGATCGTCTGACCGCGCCTCCTCGAGCCGCCCGCCCCGCCTTGCGTATCGCGACCTGGAACATCAACTCGGTCCGGCTGCGCCTCGCCATCGTCGAGCGCTTCATCGCCGAGGCGGCGCCCGACGTGCTGTGCCTCCAGGAGACCAAGGTCCAGGACCGCGACTTCCCGCACGAGCCCTTCGAGCGCCTGGGCTACGTCCATCGCCACGTGCGCGGCATGAAGTCCTACAACGGCGTCGCCCTGCTCTCGCGGTTGCCGCTCAAAAGCGGCGGCGGCGAGGATTGGTGCGGCAAGGAGGATTGCCGTCACGCGCTCGCGATCCTTCCGGGCGGGATCGAGCTGCATAATTTCTACGTGCCCGCGGGCGGCGACGTGCCCGATCCCGACGCCAATCCGAAATTCGCCCACAAGCTCCGCTTCCTCGCCGAGACCGAGGCCTGGTGGAAGGCGCGTTATTCGGCGCGGCGCAAGGCGATCCTGGTGGGCGATCTCAACATCGCACCCCTCGAGACCGACGTCTGGTCGCACAAGCAGCTCCTCGACGTCGTGAGCCATACGCCCATCGAGGTCGAGGGATTGGCGAAGCTCCAGGCAGCGCATAAGTTCGTCGATGCGGTACGCCGCTTCATCCCGCCCGAGGAGCGGCTCTATAGCTGGTGGAGCTATCGCGCGAACGATTGGGCGGCGGCCGACCGCGGCCGGCGCCTCGACCATATTTGGGTGACGCCGGCGCTCGCCGCCTCGCTCGCCGATGCCTCGGTGCTCAAGTCCGCGCGCGGCTGGAGCACGCCGTCGGATCACGTGCCGGTGATCGTCGATCTCAAATAGCCGAGGAGCCGCGGCCGCACCCAACGGAGGACCGAGATGACGCGCGGGACCAAACGGAAGCTTCTCTATGTCTATGTCGCGATCGCCGCGCTCACCCTCGTATTCCAGATCGGCGTGCGCTCGAGCCAATGCAGCGGCGGCGCCTGCGCGCTGAGCTATGCCAAGGGAGTGGCGTGGTCCGTGATCTGGCCGGTCAATTGGCCGCTCTATCTCGCGGGCGTGCCTTGGATCGAAGCGCGGCTCTAGCGCGCGGTGGAACGGCGCGCGGCGGTCACGGCACCAGGCGGTAGCCGCCCGGCTCGGTGATCAGGATCTCGGCGCGCGAGGGGTCGGTCTCGATCTTCTGGCGCAGCCGGTAGACATGGGTCTCGAGCGTGTGGGTGGTGACGCCGGCATTGTAGCCCCAGACCTCGTTCAACAGCGTATCGCGCCCCACCACGCGCTCGCCCGCGCGATAGAGGTATTTGAGGATCGCGGCCTCCTTCTCGGTCAGGCGCACCTTCTTGTTGGTGCCGTTCTCGACCAAAAGCTTCGCCGCGGGCCGGAACGTGTAGGGCCCGATCGCGAATACCGCGTCCTCGCTCTGCTCGTGCTGGCGCAGCTGGGCCCGGAGGCGCGCGAGCAGCACGCCGAGCCGGAACGGCTTGGTCACGTAGTCGTTGGCGCCCGCATCGAGGCCGAGGATCGTGTCGGCGTCCGTGTCGGCGCCGGTGAGCATGATGATGGGCGACTTGAAGCCGCCGCGGCGCATGAGCCGGCACAGCTCGCGCCCGTCCATGTCGGGCAGGCCCACGTCGAGCAGGATCGCGTCGTAATAGTCGCCGCGCACCTTCTCGAGCGCCTTGGCGCCGCTCTCGGTCGCGTCGATCTGGAATTCCTCGTGCAGCTGGAGCTGCTCCGCGAGCGACTGGCGCAGAGCGGAATCGTCGTCCACCAGCAGGATCTTCTTGCCGGACCCGGCGCCCTTGCGCTCCGACGGGCCGACGGCGCTGCGTTGCATGTCTCGACTCCGGACTTCGCTCGCGGGCGCGCCCTCGGCCGCTGCCTGAGGCCGGCCCGGGATTCCGCCCCCGGGCGCTGGGTCACGCCCCGAATATCTGCCGTTTGACCGCCTCGAACAAGGGGCCAGCCGGGCCCTTGAAGCTCTCGAGGATCGAGTAATGCTGGTCCTCGGGCAATGCCACGATGGCGAGCGGCAGGCCCGCGCGGTGCCAGGCCTTGGCATAGACATCCTGCTGACGCCGGAACTCGTCCGTCTCCTTGCCGCCCACCGCGAGGATGAGGGGTGCCGAGCGCGTGGGCAGGTGGGCGATCGGACTGTTGCGCTCGACGCCCGCCGCATCCAGGCGCGCATCGGCATTGATGTAGCAACGCCGGATCGGCTCGAGCTCGTAGAGCCCGCTGAGCGCGGCGCCGCTTTTCACGACGTCCGGCGGCAGGCCGCGCGCGGCCCAGCCGGTCGACATCATCATGGCCGTCAAATGCCCGCCCGCCGAATGGCCGGTGACGTGGAGGCGCGCGGGGTCGGCGCCGAAGGACGCGGCATTGCGCCAGACCCATTCCACGGATTCGCGCGCGCATTCGACCAGCACGTCGAGCGTCACGCTCGGCAAGAGCGGGTACTCCACCATCACCGTGGCGATGCCCGCCGCGACGTAGTTCGGGACGACGAAGGAGAAGTCCTCCTTGGTGCGCGAGCGCCACCAGCCGCCATGGATGAACAGCATCACCGGATTGCCGCTGCCGCGCGCCGGGAAAATGTCGAGCGTGCGGCGCGGGCCGGCCGCGTAGGGGACGTCGAGCCGGCATTCGAGGCTCGCGCGCACGGCGGCGCTGTCGCCCGGCCAGCGGTCGGTCCAACGCGCATGGTCGGGCACCGCGCGCATGTTGTCGTACTGGGCGTCGAGCTGGTCCTGATCGTAATCGAGGAAGACTTTCATGGGCGGGATCCGGAATGGGGGCTGGGACGCGGCACTGCCGAGCCGAGACTGGCGTGCCCGAGGCGCTTAGACAAGCGCGTTGCGCGCCATCGTCAACTTATTGATATCATTGCGTTTAGCGCTGGCGTGGGACGCCCGGCGCGCTATAATCGCGCCATGGACGCGCGCGTCTCGCCCGAAGGTTGGATCGCCTGGCAACCCGTCCGGGTGCGTTGCGCCCTCGGGCGCGCGGGCGTTGCGCGCGACAAGCGCGAGGGCGACGGCGCCACCCCTGCGGGCATTTTCCCCGTGCGCCGCGTGCTCTACCGCGCGGACCGCATCGCGCGCCCGGCGACGGCGCTGCCCGTCGCGGCGCTCGCGCCCGAGGATGGCTGGTGCGACGAGCCCGGCGATCCACTCTACAACCGCGCCGTGCGGCTTCCCTATACCGGGCGCCATGAGCGCCTGTGGCGCGCGGACGGGCTCTACGACGCGCTTCTCGTCATCGGCCACAACGATTCCCCGCCCGTGCCGGGCCTGGGCAGCGCCGTGTTCGTGCACGCGGCGCGCCCCGATTACGGCCCGACCGAGGGCTGTGTGGCGCTCGCCCTCCCCGACCTCCTCGCACTCCTCGAGGCGCTTGCACCCGGCGACCGGATCGCGATCGCGGCGCCAGATCGTTAGCTGACTATATATTTTGCCGCGCGCCGAAGATCGCGGTGCCGACGCGCACATGGGTCGCGCCGGCCGCGACCGCCGCTTCGAAATCCTCGCTCATCCCCATGCTCACGAGCGGCACGCTCGAGCGCCGCGCGAGCTCGGCCAGGCGCTCGAAATAGGGCCTCGGGTCGGCGCCCAGGGGCGGGATGCACATGAGTCCCACGATCGGCAGGCGATGGAGCTCGCGGCACGCGGCCAGGAAGGCGGGCACGTCGTCGGGGGCGATGCCGGCCTTCTGGGGCTCGTTGCCGATATTGACCTCGACGAAGCAATTGGGGCGCTTCCCCTGGAGCGCCATCTCGCGCGCGAGGGCGGCCGCGAGCTTCGGGCGGTCGATCGTCTCGATCGCGTCGAACAGGGCAACCGCGTCGCGCGCCTTGTTGGTCTGGAGCGGGCCGATGAGATGCAGCTCGAGATCGGGATGTTGCGCGCGGAGTGCCGGCCATTTGGCGCGCGCCTCCTGGACCCGGTTCTCGCCGAAGCAGCGCTGGCCCGCTTCCAGGGCCGCGCGAATGCTCGGCACCCCGTGGGTCTTCGACACCGCGACCAGGGTCACCGAGCCCGGCGCGCGGCCGGCGGCCGCGGCGGCCCGGGCGATACGCGCCGTCACGGAAGCGAGGTTCGCGCGTATATCGGTGGGCGGGGTCGAGGGCCTATCCATGGAGATGGCGTAGCCCCTCGCCTTGGGCCTTGTAAAGGGTGCCAGGGCCCTGGAAGGGCTTGATCTCGGCGTTTCCCTGGCTATCAATGGGGCCCCCGAGACGGTTATGATGCCGCGGACGCGGGACGGCCCGGGCTTGAGGCCCTTGCCTTCGGGAAATCGATGGCCTTCGAGGAGTTGATGAGAATGTCGTTCGGTATTCACCGCTCTCGCCGCGCCATGCGCGTGGTCGCCATCGCCGCCGGGCTCGGCGCGGCCCTGGCCGGCTGCTCCTGGTTCCAGACCAAGGCGCCGCTGCCGCCCGGGACGAGCGCCGCCTCGACCGCGCCCACCATGATGCAGAATTCGTCCTCGCCCACCAACCCCGCGACGCCGAGCCTGCCGGCCTTCTCGAAGGGCGTCGACAACACGGTCGGGCCCCGGCTCGGGGTCAATCGCTATCTATGGCAGGGAGCGCTCGATACCGTCTCGTTCATGCCGCTGCTTTCGGCCGATCCCTTCGGCGGCGTGATCATCACAGACTGGTACGCGCCCCCCGAGACGCCGGACGAGCGCTTCAAGCTCACGGTCTACATCCTCGGGCGCGAGCTGCGCGCGGACGCGATCCGCGTGGCGCTGTTCCGCCAGAAGCGCACCAACGGCCAGTGGCTCGACATGCCGGCCGAGAAGGCGACCGCGACCGACCTCGAGGACACCATCCTCGCGCGCGCGGACAAGCTCCGCGACCAGGCGCTCAGCGGCAATTCGGGCGGCTGATGGGCCGCGACAATCGGAACGTCGCGGTGCGGCCATGAGCGTGCGCTACAACCACAAGGAGACCGAGGCGCGTTGGCAAGCGGCTTGGGCCGAGCGCCGCGCCTTCGAGACGCGCACCGATCCCGCGAAGCCCAAATACTACGTGCTCGAGATGTTCCCCTACCCCTCGGGGCGCATCCATATGGGCCACGTGCGCAACTACACCATGGGCGACGTGGTGGCGCGCTACAAGCGCGCCCGCGGCTTCAACGTGCTCCATCCCATGGGCTGGGACGCGTTCGGCCTTCCGGCCGAGAACGCGGCGATCGAG
The DNA here is from genome assembly GCA_035509415.1 of Alphaproteobacteria bacterium. GTDB lineage: Bacteria > Pseudomonadota > Alphaproteobacteria > JACZXZ01 > JACZXZ01 > DATJLQ01. The sequence goes on from DATJLQ010000019.1 coordinate 21,112, forward strand.
GCCAAGGTCCATCCCGCGAAATGGACCTACGCGAACATCGACCAGATGCGGGCGCAGCTCAAGCTCATGGGCCTGTCGCTCGATTGGAGCCGCGAGGTCGCGACCTGCGATCCCTCGTATTATAGGCACGAGCAGAAGATGTTCCTCGACTTCCTCGCGGCCGGCCTCGCCTACCGCAAGGAATCGTTGGTCAACTGGGACCCGGTCGACCAGACCGTGCTCGCCAACGAGCAGGTGATCGACGGGCGCGGCTGGCGCTCGGGTGCGGTGGTCGAGCGGCGCAAGCTCAAGCAATGGTTCTTCCGCATCACCGCCTTCGCCGAGAGCCTGCTCGCCGAGCTCGACCATCTGCCGCGCTGGCCGGACAAGGTGCGCCTCATGCAGCAGCGCTGGATCGGCCGCTCGACCGGCGCGCGCGTCACCTTCGAGATCGCGGGCCGCAACGGCGGGCTCGAGATCTACACGACGCGGCCGGACACCCTGTTCGGCGCGAGCTTCATGGCGATTTCGGCGGACCATCCGCTCGCGGACGAAGTGGCGGCGAAGGACGCGAAGGCACGCGCGTTCGTCGAGGAATGCCGCCAGCTCGGCACCAGCGAGGCCGCGATCGAAACCGCCGAGAAGATGGGCTACGACACCGGCCTCAAGGCGCTGCACCCCTTCAAGAAGGGGCTCGAGCTCCCGATCTTCATCGCCAATTTCGTGCTCATGGAATACGGCACCGGCGCCATTTTCGGCTGCCCGGCCCACGACCAGCGCGACCTCGATTTTGCGCTGAAATACGGCCGCCCCGTCCTCCCGGTGGTGCTGCCGCCGGGCGAGGACCCGAAGCGCTTCGCGATCGGCGCCGAGGCCTATGTGGGCGACGGCACGATCTACAATTCCGAGTTCCTCGACGGGCTTTCGGTCGAGGCCGGCAAGGCGGCCGCGATCGCGCGCATCGAGGCGCTCAAGCGCGGCCGGGGCGAGGTCAATTTCCGCCTACGCGATTGGGGCATCTCGCGCCAGCGCTATTGGGGCTGCCCGGTGCCGGTGATCGATTGCCCGGATTGCGGCATCGTGCCGGTGCCCGAGAAGGATCTGCCGGTGACGCTGCCGGACGACGTGACCTTCGACCGGCCGGGCAATCCCCTCGATCACCACCCGACCTGGAAGCACGTGCCGTGCCCCAAATGCGGCAAGCCCGCCGAGCGCGAGACCGATACGTTCGACACCTTCGTCGAGAGCTCGTGGTATTTCGCGCGCTTCTGCTCGCCCAAGGCGCCCGAGCCAGTGGCGCGCGGCGACGTCGATTATTGGATGCCGGTCGATCAATATATCGGCGGCGTCGAGCACGCGATTTTGCATTTGCTCTATTCGCGCTTCTATACCCGCGCCATGCGCGGTGCCGGCTATCTCGGCATCGACGAGCCCTTCACCGGCCTCTTCACCCAAGGCATGGTCTGCCACGAGACCTACCGGACGCCGGACGGACGCTGGATCGCACCCGCCGAGGTCGATTGGCCCGCGGGCGCCAATGCGCCGCCGGTCGAACGCGCGAGCGGCCAGCCGGTCGAGGTCGGCCGCTCCGAGAAAATGAGCAAATCGCGCAAGAACACGGTCGATCCCACCGAGATCATCGAGACCTACGGCGCGGACACGGCGCGCTGGTTCATGCTTTCGGATTCGCCGCCCGAGCGCGACATGGAATGGACCGCCCAAGGGGTCGAGGGCGCCTGGCGCTTCGTCAATCGCCTTTGGCGCATGATCGATGAGATCAAGCCGGATTTGGCGCCGGCCGGGACGGCGATTCCGGCCGCCCTCGCGCCCGCGGCCGATTCCCTGCGGCGGACGCTCCACAAGACCATCGACGGCGTGTCCCACGGACTCGAGCAGTTCCGCTTCAACAGCGCGGTCGCGCGCATCCACGCGCTTGCCAACGCGCTCGGCGAATTCGCGCCCGCGAGCGACGGCGACCGCGCCGTGGCGCGCGAGGCCTATGACACGCTCGCGCGCCTGGTCGCGCCCATGATGCCCCATCTCGCCGAGGAGCTGTGGCGCGCCCTCGGCCATTCGACGCTTCTGGTCGACGAGCCTTGGCCCGCGGCCGACCCGGCGCTTCTCGTTGACGAGATGGTGACCATGGCCGTACAGGTGAACGGCAAGCTGCGCGCGACCCTCGATTTGCCGCGCGACGCCGACCGCACCGCGGCAGAGGCGGCCGCCTTGGCCCTGCCCGCGGTCGCGAAGGCGCTCGAGGGCCGCAATGTGCGGCGCGTCGTGCTGGTGCCGAACCGAATCGTCAATGTGGTGATCTGAGCATGGGTGCGATCCGTGCCGTTGCCGTCGCCGGTGTTTTGCTGCTCGTCGCGGGCTGCGGCTTCCATCCGCTCAACGGCCACGACACCGAGGGCGCCTCGACGGTCGCCGACATGGCGCAAGTCAAGATCGGGGAAATCGACGAGGTCTATACCAAGGACCAGGTGTTCCAGGCCAACGCGCGTTACGACCAGATTCTCCGCAACCGGCTCCTCGACCGCTTCAATCCCGACGGCGAGCCCTCGGCGCCGGCCTATGTGCTGCGCGTGAATTTGAGCGAAGCCTCGACCGAGACCGGCATCCAGCCCGACGGCACGGCGGCGCGCACCGACGTTTCGGTCTCGGCCCATTTCCGGCTGATCAAGCTCATGACGGGAATCTTGGTGACCGAGGGCGACAGCGCCTCCATCAACAGCTATCCGATCGTGATCAATTCCTACGCCACGTTGGTCGACAGCCAGGACGCGCAAAAGCGCGCGGTGCTGTCGGTCGCGGACGACATTGCGCGCCGGGTGGCGCTTTACTTCCACGCCCAGGACGGGGAGAATCGCTAGGCGCGTTGCCCGCCGAGGCGGGTTGCGTCGGGTGTTCCGAGCGGGTTCCGGGCGCCGGCGCCGGGACGGCGATCTCTTCCCCGACCCGAGATTGGGCCCTGACCCGAGTTTTAGATGAAAATTCCGGTCTCGCGCATCGACGGATTCGTGGCTAGGCCCGATGCCGCCGCGCGGGCAATCCTGCTTTATGGGCCCGATTCCGGCCTGGTACGCGAACGCGCCGAGCGCCTCGCGCGCGGCGTGGTACCCGACTTGGCCGATCCGTTTCGCGTCGTCGAGCTTCCGGCTTCGGCGTTGCGCGACGATCCCGCGCGGCTCGCGGACGAGGCGGCGCAGATGGGTTTGCTCGGCGGCCGGCGCGTGGTGCGCGTGCGCGATGCGAGCGACGCGGCGGCCCAGGCAATCGCGGCCTTTCTCGAGCATCCGCTCGGTGACGCGCTGGTGCTGGTCGAGGCGGGCGACCTCGCCGCGCGCGCCAAGTTGCGTATGCTGTTCGAGGCGGCGGACAATGGGGCGGCCTTGCCGTGCTACGTCGACGATGAGGCCGCGGTCGAGGGAGTCGTGCGCGAGATGCTGCGCGCGGCGGGCCTTAACGCGGCACCGGACGCGCTCGATTATCTCACCAGCCATTTGGGCGGCGACCGGCAGCTCGTGCGGCGCGAGATCGAAAAGCTGATTCTTTTCATGGGCAAGGCCGGCAGCCAAGTGCGCGTTGAGGATGTCGAGGCCTGCATCGGCGATAGCGCGGCCCAGTCCCTCGACGATGCGGTGCTCGCCGCGGCGGAGGGCGATGCGCGCAAGGCCGAGCATGCGCTCGCGCGCGCCTTCGCCGAGGGGGAGACGCCGGTCGGCGCCGTACGCGCGGCGCAACGGCATTTTCAGCGCTTGCACGCTGCGGCCTCGGCGGTCGAGGCGGGCGCTTCGGCGGAGGACGCGGCCGATGCGTTGAAGCCGAAGCTGTTCTGGAAGATTCGGCCGCGCTTCTTGGCACAACTGCGCCTCTGGCCCGTGGCGCGCGTGGGCCAGGCGCTCGAGCGTCTCACCGCAGCCGAGATCGGGTGTAAGTCGACCGGATTTCCGGACCAGGCGATCGCGACGCGTTGCTTTCTCGAGCTTGCCGGTGCCGCCGCCCGTCGGAAGCGGCGCGCGTGACGCGCTCCAGCTGTTTCGCGCGACGGAACGCCGCTAACTGTCCCGCGTGAGACGCAGAATCACGTCGTCGAGCTGCGAAAGGCTCGAGTAACGCAGCACCATCTCGCCCTTCTGCCCCTTCGGATTGATCGACACCTTGAGGCCGAGCTTGAGCGACAGGCTGTCCTCGAGTGCGCGCGTATCCGCATCCTTGCCCGCGGCGGCCTTCGCGACGGCGGCGCCGGTCTTCGCGATGCGTTGCGCGAGGGATTCGGTTTGGCGCACGTTGAAGCCGCGCTTCACGACCTCGCGCGCGGCGGCGGCGGGATCGGGCAGGTTCAGAAGTGCCCGCGCATGACCCGCCGAAATCTCGCCCTGTTCGATGAGCGCCTTGACCGACTCGGGCAAGGTGAGGAGCCGCATGGTGTTCGCGACATGGCTGCGGCTTTTCCCCACCACATGGGCGAGCTCTTCCTGAGTGTGATGGAATTCCTCGATCAGGCGCCGATAACCCTCCGCCTCCTCGAGCGGTGTCAGATCCTCGCGTTGGACGTTCTCGACCAGCGCAATCTCGAGCGCGTCGCCGTCCGTGAGCTCGCGCAAGACGATCGGCACTTCGTGAAGTTGGGCCTCTTGCGCCGCGCGCCAACGCCGCTCGCCGGCGACGATTTCGTAAGTGCCCGGGGCGTCCGCTGCGGGCCGTACCAGGATCGGCTGCAGCACCCCTTGGCTCCGCACCGATTCGACCAGCGCCGCCATCTGCTCGGCATCGAAGCGGCGACGCGGTTGGTAGCGGCCGGGCCTGAGCGACGCGGTCGGAACCTGGCGCGGCGTCGAGCCGACCGGTGAACTCGGCGCCTCGCCTTGGGCGTCGGCGAACAGGGCCGAAAGGCCGCGGCCGAGCCGCTTCTCGGGCCCGATCATGGCGCGAGCGCCTCGGGTAGCGCCCCATGGGTCACGGGCAACGGTGCGAAGACGCCCTCCTGCCGCAGCACCTCGCCGGCGAGATTCACATAGGCCTGGGCGCCAGGGCATTTCAGGTCATAAAGCAACACCGGCTTCCCATGAGACGGCGCCTCTGAGACGCGGACATTTCGTGGAATTATCGTTTCATACACCTTGCCGCCCAAATGCTCTCTAACGTCCCGTGCAATCAAATCGCTCAAATTGTTGCGCTTGTCATACATCGTCAACACGATACCTTGGATTTGAAGGCGCGGATTGAGCGTTTTCTTTACACGCTCGATCGTGCCGATCAAATGGCTCAGTCCCTCGAGGGCGTAGAACTCGACCTGGAGCGGCACCAAGACCGAATCCGCCGCGACAAACGCATTGAGGGTCAAAAGGCCGAGCGCCGGCGGACAATCGAGCAGCACATATTGATAACCCTGCCCCAGCCCGGCGAGCGCGTCGAGGAGCCGCGATTCGCGCCGCTCCGCGCCCACGAGCTCGAGCTCCGCGCCCGTCAGGTCGAGCGAGGCCGGGATCAGGTCGAGGCCAGGAATGCTCGTATTAACAATGGCTTGAGAGATCGGCACGCGGTCGATCAGCACCTCGTACGCGGTCACGCGCCGATGGGCGCGATCAACCCCCAGGCCAGTGCTGGCATTGCCCTGTGGGTCGAAATCGACCAGCAGGACGCGTTGCTCCACGGCCGCCAAGGCCGTGCCGAGATTGACCGCCGTCGTGGTCTTGCCGACGCCGCCCTTCTGATTGGCGACTGCAATGACCCGAGGATGGGTCAGCTTCGGTCCACTCAGATCGTCCGCCTCGCGCGAGCTATCCATTGTGAGCGACACGTGCCAAATCCCCTATATGAAGAATCCAGCCACTCGAATCAGCGTGATTTGCGCTTTTTCGGACCCTCATACTCCACTCTTTTCTCGCCGCGGTCAACTCTTCCTCGACCCCTCGGCCTTTGTGAAGCAAAGAAATACCCCCAATTTTCACATGTCGTTGTGCGTAAGGCAGCAAAACCACTAGGGGTGCCAGGGCTCGAGATACGATGACATCGGCGCCGATCTGCGCGATCGATTCGATGCGCCCCTCATGGATCTCGACCTTGGTCCCGGTTTCCCGCGCGACCTCCCGCAGGAAGGCGCATTTGCGCCCGTCCGATTCGAGGAGATGCACTTCGCCCGCCCCCATGACCGCCAAGACCAGGCCCGGAAACCCAGCCCCGCTGCCCAAATCGGCGATTCGCAAGGGCGCTTTCGGCAGCATGGGGATGAGCTGGGCCGAATCGAGGAAGTGCCGGCGCCATGGGTCTTTGAGGCTCGCGCCGGAGACCAGGTTGATCGCCTTCTGCCAGCGCTCCAAAAGGGCAAGGTAACGCTCCAAGCGCCCCATTGTTTCACGTGAAACAGAGCTAAGCTTTTGAAATTCTTCGGGAGTCAGCGGGCCAGGGCTTGCCGGGACCGGCGCGCTCATGCGGAAATGCGCGTGCCGTCTTCCTCGGCCGGCCCGCGGCGCACATGACGCAACAACGCCGTCAGGGCCGCCGGCGTAATCCCGGAAATCCGCGCCGCCTGGCCCAGGGTCGCCGGTCGCACCGCGGCCAGCTTTTGGCGCAGCTCGGCCGAAAGCCCGCCCACGGCGCCATAATCCAGGCCCGCTGGCAGCCCGAGACCCTCGTCGCGCCGGAATGCGCGGATGTCCGCCTCTTGCCGCTCGAGATAGCCGGCATAGCGGGCATCGATCTCGATCTGCTCGGCGATTTCTGACCCGAAGCTCCCGAGCTCGGGCCATAACGCGCTTAGCGTCCCAAGGTCGATCCCCGGATAACGCAGAAGATCGGCGACGCAGCGCCAAGCGCCGTCCTGGTTGATCGCAAGGCCGCGCTTTGCCAAGGCCGAGGGGGTGTCGCCGAGCTCGGCGCAAAGCCGCCGCGCCCGGTCGAGGGATTCATTCTTAACCGCGAACCGCGCCGCCCGGGCAGCCGAGACACAGCCGAGCGTCACGCCCATCGGCGTCAGCCGTTGGTCCGCATTGTCCGCGCGCATCACGAGGCGGTATTCGGCGCGCGACGTAAACATGCGATAGGGCTCGGTCGTGCCCAGGGTCACGAGATCGTCGATCATGACGCCGATATAGGCGTCTGCGCGGCTGAGGGTGAATCCCGCCCCGCCGCCACAGGCAAGCGCCGCATTGAGGCCTGCCATCAAGCCCTGGGCCGCCGCCTCCTCATAGCCGGTCGTGCCGTTGATCTGGCCGGCGAGGTACAGCCCCGGGATCTTGCGCGTCTCGAGGGTGGCGCCGAGCTCGCGTGGATCGACATAATCATATTCGATCGCGTAGCCGGGACGCAGCACCGTCACACGCGCAAGTCCTTGTATTTCCTTGACGATCTCGAGTTGCACATCGCGCGGCAAGGAGGTCGAGATGCCGTTCGGGTAGATCGTCGGATCGTCCAGCCCTTCGGGCTCGAGGAAAATCTGGTGCCGCGTGCGGTCCGCGAAACGCACCACCTTGTCCTCGATCGACGGGCAATATCGCGGGCCCACGCCTTCGATCTGGCCCGAATAGATGGGGGCGCGGTGGAGGTTGGCGCGAATGATCTCGTGGACGCGCGGGCTCGTGTAGGTGATGTGGCACACGGTCTGCGGTGTCTCGATCCGATCGGTCAGGAAGGAGAACGGCACCGGCGGCGCGTCGCCATGCTGAACCTCGAGCGCTGCCCAATCGATCGTGCGCCCGTCGAGCCGCGGCGGGGTCCCGGTCTTGAGCCGGCCGAGGGCGAAGCCGAAGCGCGCGAGGGTCGCCGAAAGCCCGACCGACGGCGCCTCGCCCACCCGGCCCGCCGGGATCTTTTCCTCGCCGATATGGATGAGCCCGCGGAGGAAGGTGCCGGTCGTGATCACCACCGCGCCGGCCGCGATCTCGGCGCCCTCCGCCGTCACGATTCCAGCGACTCGGCCCGCGCGGTCGAGAGTCACGTCTTCGACCGACGCCTCGATGAGGTCGAGATCGGGCATTTCCGCCAGGATCGCCGCCAAGGCTTCGCGGTAGAGCTTGCGGTCCGCCTGGGCGCGCGGCCCGCGCACGGCCGGACCCTTGCTCCGGTTGAGCATGCGGAACTGGATGCCGGCGCGGTCGATGGCGCGCCCCATGACGCCGTCGAGGGCGTCGATCTCGCGCACCAGATGGCCTTTGGCGAGGCCGCCGATCGCGGGATTGCACGACATTTCGCCGATGGTCGCGCGGCGCTGGGTCACGAGCGCCGTGCGCGCACCGAGTCGCGCCGCGGCGGCCGCGGCCTCGCAGCCCGCATGGCCGCCGCCCACGACGACGACATCGTATTTCCGTCCGGTGCGAAGCATGGCGCGGACTTTATGGAGCGGCGCCCGCGATGTCAAAGCAAGCGGGTGCGATTCGATGATCGATTCGCCGCTCGATCACCCGCGCGGTTTCACGTGAAACAATGGGGGACCGGGCTTCACTTCCCGATGCAAAAATCCTTGAAGATCGCGTCGAGCAAATCCTCGACCCCGACGCGGCCGGTAATGCGCCCGAGCTCGCGCGCGGCGAGGCGTAGATCCTCCGCGATCAGCTCGGGGAGCGTCGCCTCGGCCGAACGCGCCAAAGCAGCACGGCAGCGCTCGAGCGATTCCCGATGGCGCGCGCGGGTGACGCCCGGCGCTTCGGCGAACCCCATGCGCGCAACCGCTTCGCGTTCCAAGGCCGCCAGCAATTCGCCAACCCCCTCGCCCGTACGTGCGGAGAGTTTGAGCACCTGTTTGCCCTCGAACGACTCGGCGTTCGCAGGTCGCGTTAGATCGACTTTATTAAGTACAATCAACGCGTCATGACAAGCGAGCGCCCGCACTTCGGCCGGCACCTCGGGCCAGGTCTGGGCGTCGAGCACGATCACACGTACATCGGCATTCTCGGCGCGCATCTTGGCCCGACGTACGCCCTCGATCTCGATCTCGTCGCCGCTGTCCCGTATGCCCGCCGTGTCGGCCAGAAGCACGGGATAGCCGCCCAAATCGAGCTGCACCTCGACCACGTCGCGCGTGGTCCCCGCGCGCGCCGAGACGATGGCCGCCTCGCGCTTCGACAACGCATTCAAAAGACTCGATTTTCCGACATTCGGCGCGCCCAGGATCGCGACCGAAAGCCCAACGCGTAGGCGCTCGCCACGCGCGCCGTCGTCCAAATGGCGCGCGATCTCGGCTGAAAGCGCGGTGACTTGCGACGCGATCTTCTGGCCGAAGCCTTGCTCCGCGGCCTCGTCGGGGAATTCGATCGCCGCCTCGGCCTGGGCGTGGATACCCATGAGCCCGGCGCGCCAGGTCTCGTAGAGGCGCCCGAGCTCGCCACGCATCTGGCGCTCGGCCTGGCGCCGCTGGGCCTCGGTCTCGGCCTCGATCAGGTCGGCCAGCCCCTCGACCGCGGTGAGATCGAGCTTGCCGTTCTCGAAAGCACGGCGCGTGAATTCGCCCGGCCGCGCGAGGCGCAACCCCGGGAGCCGCGCGAGCGCCGCAAGCAGGGCCGCGACCGTCGCGCGCCCGCCATGGATTTGGAACTCGGCCATGTCCTCGCCGGTCTCGCTCCCGGGGCCGGGAAACCAGAGCACGAGCCCGTCATCGATCGCCTCGCCCGAATCGGGGTCCCTCAAGCGCCGGAGCGAGGCGTAACGCGGCTTCGGCCGCGCGCGGCCGGTAAGCGCCTCGAGCGCCGGGCCAGCACCCGGCCCGCTCACGCGCACGACGGCGATCGCCGCGCGCCCGGCCGCGGTCGAGAGCGCGAAGATGGTCTCGGCCCGCGTCGCCATGAAGGATTTCGCCCGCTCGGGCGCGCTATTTCGGCTTCCGCTCGCCGGCACCGCCGAGCTGGGACCAGAACGCCTTCTGGATTTGCTCCCAGCCCTGAAGTCCCGCGGGCAGCCAGACCTTGAACATGGTCTCCGGGTCCATCGCGGAAAGCGCCGAGCGCATGCGCGCCTCGACATCGGCCAGAAGCGCCGTCTGCATCGGCTCCACGTCCGGAAGCCCGAGGAAGCTGCGCGCCTCCTGGGGCGTGCAGTCGATGTCGACGGTGATCTTCATGGCACCCTCGCGCGCTCCATTGCCCATTCGGCCGGCCGGGGTATTTTCCCGTTGAGGGCGCTCACGCCCGGCCCCACAATTCCGACACTACGCCAGCCCCGGCCGGGCCACAATCGACCCTGCCGCCCCAAACCCGGGCCGCCCACAGCCCAAGTCACCCAAGGTTCCAGACGATGCATCCGCCGCGCGACCCGCAAGACGCCGACGCCAGCGCGGCCCCGCAGAGCGAGAATCTCCTCGCGCGCGAGACCAGCCCCTATCTCTTGCAGCACGCGCGCAACCCGGTCGACTGGCATCCATGGGGTGCCGACGCCCTCGCGGAGGCCGAGCGGCTCGACCGGCCGATCCTGCTTTCGATCGGCTATGCCGCGTGCCATTGGTGCCACGTCATGGCCCATGAGAGCTTCGAGGACGCGACGACCGCGGCAACGATGAACGCGCTCTTCGTCAACGTGAAGGTCGACCGCGAGGAGCGCCCCGACATCGATTCGATCTACCAGCATGCCTTGGCGCTCATGGGCGAGCAGGGCGGCTGGCCGCTCACGATGTTCCTCACGCCGAAGGGCGAGCCCTTCTGGGGCGGGACCTATTTCCCGAACACGCCGCGCTACGGGCGGCCCGCGTTCCGCGACCTGATCCAGCGCGTCGCCGAGATCTATCGCGACGAGAAGGACTCGGTCTCGCACAACGTCGCCGCCCTCAAAGCGGGCCTCGCGCGCCTCAATACCGGGCTCGAGGGCGACACCGTGCCGCTCTCGCTGCTCGATCGCGCGGCGCACGAGCTCGTGCGCCATATGGATTTGCGCCTCGGCGGCACGTCGGGTGCGCCCAAATTCCCTCAGCCGCCGCTCCTGAAGCTCTTCTGGCGCGCCTGGCTCCGGACCGGCGAGACGCCATTCAAGGACGCGGTGCTGGTGACCCTCACGCGCATGAGCCAAGGCGGCATCTACGACCATCTGGGCGGCGGCTTCGCGCGTTACTCGACCGACGAATCCTGGCTGGTGCCCCATTTCGAGAAGATGCTTTACGACAATGCCCAGCTCCTCGATCTCCTGGCCGATGCGTGGCTCGAGACCAAGGCGTCGCTCTACGCCGCGCGTGCGCGCGAGACGGTGGAATGGGTCTTGCGCGAGATGGTGGCCGAGGGCGGTGCCTTCGCCGCCACCCAGGACGCGGACAGCGAGGGCGAGGAGGGAAAATTCTACGTCTGGAGCGAGGCCGAGATCGACCGTTTGCTCGGCGCCGACGCGGCGCTGTTCAAATCGGCCTACGGCGTGAGCGCGGGCGGCAATTGGGAAGGGAGCAACATCCTCAACCGGCGCCCGGAAGCGACCCTCGCCGATCCCGATTCCGAGGCGGCCCTCGCGCGCGCGCGAAAGATTCTCTGGCGCGAGCGCGAAAGCCGCGTCAAGCCCGGCTGGGACGACAAGGTGTTGGCCGACTGGAACGGGCTCATGATCGCGAGCCTCGCGCGCGCGTCCCTCGTGTTCGACGAGCCTGCCTGGCTCGCGGCCGCGCAACGCGCCTTCGCCTTCGTCGCCGGGCGCATGGTCCACGCGGGACGCCTCCACCACGCCTATCGCGCGGGCCAGCTCAAGCATCCGGGCTCGCTCGACGATTACGCCAACATGATCGACGCGGCGTTGGCGATTCACGAGGCGACCGGCGACGGAAACTATCTCGCGCACGCGGTCGATTGGACGCGCGCGGTCGAGACCCATTTCCCCGACGCTGGGCACGGCGGCTATTTCTTCACGGGCGACGACGTGGACGACGTGATCCTGCGCACCAAATCGGCGCTCGACAATGCGACGCCGGCGGGAAACGGCGTCATGATCGCGAACCTCGCGCGCCTCTATTATTCGACCGCCGAGGATTCCTACCGCGTGCGCGCGTCGGCCGCGATCGCCGCCTTCTCGGGCCAGCTGCGCACGAATCTCTTCGGCCTCGCGACCTACCTCAACGCGGTCGAGCTGCTCGAGACGGCGGTGCAGATCGTGCTGGTCGGGTTCCCGGGCGACACGGCGTTCGATTCGCTCCGGCGCGCCGCCTACGGCTCGTCCCAGCCCAACCGCATCGTGACACTCCAACGCCCGGACGCTTCCTTGCCGCCCGGCCATCCGGCCGCGGGCAAGCTCCAAGCCGGCGCGGCCGCGGCCTATGTTTGTCGCGGCACGGTCTGCTCCCTTCCCCTCTATAACGCCGCCGCGTTGCGCGCAGCCTTGGCGCCCGCGACGGCGCCGCCCCAAGCCGGGACGTCCCGTGTCTAGCCTCACCGTCGAGAGCCCGCTCGGGCCCTTGACCCTGATCGCCGAGGGGGAGGCGATCGTGTCCCTCTGGTTCGTGGCCGGCGACCGGCCCGGCTCCGCGACCAAGTTGCTGCGCGAGGCGAAGCGCCAGCTCGACCAATACTTCAAGCGCCGCCGGCGCGAGTTCGACCTCCCGACCGCACCCCAAGGCACCCCGTTCCAAGGACGGGTCTGGGAAGCACTTCTTCGCATCCCTTATGGCGAGGTCAGGACCTATGGCGACCTCGCCCACACGCTCGGGTCGGCGCCACGCGCGATCGGCCAGGCCTGTGGGCAAAATCCCATCCCCATCATCATCCCCTGCCACCGGGTGGTGGGCGACCATTCCCTCGGCGGCTATTCCGGCGGCCACGGCGTCGACACCAAGCGCCGCTTGATCGAGCTCGAGCGCGTCGATCTCTTCTCCGAGCGGGTGCGCTGAAGGCCGCGCGCCGAAGCCGGCCGGGTAGTGACGCAGTTTGAAACTCCGGCCATGGTCCAAGTTCGCGTCATCACCGGGCCCCCGGGACCGGCCGTCGGCCGGCCCGAGGCCAAGCTTCACGTCCCGGTGATCCACGTCTTTTCAGCGCTAAGGCGTGGACGGCCGGACCAAGTCCGGCCATGACCCATGCCAGGATTTCAAACTGAGGCACTACTGCGAGCCGGGCGGGAGTGACAAGTGCTGCCCCGCGCGCTACTCTCCCGCGCCAATCCGGCCCACGCCGAACCGGCCAACAATCAGAAACGTTCCACCCGTTTTGCGGAGGAAAAACCATGCCCGACGTCACCATCACGGCCGCGGACGGCGGCCGCTTTTCCGCCTATCTCGCCCGGCCCGCGTCCGGCAAGGGACCCGGCGTCGTGGTCGATCAGGAGATTTTCGGCGTCAACCGCGTCATGCGCGACGTGTGCGACGCGCTCGCGGCCCAAGGCTATTTCGCGGTCTGCCCCGACCTGTTCTGGCGCCAGGAGCCCGGCATCCAGATCACCGACAAGACCGAGGCCGAGTGGAAGCGCGCGTTCGAGCTCTACAAGGGCTTCGACGAGGCCAAGGGGGTCGAGGATCTGAAGGCGACCCTCGCCTATCTCCGCAGCGTCCAGGGCTGCACCGGCAAGGTCGGCACGCTCGGCTACTGCCTCGGCGGCAAGCTCGCCTACCTCATGTCGACGCGCTCGACGGCCGATTGCAGCGTCGGCTATTACGGCGTCGCCATCGATGCGGCGCTCGACGAGGCGAAGAGCATCTCGAAGCCGCTCCTCCTCCACATCGCCGAGAAGGATTCCTTCTGCCCGCCCGAGGCCCAGGCCAAGATCAAGGCGGGCCTCGCCAAGAATCCGAAGGTGACGATCCATTCCTATCCGGGCATGGAGCACGCCTTCGCGCGCGTGGGCGGCCAGCATTACGACAAGGCGTCGGCCGACCTCGCCAACAAACGCAGCGCCGATTTCCTCAAGGCCAACCTCGCCTGACCGCCGCGCGCGGAACCGCATCGCGAATCGCTCATCAGAAAGGGATCGTATTCCATGGTCAAAGCCATCCAGATCACCCAGCCCGGCGGACCCGAGGTCCTGCAACTCGCCGACGTGACGCTGCCCGAGCCGGGGCCGGGCCAGATTCTCGTGCGCCATCACGCGATCGGCCTCAATTACGTCGACGTCTACAACCGCAACGGCATGTACAAGCAGCCCTCCTATCCGAGCGGCATCGGCTCGGAAGCGGCCGGCGTGGTCGAGAAGGTCGGCCCCAAGGTCAAGGGCCTGAAGCCGGGCGACCGGGTCGCCTACGGCACCGGCCCGGTCGGCGCCTATGCGGAGGCGCGCGTCATGCCGGCGGCACCGGTCGTGAAGCTGCCCAAGGAAATCTCCTTCGCGACCGCGGCCGCGATGATGCTCAAGGGCATGACGGTCGAATATCTGCTCCACCGCACCTACAAGGTGAAGAAGGGCCAGACCGTCCTGCTGCACGCCGCCGCCGGCGGCGTCGGCCTCATCTTCTGCCAATGGGCCCGGAAGCTCGGCGTCACCGTGATCGGCACCGTGGGCTCGGACGAGAAGGCGAAGCTCGCCAAGGCGAACGGCTGCAAATACCCGATCAACTACACGACCGAGGATTTCGTCGCGCGCGTCAAGGAGATCACCAAGGGGAAAGGCGTTCCGGTGGTCTACGATTCGGTCGGCAAGGACACGTTCGAGCGCTCGCTCGACTGCCTCGCCCCCACCGGCATGCTGGTGAGCTTCGGCAGCGCGTCCGGGCCCGTGCCACCCTTCAGCGTCGCGACCCTGGCGCCCAAGGGCTCGCTCTACGTGACGCGGCCGACCCTTTTCACCCACGCGTCCAACCGCGAGACGCTCGAATCGATGGCGCGCAACCTGTTCCGCGTGGTCAAGAGCGGCGCCGTCAAGATCCGCATCGAGCAGACCTATCCGCTCGCCGAAGCGGCCCAGGCGCAGCGCGACCTCGAGGCGCGCAAGACCACGGGCTCGACGGTTTTGATTCCCTAGTCGCCAGGTGCGCGGCGCCAACGAAAAGGGGTGCCTCCTTCGGGAGGCACCCCTCGTCTTTTCGGGACCTGGCTCAGGACCCGGCGCCGCGGCGTTATTGATTCATCGACTGGAAGAATTCGCCGTTGGTCTTGGTGTGGCGCAGCTTGTCGAGCAGGAACTCCATCGCGTCGTTCATGCCCATGGGCATGAGGATGCGGCGCAGCACCCACATTTTCGCGAGCACGTCGCGCTCGACCAAGAGCTCTTCCTTGCGCGTCCCCGAGCGCGTGATGTCGATCGAGGGGAACACGCGCTTGTCCGAGAGCTTGCGGTCGAGGATGATCTCGGAATTGCCGGTGCCCTTGAACTCCTCGAAGATCACCTCGTCCATGCGCGAGCCGGTATCGATGAGCGCGGTCGCGATGATGGTGAGCGAGCCGCCTTCCTCGATGTTGCGCGCGGCGCCGAAGAAGCGCTTCGGGCGCTGCAGCGCGTTGGCATCGACGCCGCCGGTCAGCACCTTGCCCGAGCTCGGCACCACGGTGTTGTAGGCGCGGGCAAGCCGGGTGATGGAATCGAGCAGAATCACCACGTCGCGCTTGTGTTCGACCAGGCGCTTGGCCTTCTCGATAACCATCTCGGCGACCTGGACGTGGCGCACCGCCGGCTCGTCGAAGGTCGAGCTGATCACCTCGCCCTTGACCGAGCGCTGCATGTCGGTGACTTCCTCGGGCCGCTCGTCGATGAGCAGCACGATGAGATAGGCCTCCGGATGGTTGGCCGCGACCGAGTGCGCGATGTTCTGCAGCATCACGGTCTTGCCGGTGCGCGGCGGGGCCACGATGAGGCCGCGTTGGCCCTTGCCGAGCGGGCAGATGAGGTCGATCACGCGCGGCGTGTAGTCCTTCGTGGTCGCGTCCACCAGCTCGAGGCGGAAGCGCTCGTCCGGATAAAGCGGCGTCAAATTGTCGAAGTTGATGCGGTGGCGGACCTTCTCCGGGTCCTCGAAATTGATCTCGTTGACCTTGAGGAGCGCGAAATAGCGCTCGCCGTCCTTGGGCGAGCGGATTTCGCCCTGGACCGTGTCGCCGGTGCGCAAGCCGAAACGGCGCACCTGGCTCGGCGAGACGTAGATGTCGTCCGGGCCGGGCAGGTAGTTCGCCTCGGGGGCGCGCAGGAAGCCGAAGCCGTCCTGCAGCACCTCGAGCACGCCGTCGCCGTAGATCGAGGTGCCGTTCTCGGCGAGCCGCTTCAGGATCGCGAACATGAGCTCCTGCTTCCGCAGGTTGCTTGCGTTCTCGACCTCGAGCGTCTCGGCATAGACCAGGAGGTCGCCGGGGGTTTTGCTCTTGAGCTCTTGGAGATTCATGCTGCGCCTGTTCGCGCCGGTGGGATGGATATGGGGAGAGCGCGCTCGCCGCCTTACGTCGTGCCGGATGATCGGAAGCTGCCCGCGACTTTGCGGGGGGGGCCATCGGGCGGGGAACGCGGAAGAACGCGCGGCCTAGCGTCGCTGGAGGACTAGGGCCTGATAAATCGCCCAATCCGGGCCCGCCGTCAAGTGAAATGCCCGCCATCAAGCCGCCCGGGCCGCGCTTGTCCCGGGGGTGCGGGCCGCGTCAGAACGGCTTCACCACCACCATGATCACGATCACGATCATGGCGAGCGTGGGGATTTCGTTCATGAAACGGTAAAGTCGCGCCGAATGAACGTTGCGGCCTTGGGCGAAGGCCCGGCGCCAGCGCGCGAGGAACGCGTGCAACAGGGTCAGCACCAGGACCGCGAGCAGCTTCACGTGAAACCAGGCCGCCGTGACGATCCCCATCCCTGGTACCGCGGCAAGCGCGATCCCGAAGATATAGCTCGCGATCATGGCGGGATTGATGATCCCACGCAGCAGGCGCCGTTCCATCGTTTGGAAGCGGCGGTCCTCGTCCGTGCCCGGCTCGACCTCGCAATGATAGACGTAGAGGCGCGGCAGATAGAGCATGCCCGCCATCCAGGCGATCACCGAAATGACGTGGAGCGCCTTGATCCAGGCGTAATGGATGGAGATGAAATCGACCAGCGCGCTCATGATCGGGAAACTCCGGGATTAGAGGGGCCGGGCCCGCGGGGGTAATTCTCGCACGGGCATTTTTCGAAATTCGCCGGGCAAAGGCGCATGCCTCCGTCCTCGCCCGAGCCGGTGCTCTCGTCGCGGCCGAGCGCTGCGCGCGCGAGCTCGGCGAGGGAGGCGATGAAGGCGGCATTGGTCGCGACGGTCGGCACGCGCACGTATTTCGGCACGCCCGCGCGCGCGGCGAGATGGGCATATTCGATGTCGAGCTCGACCAGGGTCTCCGAATGCTCGGAGACGAAGGCGACGGGTGCCACGACGAGGGGGCGCTTCTCGGCACCCGCGCGCTCGATCTCCTTGTCGGTCGCGGGACCGATCCATTCGAGCGGGCCGACCCGGCTCTGGTAGCACACCACATAGTCGAGATTCGGCCCACCGAGATCGGGGGGCGCGAGCGCGCGCACGATCGCGGCACAGCTTTCCTCGACTTGCCATTGATAGGGATCGCCTGCGGCCACGATTTTCTTCGGAAGGCCGTGGGCCGAGAACAGCACGCGCGGCGTGCCCACGCGCGCGGCCTCGGCGAGCCCCGCCCGCACGCGCGCCGCGACCGCCTCGACGAAGCCCTCGGCGCGCGG
>DATJLQ010000020.1:0-17858 GCA_035509415.1 Alphaproteobacteria bacterium
GATGGACTCTGGGCAAGAGGTCGCGAATCGCTCATGCTCGTCTCAACACCGCCGTCCGGAGGCGGCGGCTCCGGTCCGTTAAGTGGTTGCCGAAAAAGGATTGTGCCGTAAAATCGCCACAGAGGGACTTTAACACAATCCGAGGAGTCGTGTCGCGCGGGCACGGGCGCGCCCCGGGGGAGACCGGCGGGGAATGCCGGCCGCAAGACCCGGCGTCCCAAGACCCGGCGCTCCAAGGCCCGGGTCCAACGCTCGGCATCCCGGACGCCCCGGGCCGTCCGCCAGGGGGGCTCAACGCAACGGACCGTCTGCAAGCCGGCCGATCGAGGGCCGGAACCATTTAGAGAATCGGATCGGCATGTTCAAGCTTTCCCGCCTCATAGCACTCATCCTCGTGCTCGGCGTCGCCGTCGGCGCCGTGTTCCTCGCCACTTGGGAGATTCCGGCCCCGACCGCCAAGGTCGAGCGCGTGATCCCGAATGACCGATTCCCGAAATAGCCGCGCGCGCGCGCGCTCGAGCCTGGGGGGCCCGGCGCGCTTCGAGAAAGCCGCGACGCGTGGCCTCGAGGCGGCGCTGGTCCTCGCGCTGATCGCGGGCATCGGCGCATGCGCCGGTGGGGCGACGGCATTCGCCCAAAGCGCAAACGCACCGAGCTCGAGCGCACCGGTCCAACTCGTCCCGCAATCGCCACCGCCGCTCAATTCGTCCGCCCCCGCGACGACAATGCCTCAAGGCCAGGCGCCCGCGGCAGAAACGCCGGCCGGATCGTCGGGGCCGGTGAGTCCGACTCCGGCCGCGGGCTCCGCGACGCAGAACCCGCCCATTCTCTCGCCCCAGCCGGCAGGGACCACGCCAGCCGCGCCGAGCCAACCCGCGCCCGGCTTCGGCGCCGTGCCGGGGGCCGCGGGCACCGGCGTCGAGGTGAACAATCTCGGCGCACCCAGCACCGAGGCGGTCGGCGCCCTCGACCCGAGCCAAGGCGGCCTCGGCCTCGATCTCTGGCAAGGCTCGTCGCGCCCGCTGGTCGCGAGCCTGATCGAGGCGTTGCCCGCCGCGATCCCGTCGCCTGCCTTGCGCGATCTCGAGCGGCGCCTCCTGCTCTCGACCGCGAACGCGCCCGCGGGTCCCGCGGGTGCGGGGCCGAGCCTGCTCACGCTGCGCGCGGAGAAGCTTCTCGATGCGGGCGACATCGACGGGCTCAAGGCGCTCGCGGCGGCGGTGCCGGCCAACGCGAGCAACGAGGCGATGACGCGGCTCGCGGTCGAGACCGCCTTGGTCGATGGCAAGACGCCCGACGCCTGCGCCGAGGTCGCGGCCGCGATCAAGCAATATCCCACCGCCTATTGGCAGAAGGCGGAGATTTTCTGCCAGGCGCTCGCGAAGAAGCCGCAGCTCGCCGAGATGGGCATCAGCCTGCTCCACGACCAGGGCGACAAGGACGCGACCTTCTTCACCCTCGCGAGCATTCTTTTGGGCGACCGTAGCGCTCGCGTCGCGAGCCTCGCCGACGCGACCCCGCTCGAGCTCGCCATGCTGCGCGCGGCGCGGCGGCCGCTGCCCGAGGACGTGCTGCGCTCGTCCTCGCCCCTCGTGCTGCGCGCGGTCGCCGAGAGCCGCGACGTGCCGATCGAGCGCCGCCTCGAGGCGGCCGAGCGCGCGACCGAGCTCGGCGCACTCCCGCCCGAGGATTTGCGCAAGATCTACGACGCCGTGCCGGTGACGCCGGACGAGCTCAAGACCGCGCTCACCAAGGCCGAGGCGGAATACGGGCCGCGCGCGCGCGTGCTCCTCTATCGCGCGGCCAAGGCGCAGAGCGTGCCCGCGGCGCGCGCCGAGGCGCTGCGCGCCGCCCTCGACCTCGCGCGCTCGGCGGGCGTGTTCGACCTCGCGGTCGCGGTCAATTTGCCGATGATCGAGGCGCTCGAGCCGGCACCCGAGCTCGGCTTCATCGCCCTCGACGAAGGCCGCGCGCTCTATAGCGCCGGCGCGACCGACAAGGCCCAGGCCTGGCTCGCGAGTGCGAAGGTCGATGCCGCGACCAATCCCGATTCGGCTGCGGTCGTGACCGGCCTCTGGCCCTACACGCTGCTCGCGGCACAGGCTGCCGGAGCCTGGGACCAGGCGGGGTTCGCGGCTTGGTACGCGGCGGAGAAGGCGAGCAAAAATCCGGCCGATTCGAACGCGGCCGACGAGCGCGCCGAGCGGCTCCTGGGGCTGCTCGCTTCCCTCGGCACGCCGGTTGCGCCCGAGGCGTGGCAGGCCCTTCTCGGCCAAGCCGAGGGCGAGCCCGCCTCCATGCCCTCGATGGCGCGTTGGCAGATGCTCAAGGACGCGGTCGCGGGCGGGCGCCGCGGCGAGACAGTGGCCCTCGTGCTGCTCGCGGTCGGCAGCACGGGCGCGGCCAATGCCAATCCGGTGGCGCTCGACGCGGCGATCGAGGCGCTCCACCGCATCGGCCTCGACCCCGACGCAAGCCGTCTCGCGATCGAGGCGGCCATCTCCGCCGGCATCTAGCGCCGTGGGCGCGGCACGCACGCGCGCGATCGGCGAGACAGCGCGAAAGAAACGCCGCGGCCGTCCGCGCGGGACCGCGCCGCAGCCGCTCTCGCGCCATGTCGAGAGCTTCCTCGAGATGCTGATGGCCGAGCGGGGTGCCGCGCTCAACACGATCGAGGCGTACCGGCGCGATCTCGCGGATTTCGAGGCGTTCCTGGCACTCCGCGGGCGTGCGGTCGATGCGGCCAGTCTCGAAGACTTGCGCGCCTATCTCGCGTTCCTCACCGAACGCGCGGCTTCGCCGGGTACGGCGGCGCGCCGCCTTTCGGCGCTGCGGCAATTCCACCGCTTCCTCTACGCCGAGGGACTGCGCGCCGACGATCCGACCCTCGCCCTCGACAGTCCGCGCCAAGGCCGCGCGTTGCCGAAATATCTGAGCGAGGCGGAAGTCGACCGGCTCCTCGAGGCGGCGCGCGCGCGCGCGGGCGACGAGGGCGTGCGGCTCGTCGCCTTGCTCGAGCTTCTCTACGCCACCGGCCTACGCGTCTCCGAGCTCGTGGGCCTGCCGCTCGCGGCGCTCGCGCGCGACCGGCGTACGATCCAGGTGCGGGGCAAAGGCGGCAACGAGCGCCTGGTGCCACTCTCGGCGCCCGCGCGCGCGGCCCTCGAGCGCTGGCTCCCGCGGCGCGACGCGGCGCTCGGACGCGGGCGCGCATCGCGTTGGCTGTTCCCGAGCTCGGCCGGGAGCGGCCATCTCACGCGCCAACGCTTGGGCCAGCTCTTGAAGGAGCTCGCGCGCGCGGCCGGGCTCCAAGCGGCGAAAGTCTCGCCCCACGTGCTGCGTCACGCGTTTGCAACGCACCTTCTCGCCCACGGCGCCGATCTCCGCAGCGTGCAACGCCTTTTGGGCCATGCCGACGTGAGCACCACCCAGATCTACACCCACGTGCTCGAGGAGCGGCTCAAGAGCCTGGTCGAATCCCATCACCCGCTGGCAAAACACCCGCGCCGTTGATACCGCAACTGCGAAATAAACAGGAGGCGTTCGTTAATCCTTAGCGCACTCCGTTTCAGTTTGGAAAGTATTTGCCGGCGCAAAGGCTTGCGCGCGCGCGGCTGACGAACGTGAAAATCGAACGCGTTCGCCCCCTTATGATCAAACTATCAATATTTTGCGTTTTTCCATCGGGAATGCCATTCTACCCGGAAGCCGCGCCGGCGAAGCGCGGCGCATGGCAAGAAGATCGAGGCTGCCGGATGGCTTCCGGAAGAGCCGAGCTGATCCGCAGGCCATCAACTGGAACAGTAGGGGGAGACACGCCAATGAGCTTGTTCTCGTTTCTCGACAGGAAGCACACGGTCGCGCGGCCGGGCTTCAGCCGGTGGATGGTCCCGCCGGCGGCACTCTGCATCCATCTCTGCATCGGCCAGGTCTACGCGTTCAGCGTGTTCAACCTGCCGATGACCAAGCTGCTGGGCATCACCAAGTCCCTGCCCGCCGACTGGAAGCTCACCCAGCTCGGCTGGATCTTCTCGATCGCGATTTTCGTGCTCGGCTTCTCGGCCGCCTTCCTGGGCCGCTGGGTCGAGGAGGGCGGGCCGCGGCGCGCGATGTTCACGGCCGCCTTGTGCTTCGGCGGCGGCTTCATCGTCTCCGCCTTCGGCATGTACGCCCACAGCCTGTTCATCACCTATCTCGGCTACGGCTTCTTCGGCGGCATCGGCCTCGGCCTCGGCTACATCTCGCCGGTCTCGACGCTGATCAAGTGGTTCCCCGACCGGCCGGGCATGGCGACGGGCATGGCGATCATGGGCTTCGGCGGCGGCGCCTTCATCGCCTCGCCGCTCTCGGTGTGGCTCATGGCGAAGTTCTCGACGCCGACCCATGTGGGCGTGCCCGAGACCTTCATCATCATGGGCTTCATCTACATGTTCTTCATGCTGGTGGGCTCGGCGATCGTGCGCATCCCGGCGCCGGGCTGGAAGCCCGAGGGCTGGACCGCCCCCGCGGTGCCCAAGAAGCTCGTCACCGACAAGCACGTCTACGTTTACCAGGCCCTCAAGACGCCGCAGTTCTGGCTCATCTGGTGGGTGCTGTGCCTGAACGTGACCGCCGGCATCGGCGTGCTCGGCCAGGCCTCGGCCATGAGCCAGGAAATGTTCGCGGGTCGCGTGACCCCGCTCGCGGCCGCCGGCTTCGTCGGCCTCATGAGCCTGTTCAACATGGGCGGGCGCTTCTTCTGGGCCTCGATGTCGGACTTCCTCGGACGCAAGAACACCTACTTCGTGTTCTTCGTGCTGGGGGCGTTGCTCTACGCGGCCGTGCCGCACACCGGCGAGGCCGGGAGTCTCACGCTGTTCATCCTGTGCTTCCTCGTGATCATCAGCATGTATGGCGGCGGCTTCGCCACCGTGCCGGCCTACCTCAAGGACATGTTCGGCACGCGTTACGTGGGCGCCATCCACGGCTGGCTGATCACCGCCTGGTCGATGGCCGGCGTGTTCGGTCCGGTGCTGGTCAACTACATCCGCCAGTACCAGATCGACAGCGGCGTGCCGAAGGCGGACGCCTACAACGTCACCATGTACATCATGGCCGGACTCCTGATCGTCGGCTTCTTCTGCAACTTGTTCGTGAAGGCCGTGCATGAGCGGCACTACATGAAGCACGAGGAAGCGGACGCCATGGGCATGGCGGATTAACGGCGCGGACCAAGGGAGGACACCATGAACGCACAGCATCAAACCGGCACCACGCCGTTTCACCTGTTCCTCGCGTGGGGCTTCGTCGGCATCCCGCTCACCTGGGGTGTCATCGAGACCGTGATCAACGCGCTCAAGCTGTTCCAGTAGGGCGCGTATCCCGAGACCGGCTGCGGGCCGCCCCCCAAGGCGGCCCGCAGTGTTTTCGGGCACCGGCAATGCGGGCGCGTTTGGGCGGCCAGGCCTGGGCGGGCAAGCTTGGGCGGGCGCGTTTGGGCGACCAGGCCTGGGCGGCCAAGCTTGGGCGGGCGCTCGGCATGGCCCGCGGTTGACATTTCGGGGGCCATCGCGTCATATCCTGTTGCGCTGCGGGATAGCTCCCGCGGCCGCGAAATTCCAGGCTTTCCCGCGCTTCTCGAGCCGGCCACGCGCGGCGAGGCCGATCCCCGATCCGTTCCCCGGCCGGCAGCGTTCCAGGAGCACGAGGTCGCGCATGAGCTTCAAGATCGTCGAGCAGGCCAAACCGCGTCTCAACCGCAGCGAGCTCGCGGTGCCGGGCAGCAACACCAAGCTGTTCGAGAAGGCGGCGGCGTCGGCCGCCGACGTGGTGTTCCTCGACCTCGAGGACGCGGTCTCGCCCGACGAGAAGCCGCAAGCGCGCAAGAACGTGATCCAGGCGATCAACGACATCGACTGGGGCTCGAAGACGCTCTCGCTGCGCATCAACGGCCTCGACACCCATTACATGTACCGCGACGTGGTCGACGTGCTCGAGCAGACCGGCGAGCGCCTGGATCTCATCATGATCCCGAAGATCGGCACGCCCGCCGACGTCTATGCGCTCGACATGCTGGTGACCCAGATCGAGACCGCCAAGGGCCGCAAGAAGCGCATCGGCTTCGAGCTCATCGTCGAGACCGCCCTCGGCATGCAGAACATCGAGGCGATCGCGGCCGCGAGCCCGCGCCTCGAATCGCTCCATTTCGGCGTCGCCGACTACGCGGCCTCGACGCGCGCGCGCACGACCAACATCGGCGGCCCCAATCCCGACTACGCGGTGCTCACCGACAAGGACGCGGCCGGGAAACGCGAGGTCCATTGGGGCGACATGTGGCACTACGCGATCGCGCGCCTGGTGGTGGCCGCGCGCGCCAACGGCTTGCGCCCCATCGACGGGCCGTTCGGCGACTTCCAGGACGCGGACGGGTTCCGCGCCCAGGGACGGCGCGCCGCCGTGCTCGGCTGCGAGGGCAAGTGGGCGATCCATCCGAGCCAGATCGCGCTCGCGAACGAGACCTTCAGCCCGAGCGAGGCCGAGGTGAAGAAGGCCGAGCGCATCCTGGTCGCGATGGAGCAGGCGAAGAAGGAGGGCCGCGGGGCCGTCGCCCTCGACGGCAAGCTCATCGACCTCGCCTCGATCCGCCAGGCCCAGGTCCTGGTCGAGAAGGCGAAGCAGGTCGGCACGGGCTGAGCCCCGGGCGGCGCCAAGGGCCGGCCGCGCAAGCGCTTTTCGCGGTCGCGAGGCCGCCGCCTCTGTGCTAGGTAGGCGCCATGCCGAGCCATCTCGAATTCGAGAAGCCGATCGCCGAGCTCGAGGGCAAGATCGAGGAGCTGCGCCACCTCGCGGGTGCCGGCGACCTCAACATCGCCGAGGAGATCGGGCGTCTCCAGGAAAAGCTCGACCGGCTCCTGACCCAGACCTACGGGCGCCTTTCGGCGTGGCAGAAGGTCCAGGTCGCGCGCCATCCCGAGCGGCCCCATTTCTCCGATTACGTGACCCAGCTGGTCGAGGATTTCACGCCCCTCGCGGGCGACCGCGTCTTCGGCGAGGACCGCGCGATCGTGGGCGGGCTCGGGCGCATCGGCGGGCGCACGGCGATGATCATGGGCCACGAGAAGGGCTTCGATACCGAGACGCGCGTCAAGCACAATTTCGGCATGGCGAAGCCCGAGGGCTACCGCAAGGCGCAGCGCCTCATGCGTCTCGCCGAGCGCTTCCGGCTTCCCGTGATCACGCTGGTCGACACGGCGGGCGCCTATCCCGGCATTGGCGCCGAGGAGCGCGGTCAGGCCGAGGCGATCGCGTCCTCGATCGCGACCTGCCTCGAGATCCGCGTGCCCTTCGTGAGCGTCGTCATCGGCGAAGGCGGCTCGGGCGGGGCGATCGCGCTCGCGGCTGCGAACAGCGTCCTCATGCTCGAGCACGCGGTCTATTCGGTCATCTCGCCCGAGGGGTGCGGCTCGATCCTGTGGCGCGATTCCGAGCACGCGACCGACGCCGCCGAGGCGCTGCGCCTGACCGCGCAGGACTTGCTGAAGCTCGGCGTGATCGACCGCATCGTGCCCGAGCCCTTGGGCGGCGCGCAACGCGACCGGATGCGCACCATCGCGTCGGTGGGCAACGCCATCGAGGAGGCGCTGCGCCCGCTCGAGCGCCTCGACGGCGCCCAGCTGGTCGCGCGCCGGCGCCAGAAATTCCTCGACATGGGCCAGAAGGGCCTGAGCTGAGCGCGATGGGCCGAGCGAGAGGCGAGGCCGCGCCGTGAAGCCGCTCGACATCGCGCTCGCGATCCTGGCCGCACTCCTGTGGGGCTTCGCCTACGTCACGTACCCGTTCGGGCTCGAGAGCTTTTCGGCGAGCCAGCTCGCGGCGTTGCGCTTCGTCGTCGCCGCCCTCCCGGCGTTCCTCGTGCCGCGGCCCAAGGTGCCGTGGCGCAAGTTGGTCGCGATCGGGCTCGTGCTGTTCGCGGCCCAGTTCGTGCTTCTGTTCCTCGCCTACGCCCACGGCATGCCCGCGGGCCTCGCCTCGGTGACCCAGCAGATGCAGGCCTTCTTCACCGTGGGTCTCGCGGCGGTTCTGTTCGGCGAGCGGCCGAGCGCCAAGCAGGTGGGCGGCATGGCGGTCGCGCTCCTGGGGCTGGTCTTGATCGGGTTCACCGTGGGCGGCGATCTGAAGCCGGTCGCGTTGGCGCTCGCCATGGGGGCGGCCTTGAGCTGGGCTTGCGGCAATCTCCTGCTGAAGCGCACCGAGGGCGTGGGCATGTTCCCGCTCATGGTCTGGTCGAGCCTGGTGCCGCCGATCCCGGTGCTGATCTACAGCCACTTCTTCGATCCCGGCCCCGAGCTCGGGCCCGCGATCCTGCATGCGTCCTGGCAAGCGCTGGCGACCGTGGTCTATCTCGGCGTCGCCGGCATCCTCGTGGGCTACGGCATCTGGGGCCATCTCCTGCGCCGCTACACGACGGCGACGGTGGCACCCTTCGCGCTCCTGGTCCCCGTGACGGGCGTCGTTTCGGCGGCGGTGATCTTCGGCGAGCGCTTCGACGCGCTCCGGAGTGCGGGCATGGCATTGATCGTCGCCGGGCTTGCGGTCATTCTCGTGCGCGGACGCGGACGCGGCGCCGAGCCTCCGCCCGAAGGTGGGGGCTGACCCGCCGCAAGGGGCGCGCGGCGCGCGCGTAACTCGGGGAGGCGGCCGCGCGCCGGCCAAAGGGATCGGGGCAATGAGACAATTTTCGAGATCGGTCGCGGCGTTGGCGGGATGGGCGCTGATCGGCGCGGGCGCGTTCGCGTCGTCCGCGGCGGCGCAGACCGCGCTCCCGCCCAACGATCTTCCCTGGCTCCAGCAATCGCCCGGGACCGCGACGGCGCCATCGACGACCGCACCTGGGACGGCCGCACCGGGAACGGTGGCGCCGGTGACGCCTGTTCAACCGGCACCCTCGACAACGCCGGCAACGCCGCCCGCGACGGTCACGCCCGCGCCAGCGCCGGGTGCGCCCGTTTCACCCGCGACACCCGGGCCCGCAGCCGGTCCGGTGCGTGGGCCCGCGGAAGTGCTCGACACGGCGAACCTGCTCGTCGCCGGACGCACGATCCATCTCTTCGGCATCAAGGGCGAGGGCGCGCCTTATGCGGGCGAGATGCAGTCCTATCTCAAGGCCCAGGGTGGGGTGGTCGATTGCGCGCCGCGCGGCGGCACGGCGGATGCCCCCGATTATGTGTGCATGACCCGGTCGGGCTACGACGTGGCCGAGGCGGCGCTCTTCAACGGCGGTGCCCGCGTCACCCCCGACGCGCCGGCCGACTATCGCCGCCAGGAGCAGCTCGCGCGCACGGCACGGCGCGGCATTTGGGCCCGCGTGCGCCGCTCCCAGGCCGTGGCGCCGATCTAGGCGCGCGCGGGGCGCCGGCGCCCTTGCCAGCCCTACGCTAATAGCGTATATGAACTTGGATGGGCGCGCCCCGCGGTTTCCGCTTCGAGATCGACGAGCGGCTGTGCCTCGAGAACATGGGGGCGCTGAGAATCACCGTCCCCTCGGGTAAGGCATTCGGAATATTGGCCGACATGCGCGTTCTCGACGACACGACCTTGGTGCTGAGCGGCCTGAGCGTCTACGGCTTGAATGTGGCGCCCGGCGAGATCGGCGCGGTCGTCCTTCGACAGGCGATCTACGCGGCGATGGAGGTATTCGATGTCGATTGCATCCGAATTGAAGAAGCGCGCCGGCACTCGGGTGCGGGTCCGGGCCGCGCCGTCAAGCCGATCGAGGTCCGGCGGCGCTCCCGCTAGGCTGATCCTGATGCCGCCGGCCTCGCGCCGGCTCGGGGACCTGTTCGAGGTCGCGCATGCGCTGGTGCGCGCGGGCGTGCCGCTGCGGACGGCCAAGAGCGCTCTCGACGCGCTCGCGGCGGGCCGGTCGGCCTATGTCGAGGCGCCCGCGCTCGAGGATTTCGAGAGCATGAGGCGCATTGTCGCGGCGCAGAACGTGGCACTCCATCGCATCGAGCCGCGCGCGGTCGACGTGAAAGCGCTCCGCGCGCGTCTCGGCATCAGCCAGGAGGCGTTTGCCGGCCGCTATGGGCTCGACGTCGCGACGCTGCGCAACTGGGAGCAGGGCCGCACCACGCCCGACGGCCCGGCCGCGACGCTCCTGCAATTGATCGAGCGCGATCCGGAGAAGGTGGTCGAGATGTTGGCGGAAAAATACGACAGCCCGGTTAAAGGGGCAACCCAAAAGCAGCGACTGAAATCTGCGGCAGAAGGCCCGAAAAATTTATCATGGTCTATTGACGATAAGAAAATTGATATCGTTCGAGAATTATTCGTTGACACAGCGGACAACAATTACGTCATTGCTCGATGGTGTTATCTCGAGGGACTATATATAGAATTTTTTTGGCTGGCGGTTCACGCACTAGAAAAATATCTAAAAGCTGTACTGCTCCTGAATGGGCATTCGGCGAAACAATACACGAGCGGCAGAAACCGAGGTTACCGTGACATGCACGATATCGCGGCGTGGTATTTCGAAGTTCAGTCACTGAATTCGGGACTCCTGTCAGATTGTCTTAAAGCGCCTCGCGAAATTGGGAACGCAGATTGGCGAGAAGAGCCGCCCATTGATTTTTTGAAGCATCTTTACGAGGAAGGCAATCCCCACAACAGATATCAAATTTTTGGCTACCGAGTGTTTAGAGAGGATTTATTTAAGCTCGATCAAGTTGTCTTTGCCGTAAGACGACTTTGCCAACCGTTAGACGCAGCGCATTTTTCGCTGCCAAGTCTGAGCGCCACGAACGATACAAACCGTGATGTTCTAATTCGTGAGCCTAAAGCGTGGGACGTCGGATATGCGACGAATTTGGAGTCCATTATCAACGGTACGCGCGGCGAAACACTACGTAATGCTGCGCTTTATAAAAACTTTCTATTTGCTCCTGCTAAGTATGAGCATTCGGGTAAATACGGGAAAAGCACTGTGCGTATACCCGTGCTGGTTCGCGAACTTTTGGAACCATTAGACGGCCCGCCCGATAACCCAGATACGAGACGCGCAATTGAAACAAGTCACTGGGTAATTGGAAACATTATATTGCCGCGGGACTTAGAATGCCTGCTTTCCAAGAAACTGGGGAATCTCAAAAACTCTCCTCGCCGGCCTTAGGCGATAGCAACGCCGAGCAAGCCTAAGTCGAAGCAAGCACATAACGTTAGGCGATAATCGCCCGCTCCCTCACACCCGTCCGTGGCATTGCTTGAATTTCTTGCCCGAGCCGCAAGGGCAGGGCGCATTGCGCGGCACCTTGCCCCAGCTCGCGGGATCGTTGGGGTCGATCCAGCGCGCGCTCGGCTCGAACCAGACCATGCCCGCGGCCGGCGGCGCGTCGCCGGGCCCCGGCATGGCCGAGCCGTGCTGGGGACCGCGGAAGCTCGGCGCGTCGCCCGGGAAGTGCTGCGGCATGGGCGGGCGCGCGAGCGGCTGGGAGGCGCGCGCGCCGAGGGGCGACGCTTGCGCCGCGCCCGCGAGCGCTCCCGGGCGCATGGCCATGGCGAGCGCTCCGGCGGGCGCCGCGGCACCGTCGGTTCCGGTCGCGGCCATCTCGCCGAACGCGGACATTTCCTCGTGCTGCGCCTGGAGATTGCGCGTCGGCGGCGGCGGCGGCGCCAAGTCCTCGGCCGACTGGATACGCAGCTCGAGATGGCACAGCACGCCGGTGACGCTCTCGCGCAGGCGGACGAGCATGTCCTCGAACAGCGAGAAGGCCTCGCGCTTGTACTCGACGATCGGATCGCGCTGGCCGTAGGCGCGGAGGCCGATCGCCTGGCGCAGATGGTCGAGCGAGAGAAGATGCTCCTTCCATACCTGGTCCAGGAGCTGCAGCAGGATGCTCTTCTCCGCCATGCGCATGATCTCGGGCCCGTACTGCGCGGCCTTGGCCGCGGTCTTGGCCTCGCAGGCCTTCTCGACGCGCTCGATGATCTCCTCGTCGGCGATGCCCTCCTCCTTGGCCCAGGCAGCGATCGGAAGGTCGAGGGCCAGGAGCCGCAGCGCCTCCTCGTGCAGCTCGTCCGCGTTCCACTGCTCGGGATAGGCGTGCTCGGGGATCGACTTGCGCACGATGCCGTGGATCACCTCGGCGCGGAAGTCGTCGACCATCTCCTGCACGTTCTCGGCCGTCATCAGCTCCTTGCGCTGCTCGTAGATCACCTTGCGCTGGTCGTTCATCACGTCGTCGAAGCGCAGGAGGTTCTTGCGGATGTCGAAGTTGCGCGCCTCGACCTTCTGCTGCGCCTTCTCGAGCGCCTTGTTGATCCAGGGATGGGTGATCGCCTCGCCCTCCTGGAGGCCCAGGCGCTGGAGCATGCCGTCCATGCGCTCGGAGCCGAAGATGCGCATGAGGTCGTCCTCGAGCGAGAGGAAGAACTTCGACGCCCCGGGATCGCCCTGGCGCCCCGAGCGGCCGCGCAGCTGGTTGTCGATGCGCCGGCTTTCGTGGCGCTCGGTGCCGACCACGAGCAGCCCGCCCGCCTTGAGCACGACCTCCTTGGCCGCCGCCACCTCGGCGCGGATCTCGGCCTCCTTGGCCGCGCGCTCGGCCGGGTCCTGGAGCTGGTCGAGCTCCTGCTTCACGCGCATCTCGACGTTGCCGCCGAGCTGGATGTCGGTGCCGCGCCCCGCCATGTTGGTCGCGATGGTGACCGCACCCGGCCGGCCGGCCTGGGCGATGATGTAGGCCTCCTGCTCGTGGTAGCGCGCGTTCAGGACCTGGTGCGGCACGCGCTTCTTCTTCAAGAGCTCGGAGAGCAGCTCGGACTTCTCGATCGACACGGTGCCGACCAGGACCGGCTGCTGGTTCTGGCGCGCCATGTCGATGAAGGTGATGATCGAATCGAACTTCTCGCGCGCGGTGCGGTACACCTCGTCGTCCATGTCGTCGCGGATGCAGGGCAGGTTGGTCGGGATCTCGATCACCTCGAGCTTGTAGATCTCGGCGAGCTCGTCCGCCTCGGTCATCGCCGTGCCGGTCATGCCCGCGAGCTTGGGATACATGCGGAAGTAGTTCTGGAACGTGATCGAGGCGAGGGTCTGGTTCTCGGTCTGGACCTGGACGCGCTCCTTGGCCTCGAGCGCCTGGTGCAGTCCCTCGGAATAGCGCCGTCCCTCCATCATGCGCCCGGTGAACTCGTCGATGATGACGACCTTGCCGTCCTTGACGATGTAGTCGGTGTCGCGCTGGAACAATTTGTGCGCGCGCAGCGCCTGGCCGACATGGTGCAGGACCGAGATGTTGGCCGGGTCGTAGAGGCCGCCCGGCTTCATGAGCTCGGCCTCGCCGAGCAGCTCCTCCATGTAGCCGATGCCGGTTTCGGTCAACGTCACCTGGCGCGCCTTCTCGTCCTTCTCGTAATCCTCGTCGGCGAGCGACGGGATGAGCGCGTCGACCTTGATGTAGAGCTCGGACGAATCCTCGGCCGGGCCCGAGATGATGAGCGGCGTGCGCGCCTCGTCGATCAGGATGTTGTCGACCTCGTCGACGATCGAGTAGGCGAACGGCCGGTGCACCATGTCCTCGAGCCGGAACTTCATGTTGTCGCGCAGATAGTCGAAGCCGAACTCGTTGTTGGTGCCGTAGGTGATGTCGGCGGCGTAGGCCGCGCGCCGCTCCTCGTCGGAGAGGCCGTGCACGATGCAGCCGACCTCGAGGCCGAGGA
Source organism: Alphaproteobacteria bacterium (assembly GCA_035509415.1). GTDB lineage: Bacteria > Pseudomonadota > Alphaproteobacteria > JACZXZ01 > JACZXZ01 > DATJLQ01. The sequence continues at coordinate 13,699 of DATJLQ010000020.1, forward strand.
AGCGGTAGACCTGCCCCATCCACTCGCTGTCGCGCTTGGCGAGATAGTCGTTGACGGTGACCACGTGCACGCCCTTGCCGGTGAGCGCGTTGAGATAGGCGGCGAGGGTCGCGACCAGGGTCTTGCCCTCGCCGGTCTTCATCTCGGCGATCATGCCCTGGTGCAGCACCATCCCGCCCATGAGCTGGACGTCGAAATGGCGTTGGCCGAGGGTGCGCTTCGCCGCCTCGCGCACGGTGGCGAACGCCTCCGGCAGCACGTCGTCGAGGGATTCGCCGTCCTGGATGCGCGCCTTGAGCTCGACCGTGCGCGCGGCAAGGGCCGCGTCGTCGAGCTTCGCGACCTCGGGCTCGAGGGCGTTGATCGCGGCGACGCGCGCGCCGAGGGTCTTGAGAAAACGCTCGTTGGCGGTTCCGAACAGCCGACGAGCCAATGCGCCGATCATGGAACGAACCTCGAATTCGCGGGGGATTGCCTCGGGCGAGCCGAATCCGCGTGCCGCCGATATTCTTGTCGACCCGGACATTTCGGTCAAACCGGACATCCCGGTCAAACCGGACGTCCCGGTCCAATGGGCCCCGGCCGCGGAAACGGCCCGCGCGGCCCCAGCGAGAGATAAGTGCAGGCCCTCGGCCTGTCAATGAGAAGGGCGGATTTACGGGGCTTTCGGGGCGGGTGTGGCGTGCGCGCAAGCTTCTCTTGTCCGCGCCGCGTCTTTGTGCATGATCGGCCCCGCTTTGAGGCCGGAGTCCGGCCTTTCCGGGGCGACGCCCGCGCTGGCGCGGCGCCCGGATCACCCCAACGAGAGGTCGCGCAATGCTTGCTTCCCAATTCCGGGCCGTGCCCGCGGCCGCGGCCGCGGCGGGTTTCTTCGTGCTCGCGCTGGCATGCGCCGCGCCGGCCCCCGCCGCCGAGCTCGCGCAGGCGACCCCGGGGCAATCCGCCGCACCCGCCGCGCCCACGGGCAAGCCCGCCAACCCGGTGGTCGCGACCGTCAATGGCGCCCAGATCCATCTCGCCGACGTGGTCGAGGCGCAGCAGGATCTCCCGCAGCAGTACCAGCAATATCCGATCCAGGTGGTCTATCCGGCGCTCCTCGAGCGCCTGATCGACGGCAAGCTTCTCACGGTCGCGGGCAAGAAGGCGGGCCTCGCCAAGGATCCCGAGGTCAAGCAACGCATGGCGGAGATCGAGGATCAGGTGATCCAGAGCGTCTATCTCGAGCGCGCGGTCAAGGCCAAGCTCACCGACGCGGTGCTGAAGAAGGAGTACGACGCGTACCTCAAGGCGAACCCGGCCGAGCCCGAGGTGCATGCGCGCCACATCGTGGTCAAGACCGAGGACGAGGCCAAGGACATCATCAAGCAGCTCAAGGCCGGCGCCGATTTCGCGACCCTCGCCAAGGCGAAGTCCGCGGGACCGTCGGCGGCCAAGGGCGGCGACCTCGGCTTCATCAAGAAGGGCGACGTGGTCCCGGCGTTCGCCGACGCCGCCTTCGCCCTCAAGCCCGGCCAGTACACCCAAACGCCAGTCAAGACCGATTTCGGCTGGCACGTGATCAAGGTCGACGAGGTGCGCATGTCGACCCCGCCGACCTTCGACGAGGTCAAGGGCGAGCTCGAGCGCACGGCGAGCCAGGAGATGGTCGCCTCCGTGATGGCGGATTTGCGCAAGGGGGCCAAGATCGCGCGCTTCAAGCCCGACGGCACGCCCCTACCCGAAGGCGACCAGGCGCCGGCCGGCGCCCCCGCGAAGCCGTAGCAACCAGGAGACGCGCGGCCCCACGCCGATCCCGCACGAACGAGTCCGACATGGCCGAGCGCTCTCCCTTGGCACCCGCCGCCTTTCCCGATTTGCCGCCGATCGCGGGCGTTTCCCTCGGCGGCATTTCGGCCGGCATCCGCTATAGCGGCCGGAAGGACGTGTTCCTCGCCGAACTCGCGGCCGGGAGCACCGTCGCGGGCGTGTTCACGCGCTCGCTCACGGCCTCGGCGCCGGTCGAATGGTGCAAGAAGGCGCTCGGCCTCGGCCGCGTGCGCGCGATCCTGTGCAACTCGGGGAATGCCAACGCGTTCAACGGCGTCGCGGGCATGGCGGCGGTCGAGCGCACGGTCGACGCGCTCGCGGGTCTCATCGGCTGCGCGCGCGAGGAGATCATGGTCGCCTCCACCGGCGTGATCGGCGAGCCGCTGCCCGACGAGAAGATCCGCTCGGCCCTCGGCCAGGCGCGCGCCGCAACCTCGCCCGCGGGCTGGGCCGACGGCGCGGCCGCGATCATGACCACCGACACGTTCCCCAAGGGTGCCACGCGCAAGGCGAAGATCGGCGGCGTCGAGGTGACGCTCAACGGCATCGCCAAGGGCTCGGGCATGATCGCACCCGACATGGCGACCATGCTCGCCTTCGTCTTTACCGACGCGGCCCTGCCGCAGCCGGTGCTCCAGGCGCTTCTCGCGCGCGCCAATTCCCGCTCCTTCAACTGCGTCACGGTCGACAGCGACACCTCGACCAGCGACACCGCCTTGCTCGCCGCGACCGGGCGCGCGGGCAATCCCATGCCGGCCTCGGCGAGCGACCCGTCGCTCAACGGCTTCAAGCGCGCGCTCGAGAGCCTGTTGGTGGATTTGGCGCAGCAGATCGTGCGCGACGGCGAGGGCGCGCGGAAATTCGTCACCGTCAACGTGACCGGCGCCGCCTCGGCGCGCGCGGCCAAGCGCATCGCGTTCGCGATCGCGAACTCGCCGCTCGTCAAGACCGCGATCGCCGGCGAGGACGCGAATTGGGGCCGCATCGTCATGGCGGTGGGGAAGGCGGGCGAGAAGGCGGACCGCGACCGGCTCGCGATCTCGATCGGCGGCATCCGCGTCGCGGCCCTGGGTGCGCGCGTCGAAGGCTACGACGAATCGCCCATCGCCCAGCACATGAAGGGGCAGGAGATCGTGCTCGACGTCGATATCGGGATCGGGCGCGGGCGCGCCACGGTCTGGACCTGCGACCTGACCGAGGGCTATATCCGCATCAACGCGAACTACCGCAGCTGACGCCGCGCTGCGTCGTCCCGAGCCGGATCGAGCCATGCCGAGCTGCGCCGACCAATCCCCGAGCCCGAAGCCGCCCTTGCCGGTGGTGCTGGTCGCGGCCGTGGCGCTGGTCGATCGCGACGGCCGCGTGCTGCTCGCGCAGCGCCCGCCGGGGAAGGCGATGGCGGGCTTGTGGGAGTTTCCGGGCGGCAAGCTCAAGGACGGCGAGTCGCCCGAGGCGGCGCTGGTGCGCGAGCTCGAGGAGGAGCTCGGCATCGACACGGCCGAGAGCTGCTTGGCCCCCATCGGCTTCGCGTCCCACCGCTACGAGTATTTCCACCTGCTCATGCCGCTTTATGTCTGCCGGGTCTGGAAAGGCACCGCGCGCGCGCGCGAGGGTCAGGCGCTCAAATGGGTGCGCGCCAAGGATCTGCGCACCTATCCCATGCCGGCGGCCGACGCGCCCCTGATCCCCGTGCTCGAGGACCTGCTTTAGCCGATGGTGCCGCCACTCTCCCACGCCGGCCTTGTCACGGCCGCGGGAAACGCTAGGTTTGAGCCCCCGCGAGCGAGGACAGAGACGATGCGCCTCTTCCGCCACTACGCCGACTTGCCGGAGCGCGCGCGCGGCGCCGTGGTCGCGATCGGCAATTTCGACGGCGTCCATCTCGGCCACCAGGCGATCGTCGCCGCGGCGCGCGAGATCGCGCGCGCGGCCGCGGCCCCGCTCGCGGTCGTAACCTTCGAGCCGCACCCGCGCAGCTTCTTTCAGCCCGCGACGCCGCCCTTCCGCCTCACGCCCTTCCGCATCAAGGCGCGTCTCTTGGAAGCGCTCGGGGTCGATCTCCTGTTCGTGCTCGGCTTCGACGAGAAGCTCTCGCGCCTCCCGCCCGACGCGTTTTGCGCCGACGTGCTCAAGGCCGGGCTCGGCATCCGCCACGCGGTCGTGGGCGACAATTTCGTCTTCGGCCACCGGCGCGCGGGCGACGCCAGGATGTTCCAAGCGCTCGGCGCGTCGCTCGGCTTCGGCGTCACCTGCCTCGAGCGCGTCGCGGGGCCCGAGGGCGAGATTTATTCCTCGACCCGCATCCGCGACCATCTCAAAGCCGCGAGCCCGCGGCGCGCGGCGCGCCTCCTCGG
>DATJLQ010000021.1:0-21885 GCA_035509415.1 Alphaproteobacteria bacterium
TACGTGACCTACGGTCTCATCGCGCGCGAGATCGAGCGCGTCGATTCCGGCTACCGCTCCATGTTCAGCGTCCAGTCCTCGCTCGTGATGCATCCGATCAACGCCTACGGCAGCGAGGCGCAGCGGCAGAAATACCTGCCGCGGCTCGCGACCGGCGAATGGATCGGCTGCTTCGGCCTGACCGAGCCCGACCACGGCTCGGACGCGGGCGGGATGAAGACGCGCGCGCGCAAGATCAAAGGCGGCTACGCGCTCAAGGGCTCGAAAATGTGGATCACCAATTCGCCCGCGGCGGACGTGTTCGTCGTCTGGGCCAAGGACGAGGAGAATACGATCCGCGGCTTCATCCTGGAGCGCGGCATGGCCGGCCTTTCGGCGCCGAAGATCGAAGGCAAGTTCAGCCTGCGCACCTCGATCACAGGCGAGGTGGTGATGGCGGACGTCGAGGTGCCGGAGGAGAATCTGCTGCCGAACGCCAAGGGCCTCGCGGGCCCGTTCGGCTGCCTCAACAACGCGCGCTTCGGCATTTCATGGGGCGCCATGGGGGCGGCCGAATTCTGCTGGCATGCGGCGCGCGACTACGCGCTCGGCCGCACCCAATTCGGCCGGCCGCTGGCGGCGAACCAGCTGATCCAGAAGAAGCTCGCCGACATGCAGACCGAGATCGCGCTCGGGCTGCAAGCCTCTTTGCGCGTCGGGCGGCTCTTGGACGAGCACAAGGCGACGCCCGAGATGATCTCGCTGGTCAAGCGCAACAACGCAGGGAAAGCCCTCGACATCGCGCGCCTCGCGCGCGACATGCATGGCGGCAACGGCGTCTCGGACGAATATCAGGTGATCCGCCACATGATGAACCTCGAAGCGGTCAACACTTACGAGGGCACGCACGACATCCACGCCCTCGTGCTCGGCCGCGCGCAGACGGGGATTCAGGCGTTTACGGGGTAGATTGTTGGAACAATACTGTCGGGCAAGAGTCTATTTGATGCTTTTGACGGCATCCCGAATTATATCGGAGTACGTCGGACTCAGGTTACAATCGATCGCCAGCTTAAAGAACTCTTCTGCAGCCTCATGTGGATTTAGCCCGAAAAAACGTGTTTGCTGACGCGAATATGCTCTTAACGGCCCGACGTCTCCGGAGCTGACGGATTTTCGTTTCGCGACCTCTTTTTCGAATCCGTCAATCACGGATTGCGGAAGTCTTGGCCCAAACAAGAAATAGCTCAGGTATTCCAAGAAATGCGGGTGCCTCAGTATTTCGTTAGCAAGACAACCATTTTTCTCAAAGGTGCTCTTACGCGACCGGCCCCTACTGCGGGGGTTGTACTTCGGGTCAAGAAAATATTTGGTCCGCGGTTCAGGAATTGCCTTGCGCCTGGTCAAGCATGTCGTTAATTCCACAACTGCGTCACCATTCCTTTGTACATCGTTGCCGTCAGTCAAATCCGCCATGTCCAGCTTGATCTGGGAAACTATTTTCTGCTCATCTGGAGTTAGAGTGATTGGTTTAAACATCGTATGTTTCAGTGTTAGAAGTTCGACACGACAATACTTGGTATCTGTCGACCACTAATTTGCCGAATTGCATTTTCTACTCCTTCACCGCCCCCGTCATGCTCGAGACGTAGTGCTCGACGAAGAAGGAATAGAGGATCGCGACCGGCAGCGAGCCCACCAACGCGCCCGCCATGAGCGAGCCCCAATGATACACGTCGCCCTCGACGAGCTCGGTCACGGTGCCGACCGAGACGGTCTTGAATTCCGACGACGAGATGAAGGTGAGCGCGTAGATGAACTCGTTCCACGAGAGGGTGAAGGCGAAGATGCCGGCCGAGATCAGGCCCGGCACCGCCAAGGGCAGGATGATCTTCCAGAGGATCTGGAGCCGCGTGGCGCCGTCGATGAGCGCGCATTCCTCGAGCTCGTAGGGGATCGACTTGAAATAGCCCATGAGGAGCCAGGTGCAGAACGGAATGAGGATCGTGGGATAGGTCAAGACCAGCGCCCAGATCGAATCGAACAGGCCGAGCTGGAACACCATCACCGCGAGCGGGATGAACAGGATCGAGGGCGGCACGAGATAGGCGAGGAAGATCGCGACCCCCACATAGCGCGCGCCGGTGAAGCGCAGCCGCTCGATCGCGTAGGCGGCGAACACGCTCGCGAACAGCGACAGGAACGTCGCCAGCACCGAGATCACCACCGTGTTCCAGAGCCAGTTCGGGTAATCCGTCTCGAACAGGAGCTTGTGGAAGTTCGCGAGCGTCGGGTGCGCGAGCCAGAAGGGATTGTAGGTCTTGTAGTCGTAGAGCTCCTCGTTGGTCTTGAACGAGGTCATGGTCATCCAATAGAACGGAAACAGCAGCACCACGAGAAAGACGCCGAGCGGCAGGTAGACCGTGACCCAGCGCCGCGGCAGCGACACCAGATAATCCATCCCCGCCCGATGCTCGGCCGCGCGCGCCATGCTCAGTCCTTCCCGCCATGCTGCCAGGCGCGCCGCTGCAGCCCGAAATAGCTGAACAGGATCGCGGCCAGGAGGAACGGGATCATGGCGACCGCGATCGCCGCCCCCTCGCCCAGATGGCCGCCGGTGATCGCGCGTTGGAACGAGAGCGTCGCCATGAGATGGGTCGCGTTGATCGGCCCGCCGCGCGTGAGCGTGTAGATGAGCTGGAAATCGGTGAAGGTGAACAAGACCGAAAAGGTCATCACCACCGCGATGATGGGCGTCAAGAGCGGCAGCGTCACGTGGCGGAAGCATTGCCAGGAAGACGCTCCGTCGAGGGTCGCGGCCTCGTAGAGCGAGGGGGCTATGGTCTGCAGCCCCGCGAGCAGCGTGATCGCGACGAAGGGCACGCCGCGCCAGATGTTGGCCGCGATCACCGAGGCGCGCGCGTTGTTCGGGTCGCCCAGAAAGTCGATGTATTGGTGGATGAGGCCGAGGCGCACGAGCAGCCACGAGATGATCGAGAACTGGCTGTCGTAGATCCACCAGAAGGCGATCGCCGAAAGCACCGTCGGCACGATGAAGGGCAAAAGCACCACGGCGCGCACGATCGACTTGAACGGAATGTGCTCGTTGAGCAAAAGCGCCAACCAAAGCCCGAGCGCGAACTTGATCACGCTCGCGACCCCGGTATAGAGCGCGGTGTTGAACACCGAGAGCCAGAACACGTCGTCCCGGGAGAGCGAGAGGTAATTCCCGAGGCCGATGAAATGGCCGCTCTCGCCCAAGGTCGCGTCGGTCATCGCGAGCCAGATGCCGAGACCGAGCGGATAGGTGAGGAAGACCAGAAGCAGCGCCGCCGCCGGCAGCAGGAACAGCCAGCCCAGGACCTCGCGCCCATGCATCGCGCGCGCGAGCCAGCCCTGGCTCGCACCCGCCGCGATCTCGAGATTGCCGCTTTCCGCGACCATGCGCCCCTCGAGGGATCGGGAGCGGCGCGCCACGCGCACCGCCCCCGCCCCGTCTATCGCTCCCTCGGCCGCGTCAGACCTGGTAGTAGCGCTTGGCGCGGTCGGAGGCTTCCTTGGCCGCGTCCTTGGGCGATTTCGAGCCCGAGGCGGCGGACGCGAACATGTCGACCACGATGAAGTCGCCGATCACGGCGGCGGACGCGTAGCCGAGCGGCCCCGCGTAGCCGTTCTGGAGCGAGAGCGCCGCCACGTCGCGGAACGGCGTGTTCTTCGGGTCGACGGTCCAGATCGGATTGCTCGCATAGGCCTTGAGCGGCTGCGTCACGTAGCCGTTGGACGCGATCATCCACGGATCGTACTGCTCCTTCTCCCACATGAAGCGGAGATAGTCCTTCGCCGCGTGCGGGTACTTCGTGTACTTCATGACGAAGGCCTGGAGCATCAGGTTCTGCTCGGTCGGCTTGCCGCTCGGGCCGATCGGGAAATGGGCGTGGTCCATGTCCTTGGCGATCGCCTGGAGCTTCGGGTCGGTCGAGTTCTTGGCCACCGTGTAGATCGAGATGCCGTTCCCGGTCATGCTGATGTCGCCGGCGAGGAACGCCTTGTTGTTGCTCGGGTCCTGCCAGCTGAGCGTGCCCTCGATGAAGGTCGGGTAGAGTTGCTTCACATATTCGAGGGCGGCGACCGTCTCGGGCGAATCGAGCACCACGTTGCTCTTGGCGTCGACCACCTTGCCGCCATGGGACCAAAGCGCCCAGTGGCACCAGGTATTGCCGTCGCCGGTCGCGTGGCCGAGGGCGAAGCCCGCGGGCAAGCCGTTCTTCTTGAGGCCCTGGCACAGCTTGAGGAACCCGGCATGGTCCGTGGGAAAGCTCTCGAAGCCGGCCTTGTGCATCGCATCGATGCGGTAGTTGATGCACGAGCCGTTGATGCCCTGGGGCAGCGCGATCCAGCGCTTGCCGTGCGTGCCGTAGGCGCGGCACATGTCGTACCAGCCGCCGTACTTGTTGCCGAGATAGTCGGCGAGGTCGTTGAGCTCGACCAGCTTCTCGGGGAATTTGTGCGGGTCGTCGTTGGTGCCGATGATGATGTCGGGGCCGGCGCCGATGTTGGCGGCGACCGCCGCCTTCGGGCGCACGTCCTCCCAGCTCTCGGTGTCGACGCGCACGGGCACGCCGGTGAGCTGGGTGTATTTCTTCGTGCTGTCCATGAAGGACGCGATGTCGCCGGGCACGAACTGCTTCCAGCGCAGCACGCGCAGCTTCGCACCCTTCTCGGGCGTGGGCTTGAACTCGGCGGCGAGTGCGGGGGCGACGCGCGCCCCGGTGGCGCCGAGCACGGCGGCACCCGCGCCGAGCTTGAACATATCGCGACGAGTGAACTTAGACATGGTTTCCTCCCACTCCAGTTCCGGTCCGGCCCCTCTCGGCCTTCGACCGCGATCGAGCCTTGTCTTTCGAAGCGTCCGCCCCGGCTCTTTGAGGCGGCGCTTTCCCCTGTCGGCCGGCGCACGCGCGCGCGCCGGTCACGCGATCCTCGCGCCCCCCTCGGCGTCGAACAGATGCACGGCGTCCGGATGCGCGCTCAGGCGAATGCGGTCGCCGGGCTTGAAGCGGTGACGCTCCTTGAAGAGCGCCTGCACGCGCGCCGCGCCGATCTGCGCCACGATGAGCGTCTCGGCGCCGGTCGGCTCGACCAGCACGACCTCGGCCGCGATCCCGTCCTCGCCGCTCGCGAGCGCGAGATGCTCGGGCCGCACGCCGTAGATCACCTTGCGCCCGGCCTCGCCCCTCGTCGCGACCGGAAGCGCGATGCCGTCGGGCGCCATCACCGCCGCGCGTCCGTTGGGCGCGAAGCGGCCCTCGATGAAGTTCATCGCCGGCGAGCCGATGAAGCCCGCGACGAACGGGTTCACCGGCCGGTCGTAGAGGTCGAGCGGCGTTCCGGTCTGCTCGACGATGCCGTCGCGCATGACCACGATGCGGTCGCCCATGGTCATCGCCTCGATCTGGTCGTGGGTGACGTAGATCGAGGTCGAGTGGAGGCGCTGATGCAGCTCCTTGATCTCGGAGCGCATCTGGACGCGCAGCTTCGCGTCGAGGTTCGAGAGCGGCTCGTCGAACAGGAACACCTGCGGGTCGCGCACGATCGCGCGTCCCATCGCGACGCGCTGGCGCTGGCCGCCCGAGAGCTGGCGCGGGTAGCGCGCGAGATAGTCGGTCAAGCCCAGGATCTCGGCCGCGCGCGCGACCTTGGCCTCGATCTCGCTCTTCGCGACCTTGGCGAGCTTGAGGCTGAAGGCCATGTTGTCGAACACGCTCATATGCGGGTAGAGCGCGTAATTCTGGAACACCATGGCGATGTCCCGGGCCTTGGGCGGGAGATTGTTGACCACCCGCCCGCCGATCGCGACCTCACCCGAACTGATCTCCTCGAGCCCGGCGACGAGGCGCAAGAGCGTCGACTTGCCGCAACCCGACGGCCCGACCAGGACCACGAACTCGCCGTCCTCGATCGCGATCGAAACGCCATGGATGATTTCGGTGGCGCCGAAGGTCTTGCGAACGTTGCGCAAATCGACGGATGCCATTTCCCCCCGGGCGCGGCTCTGACTCGTCAAGTCCGCTCTTGTTATCGGATAAGCTTACGGTCGGTTCCCCTCGCGCGTAAATAGGGCAATTGGACCTCGCGATCGGGGGCGCGCGTGGGCAGGCGCCCACCCGGCCTCACGCCGCGGTTCAGCGCGCGTCGAGGGCGTAATCGCTTGGGAAGGCCGCGATATATTGGACGATCCGCGGGTAGTGCCCGCGGTTGGGGCGGCTCCCATGGGGCAGCCGGTCGTCCCAGATGATCAGGTCGCCCGCCCCCGCCGCGATGCCCACCGGCCCGAGCGCCTCCAGATCCTGGGCCTGCGGATCCGCACCCGGCGGCAAGCTCGCGAGCCAGGCGTCGATCCGGCGCTGGAAGCCAGGCACGCAGGTGAAAGCACCCTGCTCCGCCTCGGTGTCGGTGAGATAGAGGACGCCCTGCAGGCTGAAGCGGAGCGGCGGGGTGAGGTCCGCGTCCCAATGGAGGCGCGGCCCGGGAAAGCGCCACTTGTCGCGCTCGGGCGGATTGAAGCCCGCGCGATCGATCGTGAGCCAAATGTCCGAGGTCCCCAGCAGCTGCGCATAGGCCTTGCGGATACGCGGGCTCGCGCGCGTCGCGCGCAGCTCCGGCTCGTGGTGGAGCTGGACCATGATGCCGGCGCCGAGCTTGTTGTGGTACCAGCCCTCGGGCGCGTCGGGGCGCATGCCGAGGCGGCGCCAGATGACGCTCTCCGCCGCGCGCGCCGTCTCGCGCGGCACCGCATTGCGCAGGATCACGTAGCCCTGCGCGTCGAAGAAGGCGAGATCGTCGGCGGAGAGCGCCGGCGGCTCGGCGTCGAGTGCCGCGAGCCGCGCGCGCCAATATTCATCGTACGGCTCGCCCGCGATCGCCGCATTGATGCGCGCGACCGCAACCGCGTCGACGGCTCCTCCGCATTCGGCCGCGATCCATGCCTCGAGCTCGGCGAAGCTCGGCGCCGCCGAGTAGATGTGCCGCAGCGTTTCCTCGAGCGGGAGGCCGAGCCCGTAAAGCACGATCTTGTCGAGCGCGAACTCGCGCGCCGGCGTGCCGCCTTCGCTACCCGCGCGCTGCGCCATCGCGCGCGCCCAGAGGCGCTTCAGGTGGCGCACGCCGAGGCCACCCGTCTCGAGCGAGCCCGGCAGCGTCGCTTGTTGCGCGGGCGATTTTTCTTGGGACAGAGTTTGGGTCATGACGCGTCCCCGTCCCGGCGCCTCACGCCGCGCGCGCGCCGACGCGGTAGCAGGCATCGTGCACGTAGCGCGCCCAGCTGCGCAAGCCGCGCTCGCCCGACGGAATGTTGCCGCCGAGGATCCATTCCGCGACCGGCGCGACGAAGCCGGTCTTCGGGCGCCCATAGATGGCCGCCGGGAGCTTGCGCGACGTGGCGCGCGGCAGGCTCTCCTTGGTCGGCGGATTGGGCCCGACGATCGCCGGCAAGAGCTGGCGCAGGAGCGTCACGTCGGCGAACGGCGTGCGGATCTCGATCGAGTGCGCCATGCCCGCCCAGTCGCCGTCGCGGAACAGGCGGTTGCGCACCTCGGACGCGATCTCCATCGCCATCACCTTGAGCCGGGACCCTTCGACGCCCTCGATCGCGGCCTCGATCGGCTTCAACGCGTCGAGCGCCCGCCAGCCCTCGCGCACCATCTCGCCGTCGAGCAGCTCGGGCAATTCCCATGGCATGAAGAGGGCGCGGCGCAGGAGGTAGGCGCCGGGGTACGTCGCCCCGTACTCGAGCAGGCTCGCGTATTTGGGCGAGGTCATGTGGCGCAAGAACGGCGCCGAGACGATGCGCATGAGCTTTCCCAGCGGGGCCACGCCGCGCAGCGGGCCGAGCGCGCCAACCAGGCGCGGGATCTGGCGGAAGCTCACATAGCCCGCGAACAGCTCGTCGCCGCCGAGGCCGGAGAGGGCGACCTTCATGCCCGCCTCGCGCGCGACGCGCGCGACGAAATAGGTGTTGACGCCGTCGACCGTCGGCTGGTCCATCGCGCGCAGGAGGTCGTCGTGCGCGGATTCGAAGCCGCGCCGCCCGACCCAATAGGTCTCGTGGCGCGTGCCGAGGGTGCGCGCGACCTCCTCGGCGAGCGGCGTCTCGTCGAGCGGGCCGCCGCGGAACGTGTCGAATCCGAGCGTGATGGTCCTGAGATCGGTGCCATGCGCCTCGGTGGCGAGCGCCGTGATCGCGGTCGAATCGCGCCCGGCCGAGAGGAACGAGCCGACCGGCACGTCGGCCACCAGATGGAAGCGCACGCTCTCGAGCAGGGCCGCGTGGAGGTCGACCGGACCCGGACGCGCCGCGGCGAGCTCGGACGCGAGCGAGTAGTAAGGCCGCTCGGCGCGGCCCTGGCCGTCGATCCAGATCGTGGTTCCCGCCGGCACGGCGCGGATGCCGCGGAACAGCGTGTAGGGCTCGGGCAGATGGCCCCAGAGGAAGAAGCCGACATGGCCCGCCGGCTCGGGCGAGGTGTCGACCCGGCCGCCCGCGAGCAACGCCTTCACCTGGGACGCGACCCTGAGGGTGCGCCCGTCGTCCGAGATGTAGAGCTGCTTGTTGCCGAGATGGTCGCGCGCCACCAGCATGCCGCGCCGCTTGCCGTCCCAGATCGCGAACGCGTAGACGCCGCGCAGCTTCTCGACCATGGCGCGGCCGTGGCGCTTGTAGAGGTGCAGCAGCACCTCGGTGTCGGAATGGTACTTGACCGGATAGCCGGCCGCGATCAGCTCGTCGCGCAGCGCCTGGTAATTGTAGATCTCGCCGTTGAAGCTGATCACCGTGTCCTCGTCCGAGGCCTGGACCGAGCCGTTGAGGTGCATGGGCTGGGCGCCGTAGGGCACGTCGATGATCGCGAGACGCCGGTGCGCGAAGCCGACTCTCTTGTCCGACGACAGCCATTGGCCCGCGCCGTCGGGCCCGCGCGCGGCCATGGCGCGGCTGATGCGCGCGAGCTCGGCGGCATCCACCGGCGGCGCGTCCTGGCCGTAAGCGAAGATCGCGGTCACGCCGCACATGAACGAAGCTCCCTTGCCTGCGTCACGATTTGTCCTCTTTCGTTGCGAGCGCCAACGCGCGCGCGACCGCGTCCTCGAAACCGACCTCGCCCTTGAGCACGGACTCGCAGAGGGCGTCGAGCGCGGCGGACTCCGCGCGCGCGATCCGGCCGCGCATTTCCTCGGCGGCCAGGCTCGCGATGAGCCGGCGCGTGCGCCCGCGCGCATCGAGACGCGCCGACGAGCGCGAGCCCTCGGCGCGCAGCCATGTTCCGTGGCGCTCGATCGCATCGGCGAGCTCGCCGACGCCTTCGCCGCGCAAGGCACTCGTGCGCAAGACCGGCACGCGCCAATCCTTGCCGTCCCCCGCCTCGCCGTAGCCGAGCATGGCCTCGAGCTGGGCCGCGCTGCGGCGGGCACCCGGAAGGTCGCCCTTGTTGACCACGATCACGTCGGCGATTTCGAGGATGCCGGCCTTGAGCGCCTGGATCTCGTCGCCGAGGCCGGGTGCCGTCACCAGGACTTTGGTTTCGGCGATGGAGGCGATCTCGACCTCGGACTGGCCCGCACCCACGGTCTCGACCACGACCTGGTCGCAGCCCGCGGCATCCATCACGTCGATGGCGCGGCTCGCCGTGCGCGAGAGGCCGCCCAGATGGCCGCCCGAGGAAAGCGAGCGCACGAACACGTTCTCGTCGCCGCTATGGCCGGTCATGCGGATGCGGTCGCCCAGGATGGCGCCGCCGGTGAGCGGGCTCGAGGGATCGACCGCTACCACGCCGACCCGCTGTCCGCGCCGCCTGAGCTCGCCGATATAGGCGCTGACCAGGGTCGATTTCCCGGCACCCGGTGCCCCGGTGACGCCCACGACGCGCGCGCGCCCGAGTTTCGGGTAGATCGCGCGCAGCACCTCGGCCGCCTCGTCGCCGCCGCTTTCGACCGCGGTCAACGCGCGCGCCAAGGCCGCGCGATCGCCCGCGAGCAGCCGCGCGAGCCAAGCGTCCGCCGAGCCCTCCGCCCCCGAGCCGTCCGGCACTGTCGAGCGTTGCGCCATGGTCCCCATCGATCGCGCGGCATCGCCCCGGCCGCGGCATTGCTCAAGTCTTAGCGGCCGCGTCCGCGCCGGGCAAGGGTCCGGCCCGCGGATCGGAGCGGGTTTCCAGGAATTCGGGGACTTAGTCGGTGTCGGCGGGGAATTGGGTGGCGGGCTTTTCGGGATCGCGCGCGCAGGCCGAGAAATTGACGCACAATTGCTCCGACTCGTCCTTGGTGAGCGTGTCGGAGGTAAGCCCGCAACGCGCCGCCCCGTCGGCGCTCAAGGGGACCAGGTGGTTGCAGCGCGCGCAGACGCCGAACTCGCCCTGGCGGCAGCGGCCGCGGATATTGGCGAGGACGCGGGTCAATCCCTTGGCAAGCTGGCTCGCGCACTCGTCGGGCAGGGCCGCGACCGCGCGCTCGATGTCGCGCAACGGGTCGTTCGCCAGGAGCTCGCGGCCCTCGGTCGTGAGCTCGAGGCTGATGCCGCGCCGGTCGTTGCAGTCCCGGCAGCGCGTCACATAGCCCTTGCTCTCGAGGGCGCGTAGCGTCTGGGACGTGGTCCCTTTGGTGGTGCCGAGATATTCGGCGAGACTGCTCGGCGAGCGCGAATAGCGGTTCGCGCGCCCAAGGAACCGCAGCGCCTCCCACTGGGCGGGGTTAAGCCCTTGAACGAATTGAAGCGCATGGGCCGCCCGGCCAAGCCGATCGAGAGTCTCGGCAATTTCGCTGGCGACACTTGGACCGGTATGCCCGTCCTGCATGGGTGCCATGAATTCTATTTTCGACTCGATATTATTCTTGCCTGCATCCCCCTCGGCGACTACTGTATCGACTCGATACAAAAAGTCAACCTTGGGCCTGGGCCGCGTTCGGCCCCAACCCGGGGCACCGAACAGAACTTGCCGGCCGAGCCTGGGCCGGCCGCCGTGCCCAGCAATATGGCGCATTCTTTTCACAAGGCAACAGCGCGTGGCCGCCCAACAGGCGCTTCCCGCGACGGCCGCGAGGGTGGGACAGGATGAGCATCGCCAATACCAAGGACACCGAGCGCAGCGACCGGCGCTATATCGCGGCCGCCATGGACGCCCCCTATCTCGAGCGCGAGTACGAGCAGAATCTCGGCCGGCGCTGGCGCGACAGCAAGGACGAGCGCGCGCTCAACGAGCTGATCGAGAGCCACACGCGCCTCGTCGTGCGCATCGCGTCGCGTTACCGCTCGAGCACGATCCCGCGCGGCGACCTCGTGCAGGAGGGCAATATCGGCCTCATGGAGGCGGCCCTCCGCTTCGATCCCGAGCGCAACGTGCGCTTCTCGACCTACGCGACCTGGTGGATCGTGCGCATGATCCGCAACTACATGATGCGCAACGCGTCGATCGTGCGCGTCGCGACCACGCCGAGCCAGCGCCGGGTCTACTTCAATCTGTGGCGCCTGCGCTCCAAGGCGAAAGTGCGCCCCGACGGCACCATGACCGACGAAGACCGCGCGCGCATCGCGAAGGAGCTCGACGTGCCGCTCGCGGACGTCGAGCGCATCGACCTCCATTTCGCGCGCCCCGACCAGTCGCTCAATCTCGGCATCGGCGAGGACGATTCGCTTGAAATCCAGGATCTGATCCCCGACGCGCGGCCCAATCCCGAGGCGACAGTGGCCAGCCGGCACGACCGCAAGGTCCAGATCGAGTGGCTGCATCAGGCGATGGACACGCTCACCGACCGCGAGCGCTCCATCATCAAGAGCCGTTTCCTGGGCGACGACAAGACCACCCTCTCCGACATCGGCGAGGATTTCGGCGTCACCAAGGAGCGCATCCGCCAGATCGAGCGCCAGGCGCTCGGCAAGCTGCGCCACGCGCTGGCGGCGCGGGTCCAGAACGGCGCCGAGCTGTTCGACAACTGAAGGGCGGCCGAGCGCCTCATCCTTCGAGACGCAATCTGACGATTGCTCCTCAGGATGAGGATCGGGACGGAGAAATCAGGGCCTCATCCTGAGGGCGCCCGACAGGGCGCGTCTCGAAGGATGAGGCCCTAAACATTTCAGGCTCTCACGCCTCGCCCTTGATCATGCGGATGATCGAGGAGAAATCGAGCCCGGCGTGGCCCTTGCCGCTATGGAGCTCATAGAGCGCCGCGGCGACCGCGCCGAGGGGCGAGGACACGTTCGCCCCGCCCGCCGCCTGCTGCGCGAGGCGCAAATCCTTGAGCATCATCGCGACCGTGAAGCCGGGCGCGAAGTCGCGGTTCGAAGGTGCGGTCGGCACCAAGCCCGGCTCGGGGCAGTAATTCGTGAGCGACCAGCATTGGCCCGAGGATTTCGAGCTGATCTCGAACAGCTTCTCGGGCGCCAGGCCGAGCTTCGCCGCGAGCGCGAACGCCTCGCTCACCGCGATCATCTCGATTCCGAGCATGAGGTTGTTGCAGATCTTGGCCGCCTGGCCGTTGCCCGCGGCACCCGCATGGACGATCGCCTTCCCCATGAGCTTGAGCAACGGTTCGGCGCGCGCGAAAGCCGCATCCGACCCGCCCACCATGAAGGTGAGCGTGCCCGCGGCCGCGCCCGCGACCCCGCCCGAGACCGGGGCATCCACCATGTCGAGGCCCTTGCCGCTTGCCGCCGCCGAGACCGCGCGCGCGGTTTCGACATCGATGGTCGAGCTATCGATGAGGAGTGTGTCCTTGCGCGCCGAGGCGAGCACGCCGCCGGCACCGAGATAGACCTCGCGCACATGCTGGCCCGCGGGCAGCATGGTCAAGACCGCGTCGACCTCGCGCGCGGCGTCGCCGGCGCTCTTGGCAGGATCGGCGCCCGCTTCCTTGGCCGCGTCGAGGAGTTTCGGCACCACGTCGAACGCCTTCGCCTCGTGGCCCGCCTTCAAGAGATTGCGCAGCATGGGCCCGCCCATATTGCCGAGCCCGATGAATCCGATCCTGCTCATGGTGGCGCTCCCTGTTTGGCATCCCGGTCTTCTCGGTTCCGTTCCAAGCGCTTCATTACCCCCCACCCCACCCTCCCCCTCAAGG
This sequence comes from Alphaproteobacteria bacterium, assembly GCA_035509415.1. Lineage (GTDB taxonomy): Bacteria > Pseudomonadota > Alphaproteobacteria > JACZXZ01 > JACZXZ01 > DATJLQ01. The sequence goes on from DATJLQ010000021.1 coordinate 13,084, forward strand.
GGGGAGGGGCAATGCGACGGACGAGGACTCAGATTTATCCGCCGTTCCGCCCATTCCGATCTTTCCCCGATTCATTCTCCCGATCCTTCCCCCTTGGACGGGAGGACGACAAGGCGCGGCATTGTCGGGTGCGCAGTCGAAACCTCATTCGAAGCTGAGATCGTCGGCGCGCGGCAGAAAGGCGCGCTCGATGTCCGCGTCCGACACGTCGGCGAGCGACGCCGGCTGCCATTTCGGCTTGTTGTCCTTGTCGATCACGGCGGCGCGCACGCCTTCGTAGAAATCGTGCCCGTCCATGCAATATTGGCAGAGACGGTACTCCATCGCCATCGCGGCCTCGAAATCGAGCGACTTCCCGAGGCGGAGCTGGCGGTAGGTGAGCCTGAGCGAGGTAGGCGATTTGGTCGCGATCGTGGCCGCCACGCCCGCCGCCCATTCCGAGCCTTCGCGTCCCAACGCCGCCAGGATCGCCTCGACCGAGGCGGCTTTGAAGCAGCGGTCGATGGCGGCGCGTTGGGTCGCAAGCGGCGGCGGCCCAGCATCCTCGGCGAAGCGGTCGAGCACGGCGCTCGCGGCAACGCGACCCTCGCGCCAATCCGCGTCCGCCAACGCCCCAACCAGTTCCTCGAGCCGCGCCGACGGCACATAGTGGGTCGCAATGCCCGTATAGAGACAATCCGCCGCCTTGAGCCTGGCGCCCGTGAGGCCGAGATACATGCCGATCTCGCCCGGAAGGCGCGGCAGGAAATAGCTCCCGCCCACGTCGGGGAACAGGCCGATGCCGGTTTCGGGCATGGCGAAGAGCGTGCGCTCGGTCGCGACCCGATGGGAGCCGTGGACCGAGAGGCCGACCCCACCACCCATGGCGATGCCGTCGATCAATGCGATGTAGGGCTTCGGATAGCGGAACACGCGCCGGTTCTGGGGATATTCCTCGCTGTAATAGGTGGCGGCGAGCGCGCGGTCGCCCTTGGCGCGCGATTCGTAAAGCGCCTTGATGTCGCCGCCCGCCGAAAAGGCGCGCTCACCCGCACCCCGGATCACGATCGCGCGCAGGCGCGCATCCTTCTCCCAGCGGTCGAAGCGCGCGGCGAGCGAGCGGATCATCGAGAGCGTCACCGCATTGAGCGCTTCGGGCCGGTTGAGCGTGATGAGGCCGAGCGGCCCGCGGCGCGCGAACAGGATCTCGGCGCGCTTGGGATCGCTCTCTTTCGGCTTCGGCGCTTCGGTCATCCCGCGAGCCCGCCCTCAATCGTCGAGCAAGCGGCGCGCGACGATCGTGCGCATGATCTCGTTGGTGCCCTCGAGGATGCGATGCACGCGCGCGTCGCGCATGAAGCGCTCGACCGGGAAATCCTTGAGATAGCCGTAGCCGCCATGGAGCTGGAGCGCCTCGTCGCAGATCTTGAAGCCGACGTCGGTCGCGAAGCGCTTGGCCATGGCGCACTGGAGGGTCGCGTCCGGATCGCCCGCATCCAACATCGCGGCCGCGCGATGGACCATGAGCCGCGCCGCCTCGAGCTCGGTCGCCATGTCGGCGAGGCGAAAGCGCAGCGCCTGGAATTCCGAGAGCGTCTTCCCGAACTGCGCGCGCACCTTCATATGCTCGCGCGCGGAATCGAGGCAGGCGCGTGCGGCGCCCAACGAGCAGGCGCCGATATTCACCCGCCCGCCATCGAGCCCCATCATCGCGATCTTGAATCCCTCGCCCTCGGAGGCGAGGCGATTTTTCGCCGGCACCTTGCAGTTCTCGAACATCACCATCGAGGTGGGTTGGCTGTTCCACCCGAGCTTCCGCTCCTGCTTCCCGAACGAGAGGCCGGCCGTCTCGCGCTCGACCAGGAGCGTCGAGATTCCCTTGGCGCCCTTGCCGCCCGTACGCGCCATGACGGCGTAGAGATCGCTGCGCCCGCCGCCCGAGATGAAGGCCTTGGTGCCATTGAGCACGTAATGCGCGCCGTCGGGATCGTTGGCGCGGTCGGCGCGCGTCGAAAGGCTCGCGGCATCCGAGCCCGAACCCGGCTCGGTCAGGCAATAGCTCGCGAAGATTTCCATCTTGGCGAGGCGCGGAATCCATCTCGCGCGTTGGGCGTCGTCGCCGAAGCGGTCGATCATCCAGGCGACCATGTTGTGGATCGAGAGATAGGCCGCGGTCGAGGTGCAGGCAGCGGCGAGCTCCTCGAAGATGAGCGCCGCATCGAGGCGCGAGAGGCCCGCACCGCCCACATCCTCGCGCACATAGATGGCGGCGAAGCCGAGCGAGGCCGCCTTGCGTAACGCGTCCTCGGGGAAGATCTTCTCTTCGTCCCAACGCGCGGCATGGGGCGCGAACTCGGCCGCCGCGAACGCGTGGGCCGCCTCTTGGAACGCGCGCTGCTCCGAGGTGAGGCCGAAACCGGACATGTCCCCCCGCTCGCCATTTTGGCCGGGGCAGATCATAGCGGGGGTGCCCCGCCTGTCAAAGGCCGCGCGCCGCGGCGTCCCGAAGGATGACGGCCCCTGGCCTCGCGGCCCGTTCTGCGCGATACTCCCGCCTCATGAACGACCAATCGAAGCCCCGCAAGGAGACGCGCGCGGCACCCGCCGCGGAGACGCGCGCCCTCGGCGCTTACCCGCGCGTGCGCCTGCGCCGCAGCCGGATCGACGGCTGGACCCGGCGTCTGGTCGCCGAGAACAGGCTTTCGGCGGACGATTTCATCTGGCCGCTTTTCGTGCGCGACGGGCGCGGCCTCTCGGAGCCGATCCCGTCCCTCCCCGGCGTCGCGCGCCATTCGGTCGATCGCCTGGTGGACGCGGTCGGCGCGGCGGTCGAGCTCGGTATTCCGTGCGTGGCGCTGTTCCCGCAGACCGACGCGAAGCTCAAGGACGAGGACGGCAGCGAAGCGCTCAACCCCGACAATCTCGTCTGCCGCGCGGTGCGGGCCTTGAAGAAGGCCTATCCCGAGACCGGCATCTTGTGCGACGTGGCGCTCGATCCCTACACGAGCCACGGCCATGACGGGCTCTTGCGCCCCGGTCCGGGCGGACCATACGTGATCAACGACGAGACGGTCGAGGTGCTGTGCCGCCAGGCGTTGGTGCAGGCGAAGGCGGGCTGCGACATCATCGCCCCCTCGGACATGATGGACGGACGCGTGGGGGCCATCCGCGCCGCCCTCGACGTCCACGGCTTCGAGCATGTGCGCATCATGTCGTATGCGGCGAAATACGCGTCGGCGTTCTACGGGCCGTTCCGCGACGCGATCGGCTCGATCAAGGCGCTCAAGGGCGACAAGCGCACCTACCAGATGGACCCGGCCAATTCGGACGAGGCGTTGCGCGAAGTCGCGCTCGACGTGGCCGAGGGGGCGGACATGGTGATGGTGAAGCCGGGCCTCCCTTATCTCGACATCGTGCGGCGCGTGAAGGACGCGTTCGCCATGCCGACCTTCGTCTATCAGGTGTCGGGCGAGTACGCGATGCTCAAGGGGGCGGTCGAGCGCGGCTGGCTCGAGAACGACCGGGTGGTGCTCGAGACGCTGATGGCGTTCAAGCGCGCGGGTGCCGACGGCATCCTCACCTACCTCGCGGTCGAGGCGGCGACGCTCTTGAAGAAGGGCTGAGGCCCGCGCTCGCGACTGAGCGCACGGCGCGGCGCGGCCGGACCCGACGGTGCTCGAAGAAACGTTTTCCGCGATCGGGGAGTTGCGCCATGCGCGTCTCGATCCTCGCGTTTCCGGATACGATCCTGCTCGAGGTGACCGGCGTCCTCGACGCGTTCGCCGAAGTGCCGCGCGTCAACGACGGGAAGTCGCCCTACGAGCTCGAAATCATCGGCATCGACGCCGAGCCGATTTCGGGCTCGTCGGGCGCGCGCCTGATGCCCGACCGGACCATCGCCGACCCGGACCATGCGATCGACACGCTCCTGGTCGCGGGCAGCTACGCGATCGACGAGTACGGCAATCGGCCCGAGGTCAAGGCGTGGCTGGTCCGGCACGCGACCAAGGTGCGCCGCTTCGGCGCCATTTGCCACGGCGCCTTCGCGCTCGCCGCCGCCGGGCTGCTCGACGGCAAGCACGTCACGACCCATTGGGACGCGACCGAGCGCCTCGCCACGACCTGCCCCAAGGCGATCGTCGAGCCCGACAAGATCTTCATCCGCGACGGGCACCTCTACAGCTCGGCCGGCGTGTCGTCGGGCATCGATCTGGCGCTCGCGATGATCGAGGAGGATCTGGGCCACAAGGTCGCGTTGGGCGTCGCGCGCCGGCTGGTGCTGTTCCTGAAGCGGCCGGGCGGCCAATCGCAATACAGCGCCTATCTCGCGGCCGAGGTCGCGATCCAGCCCGCGATCCGGAAGGTCGAGGCCTGGGTGCTCGAGAACCTGCGCGCGAAATGCACCATCGATCGATTGGCGCAGCGCGCGGGCATGAGCCGGCGCAGCTTCACGCGCCTGTTCCGCCAGGAGACCCATTTGACGCCGGCCGACTTCGTCGAGCTCGCGCGCCTCGACGAGGCGCGCCGCCTGCTCGAGAACAAGGCACTGTCCTCGAAGCAGGTCGCCGCGCGCGCGGGCTTCGGCAGCGCCGCCGGCATGCGCCGCGCCTTTCAGCGCCGCCTCGGCACCACGCCCCAGGAATACCGCCAGCGCTTCGAGCCCGGGCCGCTGCTTGGCCCGAAATAGACCCAATTTGGCCCGATCCGGCCGCTCGTAGCGGCTTGCATCCCGCACCCGGGTAACGATCTTTCAACGCGACCGCCGCAACGCTCGGCCCTCGGGGCCGGCGCAGGCCGCATCCGGGGATGCTCACTTGCGTCGCGGCGGGTCGCGTTACAAGCCGAACAAACGGTTGAAGTGGGGGTTCCGTTCAACTCACGGAGCGGGCCATGAGCGATGCTTTTGCCAATGCGAGCGGATCGGCGCGGATGGCCGCCGAGCTCTGGATCGCCTTCACCGGAGCGCCCTACGGCGTCGTGATCATGGATTCCGGCGGCACGATCCTGGACGCCAACGCGTCCTTTTGCGCGATCACGGGCTATACGCGCGACGAGCTGCGCCATCGCCCCATGGGCACGATCACGCATCCCGACGACCTGCGCGTGAACATCGCCCAGATCAACCGGCTGAAGAAAGCCGAGAGCGCCGCGGTCCTCCTGGAGAAGCGCTACATGCGCAAGGACGGCAGCCTCGTGCCCGTCAAAAACCGGGCGATCGTGATGCACGACGCCGACGGCAAGCCCGCGAACATCCTCGTGTTCGCCGAGCCGGTCGCCGAGCCGTCGGAATCCGAGCGCCATTTGCGCGAAGCGCTGGCGCGCGCCGAGGCGGCCGACCGCGCCAAGGCCGAGTTCGTCGCCTGCATCAGCCACGAGCTGCGCACGCCGCTCAATGCCGTGATCGGCTTCGCCGAATTGATGCAGGGCGAGACGCTGGGGCCGTTGGGTCGCGCCGAGTACCGGGACTATGTGCGCCACATCGGGGAAAGCGGCCGGCGCCTGCTCGACATCGTCAACGACATCATCGATCTCTCGCGCCTCGAGGCGCGCGAGCTCACGCTCAAGGAAACGCTCGTCGATCTCGGCGACCTCGTCACCCGCGCCGCGGCCGCGGTCAAGCCCCAGGCCGAGCGCGCGGACCTCACGCTCGAGGTCGCGGTCGAGCGCCTCCCCTTCCTCATCGCCGACGCGGCCAAGGTGCAGCGCATCGTCGACCATCTGATCTCGAATGCGATCAAGTTCACGCCCGCCGGCGGGCGCGTCGACATCGGCGCCGCGCGCAACGAGGATCGCGCCATCGAGCTCACGGTGCGCGACACCGGGATCGGCATGGACCCGAACCAGATCGTCCTCGCCCTCGAGCCGTTCCGGCAAGTGGACGGGGCGCTCGAGCGCAAATACGAGGGGGCGGGCATCGGGCTCGCGCTGACGCGGCGCCTCGTCGAGCTGCACCAGGGCACGCTCGCGATCGAGAGCCGGCCGGGGGTCGGCACCACGGTCACGGTGCGCTTCCCCGCGAGCCGCACCGACGAGCTATGACGCGGTCCCTCGCGCGCGACTGACGGAGATCGGCCGCGCGCGCCTCGAAACGAGACCTCGACCTAGCCGAGCGATTTTCCCGCCTCGACCGCGCGGCCGTCGGCGCGCCAACGCAGCATGCCGCCCGCGAGATTGGCGCAGGCGTTCAATCCCGCTTGACGCAGGATGGTGAGCGCCTGGGCCGAGCGCGCCCCCGAGCGGCATACGGCGACGATCGGCCGGTCGCGCCCGAGCTCGCTTGTGCGCCGCGCGAGCTCGCCGAGCGGGATCAGCATCGCACCCTCGATGTGGCCGAGCGGGCCTGAAAACTCATCCGCCTCGCGCACGTCGAGAATCTGGACGCGATTGCCCTGCTCCTCGAGAGTCTCGGGCTGGATCTCCCAGATGCCGGCGAAAGTGTAGGTGAGCGGCGCCCAATCCTGCTCGGCCGCCGCGGGATCGGCCGCCGCTTCCGCCGCCCCCACATCCGCGGGCCGGCCGCATTTCAAGTTCGCCGGCACCGCGAGGTCGATCTTCTTCGGATGCGGCAGCGACATGTTGCGCATGAAGCCCGCGAAATCCTCCTCGCCGATGGCGCCGCCGAGGCGCGGGTTGAAGTGCCGCTCCTCCTCGACCGTCGTCGCCGTGAGGCCGCGATAATCGTGCGCCGGATAGAGGAGGCAATCCTTCGGCAGCGAGAAGATCTGCGCGTGCACCGAGCGATAGAGGAGGCGCGCGTCGCCTTGCTGGAAATCGGTGCGCCCGCTCCCGCGCACCAAGAGGCAATCGCCGGTGAAGGCGCGGCTCCAATCGTCGAGCACGTAGGTCAAGCAGCCGTTGGTGTGGCCCGGCGTCGCGCGTACCTCGAGATAACGCGCGCCGAAGGCGATGCGGTCGCCATGGGCGAGTGCGCGGTCCGCACACTCGGGGCCCGCCGCCTCGGCGAGTGCGAGCTTGCAGCCGGTGCGCTCGCGCAACAGCCAGCCCGCGGTGACGTGGTCCGCATGCACGTGGGTCTCGAGGCTCCAGGCGAGCTCGAGCCCGAGCTCGGAAATCAAGGCCGCGTCGCGCCGCACCTGCTCGAACACCGGGTCGATCACGACCGCGACGCCGCTTTTCGCGTCGCCCAGGAGATAGGTGTAGGTCGAGGAAGCCGGGTCGAAGAGTTGCCGGAAAATCAGCATCGCTCGCCCCCTTCGGACGCCGCCGACGAGCCGCCTTTGCGTGCCCGCGGCGAGAATATTGCAATTCGCTTATGGCGCGCAATGCGGCCCGGCGCCACGGCGGCGGCCGTTTCGCGGCACCCGGGGCGTTTCTTGACATCCGGGACGCTTCCAATGCCATGGCGCCCGATCACGGATTTGTGCTTTGATGGGGCGGGACGATCCGTCGGTAATGGCGTGGGGAATCCGATCCCGGTCCCTCGACACCGGAACGCGACGTCGGATTTCGACATCTGATCTCGACCTCTTCCTTCAACACCGGGTTTCAACAACGGGAGGCAAAAATGCGTTTTGCGATGCTGGCGGGCGCGGCACTGCTCTTGGCGATGACGGCCGCGTGCGTCGTGCCCAATCCGGCGGTCGTGCGCGAGACCTCGAAGGGGCCCGCGCTCACCGACGTGAACAAAATGACGATGTATACCTTCGACAAGGACGGGCCCGACAAGTCGAACTGCAACGGCCCGTGCGCCAAGGCCTGGCCGCCGCTCAGGGCCTATAGCAGCGACGCGGGCTCGGGCGACTGGTCGGTCGTCAAGCGCGACGACGGCACCTACCAGTGGGCCTACAAGGGCAAGCCCCTTTACGGCTGGTTCAAGGACAAGGCGCCCGGCGACGCGACCGGCGACGGTTTCCGCGGCGTCTGGCACATCGCGAAGCCGTAACGCTTCGACGCCTACCATTGCTTGCCTCGCCCTTCGAGACGGTGCCTTGCACCTCTGGAGGGTGAGGCAGGCATTTTTTCTTTCGACGTCATCCTGAAGAGCGAAGCGTCTTGAAGGATGCAGTCGAGAGCGCTGATTCGTTGGGCTCGTCAGCCCTCGAGCGCTTTGCGCAATAGCTCGTTGACGAGCTTCGGGTTGGCCTTCCCACCGGTCGCCTTCATCACCTGGCCGACGAGCCAGCCGACCACGCCCTGCTTCCCGCCCTTGTACTGCTCGACCTGGCCCGGATTGTCCGCGATCACTTTCGCGATCGCGGCCTCGATGGCGCCCGTGTCGGTGATCTGCCTCAACCCCTTGGCCTCGACGATGGCGGCCGCGGACTTCCCGGTCTCGAACATCTCGTCGAACACGTCCTTGGCGATGCGGCCCGAAATCGTGTTGTCCGCGATGAGATCGATGAGCCCGCCGAGGGCCTCGGGCGAGACCGGCGAGTCCTCGATCCCCTTCCCCGCCTTGTTCAAGCGCCCGAACAGCTCCGAGCTCACCCAGTTCGCCGCCTGCTTGCCGTCGCGCCCTTTCGCGACCGCGTCGAAATAGGCCGCACTCGCGCGGTCGGCGACCAGCACGCTCGCGTCATAAGCGCCGAGCCCATACGCCTTGACGAAACGCGCCTTCTTCGCGTCCGGCAATTCGGGCAACGACGCCTTGATCCCCTCGACCCAGGCCGGCTCGAGCTCGAGCGGCAGGAGATCGGGATCGGGGAAATAGCGGTAATCGTGCGCCTCCTCCTTCGAGCGCATCTCGCGCGTCTCGCCGCGCTTCGAATCGAACAGGCGCGTCTGCTGCGCGACGGCACCCCCCGCCTCGATGAGGTCGACCTGGCGCCGCGATTCGTACTCGATCGCCTGCTGGACGAAGCG
>DATJLQ010000022.1:0-17912 GCA_035509415.1 Alphaproteobacteria bacterium
GACCGCGTCATTGTCATGATGGGGTCTGGCACCGAGACGGTCCAAGCCACCGTCTCCGCACTGAACGAACGCGGCGAGCGCGTTGGGGTTATGCAGGTGCGGCTGTATCGGCCGTTCGACACCGGCGCTTTCCTCGCGGCATTGCCGAAGAGCGCCGGTGCCATCGCTGTGCTGGAGCAGACGAAGGAATCCGGCGCGCCAGGCGAACCGCTTTATCTGGATGTCGTCACGGCGATTGGGCAGGCGGCGGCGCGCGGCCATTGGCAGGGCATGCCGATCATTGTTGGCGGCCGATATGGGCTGTCGTCGAAGGACTTCAACCCGTCGCTCGCCAAGGCAGTGTTCGACGAATTGCGTAGGCCGGAGCCGCTCAACAGCTTTGTTGTTGGTATCAACGACGACGTGTCTCACACGAGTCTTGAGCCGGACGCGACCTTCCGGATTGAACCGCCGGATCTGGTGCAGGCGGTGTTCTACGGGTTGGGTGCGGATGGCACGGTCGGCGCCAACAAGAACAGCGTGAAGATCATTGCCGAGGAAGCCGGCCTCTACGCCCAGGGCTATTTCGTCTACGATTCCCACAAATCGGGCGCCCAGACGATCTCGCATCTGCGCTTCGGGCCGCAGCCGATCCACGCTCCCTATCTCATCGAGCGCGCCAATTTCGTGGGCTGCCACCAGTTCCACTTCCTCGCGCGTCAGGACGTGCTGCGCCTGGCGGCTCCGGGCGCCACCTTCCTCCTCAACAGTCCCTACGGGCCCGACGCCGTGTGGGAGCGCCTGCCGCGCTCGGTGCAAGAGACTATTCTCGCGAAGAAGCTCAAATTCTTCGTCATCGACGCCTCCAAGGTCGCCCAGGAGGTGGGCCTCAAGGGCCGCACCAACACCGTGCTCCAGACCTGCTTCTTCGCGCTTTCGGGCGTACTCCCCCACGACCAGGCGATCGAGCGCATCAAGAAATCGATCCGCAAGAGCTACGGTGCCAAGGGCGAGACCGTGGTGCAGCAGAATTTCCGCGCGGTCGACGAGACGCTCGCGCGCCTTCACGAAGTCGAGGTGCCGGCCAAGGCGACGAGCCGCTTCGAGCGGCCGCCCGCGGTGCCGGCGACGGCACCCGAGTTCGTGCGCGACGTGGTGGCGCCGATGTTCGAGGGCCGCGGCGACGAAATTCCGGTGAGCCGCATGCCGGTCGACGGCACCTTCCCCTCCGGCACCTCGGCCTGGGAAAAGCGCAACGTCGCGGACGAGGCGCCGCTTTGGCGCCCCGATCTGTGCATTCAGTGCGGCCAATGCAGCTTCGTCTGCCCGCACAGCGTGATCCGCGCGAAATACTACGACCGCACGCGCCTCGCGTCCGCCCCCGAGAGCTTCAAATCGGCGCCGGTCAACGCGCGCGGCTACCCCGACGTGCGCTTCAGCCTCCAGTTCTACGTCGAGGATTGCACCGGCTGCGGCCTTTGCGTCGAGGCCTGCCCGGCGCTGAGCCCGGTCGACCCGGGCGTCAAGGCGATCAACCTCGAGGCCAAGGGGCCGCGCGTCGAGGCCGAGCGCGCGAATGTTTCGTTCTTCGAGCGCCTCCCCATCAACGACCGCGCGCGCGTCGATTTCGCGAACGTACGCGGCGTCCAATTCCTCGAGCCGCTGTTCCAGTTCCCCGGTGCTTGCGCCGGCTGCGGCGAGACGCCGTATCTGAAACTCCTCTCGCAGCTCTTCGGCGACCGCGCGATGATCGCGAACGCGACCGGCTGCTCGTCGATCTACGGCGCCAACTTGCCGGTGACGCCGTGGAGCAAGGACAAGGACGGGCGCGGGCCTGCCTGGTCCAATTCGCTCTTCGAGGACGACGCCGAGTTCGGCCTCGGCTTCCGCCTCGCGGCCGACCAGCACGTCGAATTGGCACGCCGGCTCCTGAAATCGCTCGCGCCCGAGCTCGGCGCCGCGATGGTGGACGAGATCCTGGCGGCGCCGCAGATCCGGGAGTCGGAAATCCGCGCCCAACGCGTGCGCGTGGCCGAGCTCAAGGTGCGGCTCTTGAAGCTGGCCCCCGGAAGCGAGGCGGCGCGCGATCTCCTCTCGGTCGTCGATCATCTCGTGCGGCGCAGCGTGTGGATCGTGGGTGGGGACGGCTGGGCCTACGACATCGGCTATGGCGGGCTCGACCACGTGCTTGCGACCGGACGCAACGTCAATGTGCTGGTGCTCGATACCGAGGTCTATTCGAACACCGGCGGCCAGTCCTCCAAGGCCACCCCGCTGGGGGCGATCGCGAAATTCGCCGCCGCCGGGAAACGCGTGCCGCGCAAGGACTTGGCCCTCCAGGCGATCGCTTACGGCAACGTCTACGTGGCCCAGGTCGCCATGGGCGCCAACCCGCAGCAGACCCTGGATGCGTTCCGCGAGGCCGAGGCCTATGACGGCCCGTCTCTCATCCTCGCCTACAGCCACTGCATCGCCCACGGCATCGACATGCGGAAGGGCATGAAGCAGCAGAATCTCGCGGTCGCGTCGGGCTACTGGCCGCTCTTGCGCTACAACCCCGCCATGCGCGCCGCGGGCGAGAAGCCGTTCCGGCTCGACTCGCCGCGCCCGACCGTGCCCTTCAAGGCTTACGCCTATAACGAGCTGCGCTACCGGGCGCTGGCGATCGCGCGCCCGCAAGAGGCCGACGCGCTCCTGCGCCAGGCGCAGGCGGCGACGTCGGAGAAGTACAAGAGCTACGAGGCGCTCGCAGCCCTCGACGACGGGGCCGAGGTCGCGCGCGAGGCGCAGGACGCCGGGGCCTGAGCCCCAGCTGGGAGAAGGAGCGGTGCGGCCATGGACCTCTCGACACGCTATCTCGGATTGACGCTCAGGAACCCGCTGGTCGCGAGCGCCTCCCCGCTTACGCGCGAGCTCGGCAATCTGCGCCGGCTCGAGGATCTGGGCGTCGGCGCCGTCGTCATGCCGTCGATCTTCGAGGAGCAGATCGAGCACGAGGGCGAGCTGATCGAGAACCTGGTCACGATCGGGCGCGACGGCTACGCCGAGGCGTTGAGCTATTTCCCCACCTCGGCGTCCTACGCCGTGGGTCCGGGGCGCTATCTCGACGTGCTGCGGCGCGCGGCGGCGTCGCTCGAGATTCCGGTGATCGCGAGCCTCAACGGCGTCACCAACCGCGGCTGGATCGGCTACGCGCGCGAGATCGAGGACGCGGGTGCGCACGCGCTCGAGCTCAACGTCTATTTCGTCCCCGCCGATCCCGCGCTCGCGGGCCGCGACGTCGAGCGGCGCTACCTCGACATCCTGCGCGCGGTGAAGGAGGCGGTGAAGATTCCGGTCGCGGTCAAGCTCAACCCCTATTTCAGCTCGATCGGCCACATGGCGCTCGAGCTCGATCGCGCGGGGGCCGATGGGCTCGTGCTGTTCAACCGCTTCTATCAGCCCGACATCAATCTCGCGCGTCTCGCCGTGCAGCCGGACCTCGAGCTCAGCTCGGCGCGCGAAATCCGCCTCCCGCTTCTGTGGATCGGCGTGCTCGCGGGACGCGTCAAGGCGTCGCTCGGCGCGAGCACCGGGGTCGAGAGCGCCGACGAGGTGGTGAAATATCTTCTCGCCGGCGCCGACGTGGCGATGACCACCTCGGCCCTCCTGCGCCACGGCCTCGACCATGCCAAGGTGCTGCTCGACGGGCTGGTCGAATGGCTCCATGTGCGCGACCTCGACACGCTCGAGCGCGTGCGCGGGCGCATGAGCCTCGCCAACGTCGAGGACAAGGAGGCGTTCGAGCGCGCCAACTACATCAAGATCCTCCAGGGCTACCGGGTCGGCTGACGGATCCGGACTCCGCTTCCAAGCCCGCGCGGGCGGCGTCGTGGTCGCGGCCGTTACGACTCGCGTTCCGACGCAGGCCCGGAAATCCTGCGCGTATTCGTCGGTCAATCTACGGCCAGTCACAACCTATACGGGAATTCGGGTCCACGCGACCATTGCCCGGGACTCGGTCGCTGCATTAGGATTCGTTGAATTAAGGGCCGACGCGCGCCGCGGCCGCGCGATCGATGGGCGCTCGTCTTGCCGCCACGGGCGATGGGCAACGCGCGATGGGGACGAGAATGGGCTCGACGGATAGGAAGCGATCCGACCGCATCGCCGCGCGCGTGCTCATGGTCGACGATTTGGGCAGCAACCGCATGCTGGTGCGCCAGGTGCTGGCGCAGCCGGACTACGAGGTCATCGAGGCCTCGAACGGCGCCGAGGCGATCGGCATCCTCAAGGTCGAGCCGGTCGACGCGGTGCTCATGGACGTGGTGATGCCGGAGATGGACGGCGTCGAGGCGTGCCGGCGCATCCGCACCGAGCTCGGCCTCGACCTCCTGCCGGTGATCATGCTCACGGTCGTCGACACGACCGAGGACGTGGTCAACGCCATGCAAAGCGGCGCCGACGACTACGTCACCAAGCCCTTCAACCCGCTCGAGCTGCGCGCGCGCGTGCGCGCCGCGATCGAGCGCAAGCGCCTGACCGACCGGCTCGACGACACGGAATCGGTGCTGTTCGCGCTCGCGCGCATGGTCGAGGCGCGCGACGAGAACACCGGCGACCATTGCGACCGGCTCGCGCACATGGGGGTCGTGTTCGGGCGCGACCTCGGCCTTTCCTACGACGAGATCGAGGCGCTGCGCCGCGGCGGCGTGCTGCACGACATCGGGAAGCTCGGCATCCCGGACGCGGTGCTGCTCAAGAACGGCAAGCTCGACGAGCGCGAATGGAGCGTCATGCGCCGGCACACGGTGATCGGCGCCGCGTTGTGCAGCCCGTTGCGCACCATGCGCCGCACGGGCGAGATCGTGCTGTGCCACCACGAGAAATGGAACGGCAACGGCTACCCCAAGGGCCTCGCCGCGGACGCGGTGCCGTTGCTCGCGCGCGTGTTCCAGATCGTCGACGTGTACGATGCGCTCTCGACCGAGCGGCCCTACAAGCCCGCCTTTCCGGTCGAGAAGGTGATCCAGATCATGGAGCGCGAGACCGGCGACGGCTTCTGGGACCCCGTGCTCGCCGAGCGCTTCATGCGCCTCCTGCGCGACCGGCCGGCGGACCTGAAGCGCCCCGCGGACCACGAATCCGACCGCAGCGCGCGCATCTTCATCGACATCCAGCAGACGCGCGAGGCGGAATAGCGGCCGCGCGCAAGGCGCGCCCGGCGCTCAGAAATAGCGCTGCGGGATGCGGATGATGTCGCCCGGCAGCACCGGCAGATTCGGCTCCATGGGATAGTCGTAGAGGCCGGAATCGTTCGGGTGCTGGATCAGGATGCTCGAAGTGTCCGCGCGGTAGGTCGTCCCGCCCGCGAGCGCAATCGCGCTCGTGACGTTGAGGCCGCTCGTGTAGGGATAGGCGCCCGGCTTCTCGACCTCGCCCACGACGTAGATGGGCGGGAACTCGACGATCGACACGGTCACGCGCGGATCCCGGACTTCGGTGTGAAAGCGCGCCGCGAGCACCTTCTCGAACTGGCCCTGGGTGTAGCCGGTCGCCTTGACCGTGCCCGCGAGCGGGAGCGACACCTGTCCGCTCGGGTCGATCTGGAACGTGCCGCTCAAGGTCGGCTCGTTGTAGACGTTGATGCTGATCTTCTCGCCCGACTGCAGCACCGGCGGCGCCGCCGCCTCGGCCCGGATCGCCTGGATTTGCGCCTGGGTTGCGTCGCCCAGGCTGCCATTGCCGCACGCCGCGGCCATGACGCACAGCAAGGCGGCCAGCGGCACGCGCGCCGCGCGCGCTAAGGCCGGAATCGAGACGCGACGGGATCGATGGGTCATGGACTTGCGATTGCCTTCGCCGGATTGTTGGGGTACTTTTGCGTGTGCCGACCGCAGCGAAAAACTATTCCATGGAAATGGCTTCGCGCAAGCGTCATGCGCATTCGTCCCCCCGCGTCCCGGACGCGCTTTAGAATCGGCTTCGCGCCGTACGACGTGCTGTGGGCGGCCGCGGCCCCGCTCCTGGCCCTTTACATTCGGCAAGCTTACATCCTCTCCGACCGGGGCTGGAAGCTCACCCTTGCCTATTGCCTGGTCTCGCTCGCCTTCTCGCTCGTGGCGTTCGCCGCGTTCAACATCCAAAGCACGATGTCGCGCTATTTCTCGATCCACGACGCGATCGACGTCGCGAAGGCGGTGGCGCTCGGCGAGCTCATGACTTGCGGCGTGCTGTTCAGCGTGACGCGCCTCGAGGGCATTCCGCGCTCGACCCCCGTGATCCACGCGCTCATCCTGGTGGCCGCCCTCATCGCCGGCCGGACCGCGATCCGCATCGCCGACCGCGACCGGGCGCTCCTCGCGCGCGCGCGCCGGCCGGGCGTGCGCAACGTGATCCTGGTGGGTGCCAACGACCTCTCGGTCCTTTACATGCAGGCGCTCGACGCGTTGGCGGCCGAGCAGCGCGTCGTGGGCCTGGTCGACGACGATCCGCGCGCGGCGGGGCGCCTCATCAACGGCGTGCGCGTGTGCGGCGCGTGCCGCGAGCTCGATTCGCTCATCGAGGAGTTCGAGGTGCACGGCATCCACACGGACCGCGTGGTGATCGGCGGCGACGCGGGCCTCCTGTCCGACGAGTCGCTCGAGGAGGTGCAGCGCGTGTGCGCGCGGCGCGCGATCGGGCTCGCCTTCGTGCCCAACCTGTTCGCCCTCGGCGCCGGCCCCGACGAGCCCGCCGCCGCCGATCTCGGCCCCGCGGGCGCCGTCGCGGGCGCGCCGGCCGCCGTCTCTTCCTATTTCCGCATCAAGCCCTACGCCGATTTCCCGATCGCGGTGCTGGCCCTCGTGGGGCTCGCGCCGCTCTGGATCCTGCTCGCGCTCCTGGTCATGGCCGACGTGGGCACCCCGGTGTTCTTCTGGCAGCAGCGCATCGGCCTCCATGGGCGCAATTTCCTCATGTACAAGTTCCGAACGTTGCGTGCCCCCTTCGACCGCGCGGGCGCGCGCACGCCCGAGGACGGACGCCTCTCGCCGCTCGGCGCCTTCCTGCGCCGGACCCATCTCGACGAGGTGCCGCAGCTCCTCAACGTGCTGGTGGGGGACATGGGGCTCATCGGGCCGCGGCCGCTGGTGCCGGCGGAGCAGCGGCTTTCCGCCGCGGTGCGGCTCATGGCGCGGCCGGGCATCAGCGGCTGGGCGCAGGTCAATGGCGGGACCCTGCTTGCGCCGGCCGAGCGCGAGACGCTCGACGAATGGTACATCGGCAACGCCTCGCCCTGGCTCGATTTGCGCATCGTGCTCATGACGCTGCCGCGGGTCGCGTTCGGCCATCGGCGCTCGGAAGCGGCGATCGAGGCGGCAAGCACCTGGCTCGCGCGCCGGCACGAGGCCGAGCGCCCGCGCGCGGGTGCTGCCTATCTCGGCGCGGCCGCCCCGCCGCCGCCATGATCCTGGCTAAGCGACGTCGCGACGCCGCATGAAGCGGATCGTCTTCCTCAACCGCTTCTACGCCCCGGACCTTTCCGCGACCAGCCAGATCCTCACCGATCTCGCGCGCGACCTCGCCGCGCGCGGCGTCGAGGTGCATGCGATCGCGAGCCGCGGCCGGCACGACGGCGCGTCGGCGCGACTTCCCGCGCGCGAGACCCTCGATGGGGTCGAGGTCCATCGCGTCGCGGGCGCCGGCTTCGGCGGCGCCGGACTCGCGGGCCGCGCCGCCGAGTACCTTGCCTTCTACGTCGCCGCCTGGCGCGCGCTCATGACACTCGCGGCACCGGGCGACGTGCTGATCGCCAAGACCGACCCGCCGCTCCTCTCGATCCTCGCCGCGCGCGCCGCGGCACGCCGGGGCGTCGTGGTCGTGAACTGGCTCAAGGACCTCTATCCCGAGGTCGCGATCGAGCTCGGCGTGCCGCTCGTGCGCGGCCCCTTGGGGCAGCACCTCCTGCGCGCACGCGACCGCTCGCTCGCGGCGGCGCGGATGAACGTCGCGATCGGCACCGCCATGGCCGGCCGGCTCAAAGCGCATGGCGTGCCGGAAACGCGGCTTCGCATCGTCCCGGACTGGTGCGACGACACGGCCATCCAACCCCTGCCCCACGCGGCCAATCCGCTGCGGCGCGATTGGGGGCTCGAGGGCAGGTTCGCCGTCGGCTATTCCGGCACGCTGGGGCGCGCGCACGAGATCGAGACGCTCATGAGCGCCGCCGAGCGCCTACGCGACGATGCGCGCATCGTCTTTCTCTGCATCGGCGACGGCGTGGGCTTCCGAACGCTGCGCGCGCGGGTCGAGGCTGGCGGGCTCGCGCAGCGCTTTCGTTTTTTCCCGCGCCAGGACCGAGCCGCGCTCGCCCAGTCGCTCGGCGCCGCGGATGCCCATTGGATCTCGCTTCGCCCCGCACTCGAGGGGCTGGTGCTGCCGAGCAAGCTTTATGGCGTCGCGGCGGCGGGACGGCCCATCTTGGCGGTCGCGGCGCGGAACGGCGAGCTCGCGCGGCTCGTCGAGGCGCACGCCTGCGGCATCGCGATCGAGCCCGGCGACGGCGCCGGCTTCGCCGCGGCGATTCGGCACCTCGCGAGCGATCCGGACGCGGCCGCTTCCATGGGCCGGCGTGCGCGCGTTATGCTCGACGCTCAATTCTCGCGTCGCGCGGCGCTCGAGCGCTGGCAGGCGCTACTGGACGAGATCGGATGACGGGACGCGGGCGGGCGACGGGCAGGCCCCCGCGCGCTCAGCGCTTCAAGCGCCGGATCAGCCAGCCGACCGGCCGGACCGCGGGATAAAGCCAAAACAGCCGATCCGGCAAACGCACCGTTTCCCAATCCGTGGGCGAGATCATCTCGCGCATCGCCTGCGCCGCGCGGTAGCGCCATGAGCGCCGCAGCATCAAGCGATAAAGGCGTTGCCACAGGGAATAACGCGCCATCGCGGCGCGGCTACCGCGGCGCGGCATCTCGCACCACGCAGCACCGGCAAAGAGCGGCGCGAGGATACGGTCGAGCTTCCGCACGTCGCGGTCGGCGCGCGCGCGCGCGAGATGGCGCGCATCGACCGCGAGTCCGAGCCAAGCGTGGCCCAGCATCAGCGCGTGCAGCATGGGTGCTGCAAGACCGGCCGCGTCCGCGTCCCGAAGTGCGCGCTCGACGCTTGCCGCGTCGGGCACCGTCGCCACGAAATCGACCAGCCAGCACAAGCGCTCCCAGCCGTGGCCCGCGCCGTGCAGGCAGACGTATAGCGGCAGGAGGTGCCGCGGCAGGGCCGCGACCTCGCGCGCGCCGACGCGCACCCGGTCGCGCTCGGCCCAGGCAGCCTCGAAGTCGCTTTCGAGGAGATGGGGATTGTCGTAGAGCCGGTGATGCAGCTCGACCGCGATGCGCCGCTGGGCATGCTGGTAGCCCATGTCCTTGATGCGGTGTCGATGCGCGAGCATCTGACGCGGCGACAGGCCGGGCGCATCGGGAGCGTAGCCGAGGCGCGCGAGGATGGCGGCGGCCTCGTCGGCGCGCGCGGGATCGACCCAAAGATCGATGTCGCGCGAGACGCGTTGGCTCGGGGCGCGCGCGAGCTGAAGCGAAAGCACGACCCCCTTGAGCGCCATCGCCCGGATTCCGGCCTCGGCGAAGGCCTGCGCCAGGTCGCGCACCTCCGCCAATTGAGCGAGGCTGCGCCGCGCAGCGCCCTCGGCCAAGCGCGTGAGCCGCGCCGTGACCCATGGCGGCGCGTCGCGCAATCCGGATTCGCTTAGGCCCTTCAGCAGCAACGGTGCCACGCGATGCCGGCGCGCGCCCCGAAGGAGCCGCGTCCATTGGGATTCGGCGAGAGACGCGTCCCAGGGTGCGGCCGCGCCCGGCGCCAGCGCGCGCCGCAGCGCCTCGCAAAAGACGCGGAATTCGGGAGCTTCCTCCATGGCGTCGACCTGGCTTGGGCTTGGGCTTGGGCTTGGGCTTGGGCTTGGGCTTGGGCTTGCGCCTGGGCCCCGGCCCGCGCGGCGCGCCGCCGCGTGGCCCTCAGCGGCGAAGGCTTTCATAGAGCCGTTCCATCTGGGCCGCGATCGCGTCCCATTCGTAGCGCGCCCGCACGTGGCGCCGGCCCGCCTCGCCCATGGCGCGCGCCGCTTCCGGGTCCGCGAGGAGCCGGTCGATCGCTTGGGCGAGAGCACCTTCTTCCGCGTCGACGACCGATCCCGCGCCGGCGGCGCTGACGATCTCGGCGGCGCCCACGCCGCGCGTGACGACGACGGGCAGCCCGCGTTGCATCGCCTCGAGCACCGCGTTGCCGAAACTCTCGGACTCGGACGGCAGCACGAGGGCGCGCGCCGAGGCGAACACGAACTCCTTCTCGGGCCCGAGCACGATACGCGGCACGAGGCGCACGCGCGCGGCGATGCCGAGCTCGCGCGCGAGGCTCTCGAGCCCGCCCGCGATGCGATCGTAGTCGGGGCCGACCAGCGCCAGCGTTCCGGCGCGCGTGCGCGCGAAGGCACGCAGCAGCCGGTCGAGGCGCTTCACCCGCGCGAGCCGGCCCAGGAACAGCACCAGCGGCTGGGCCGCGGCGAGCGGCGCGAGATCGGGCGCACTTCCGTCCGGCGCGCGCGGGTCGATGGGATCGAGCCCGTTCGCGATGGTCTCGACGCGCGGGAGGCGCCAGCCGAAGCGCGCGAGCTCGGTCGCCTCGTGCGCGGACGCGGTGTGGATCGCGGCCGCGGCCTCGAGGTTGCGCCGCTCGACGAGCGCGATCCAGGCCGATTTCGCGAGCCGGCTGCGCGCGCGGATGAGCTCTTCGACCAGCATGCCGCGTGGCGAGACCACGTAGGGCACGCCGGCCCGGCGCGCGAGGCGCGCGGCGGCCGCGGTCGGCCAGAGATAGACGGAGTGGAGATGGGCCGCGTCGGCGCCCGGCATCTCGCGCGCGAGCGCACGCGCGAGGGCCGGCGCCCAATAAAGGCGGCGCAAAACGGGCGACGCGAAATAACGCACCGTCACCCCGTCGAGCTCGATCGGCATGTCGAGCGGCACCGGGCTCTCGCCCGGCCCGTCGACCGAAGTCGTATAGACCTCGACCCGGTGGCCGCGCGCGGCGAGCGCCCGGCACAGGCCGTGGATCGCGACGACGGTCCCGCCATAGCGGGTCGCGGGGAGATAGGTGGGGTGGACGTGCACGAGGCGCAGGGGCCGGCGCGGCGCGCGCGAAGGCTCGGCCGGCGGCGCCATCGCTCAGGGCGACCGGACGTCGGACGCGGCGCCGTCCTCGGGACCGGCCTCGCCGAGGGCGGATGCGGGGCCGCGCTGGCGCACGCGCCGCATGAGATGGGCCACCGCCGCGAACAGCGTCACCGCGACCACCGACTGGCCGATCGTGATGACGAGATAGGAGAAATCCATCTCCACGTCGAACAGCCCGATCGCGACGGCGATCGCGATGAACATGCGCAGCGACAGCGGCGCCGCGCGGGCGCTCCAGCGCATGATGAGGCCGCACAAGATGCCGATGAGCGCACCCACCACGGGGATCGCGGCATAGCCGTAATTCGCGTAGGCCTCGGAGACGAGGCCCCACGCGATCGTCGTGCTCGCGGTCGCCTCGCGGACCTGGAGACCGTAGCGGATGCTGAGCAGGTTGAGCCCCGCCTGGCTGTCGGGCTTCGAGGGATCGATCACGCGCGGGATCACGATGGTCGGCAGCGCGCGGTAGGTAGCCCCGTCGAGGTACGGGATGAATCCGGGCGTCACGCGCTCGACCAGCAGCACCATGTGGAGGAGCGACGCGCGCTCGAGCAACGTGCCGGTCTCGTCGCTCGGCGTCGAGCGGCCCGCTTCGATCGTCTCGATGCCCGACGCGAGCCAATTCATCATCATGCGCGGCACCTGCCCGACCGAGGAATCGCGCAGCGACTGCGTATGGGGCTCCCAATAGACGTCGCGCGCCTTGTATTTCCCGGCCTGGAGCAGGCTCAGGACCACGAAAGCGACGCCGAGCGCCACCCACGGAACCCGCTTTGCCGTGACCACGAAGCCGAGGGTGGCCGCGAGCATGTAGATGGCGCCGCCGATCAGGAGCAGGTTGCTGAGCGCGAGCGTGATGAGGGCGGCCATGCCGGCGCACGCGAGCACCCAGCGATCCCCGACCAGGAGGCGACTCGCGCGGCCGTAGCCGATCAGATAGCAGCTGACCGCGGCTGCCGTCAGCATGATCGCGCGGACGATCCCCACCGCGCTGCCCGCCCAGGCGAGCAGGCCGGAAGCGGCGGCGAAGTAGTAGGCGACGCCGCTCGCGAGGCCGATATAGATGATCTGCACGACGTGCGTCTCCGCGATCAGGACCGCGTCGTCCCGCGACGCGCGCCGCCTGAGGCCGGCCAGGAACGGCCAGCTCGCGAGGCTCGCCGCGAGCAGGAACGCGCCGACCGAGGCCGAGGCGCGCAGGATCTCGTCCGTCTCGTACATGTCGAGCGCGGTGCGCATGAGCGGCAGCGCGTAATAGATCCAGTAGAGGAAGCTCACCATCGGCAGCGCGGGGATTCCCGGCTCGCCGCTCCAGAACCAGACCATGATGCCGAGAATGGCCGGCAGCGTCATCAGGAGATAGGCCGGCAGGTTTATCGCAAACACGCCCATGACGATCATGCCGACGATCGTCATGCCGATCAGCGCGCCGCTCCAATGGGCCGGCCGGACCCGCGCCGGCGCGGAAATTTCGCTCATGGCGCGCATACCTCAAAGACGGTGGAGACGATCGCGGCTTCGGCGACCGCGACGTCGAAGCCGCGCGCGCGCTCGGCCGCGCGGCTCCGCATCCGTTGCGCGAGTGTAGAGTTTTTGTCGAATCCTTCCAAGATTCTTCCGAGGCTGCCCCAGTCGGCCCACGGAAACACCCAGCCGCACTCGGCGTCGATCAGGTCCGCGGCGCAGCCGACCCGATCGCTGACCAACGCCGGCCGGCCGCAAGCGAGCGCCTCGTTGACCGCGAGCCCCCAACTCTCGCCGTAGGCCGACGGCAAAACGAAGATATCCGCGAGACGGTAGACCACGGGCATGCGGCTCTGGTTCGCGAACGGCAGCACGCGGAAGCGGCTCGGATGCGCGGCCGCGAGGGCGTCGATTTCCGCCTGGAGCTCGCCGCCGCCCACCAGCACGAGCACCGGCGCCGAGGGGCCGAGCGCTTCGATCGCCCGCATGAGCTCGACCGGGCGCTTCTTGCGCTCGAACTTGCCGGCGAACAGCAGCACGGTCGCCGCGGGCGCTATGCCGAGCGACGCGCGCCATTCCGCGGCCTCGCGCTCAAGCGCTTCCGCATCGCCCGCGAAATGCCCGACGTCGATCGAGGGCGGACACGGAAATAGCCGCGCCGCCTCGACGCCGAGACGCTCGTAATAGGCGCGATTGGCGCTCCCGGCCACGAGAAAGCCGCGCGGCCAGGCGTAGACCCGGCTGAGGAGCGCGCGCTTCGCCCACCAACGCGGGCCCGCGTCGGTGCCGTCGAGGAGATGGGAATCGCCGCGGAACAAGGCCGGTAATCCGCGCCGGTGGAACGCGCGTAGCGCCTCGAGATGGGAGCGCCAAGCCCAGCCCGTCACATGCACCACGTCGGGCCGCCAGGCCGCGACGTCGTCGACCAGGGTCGGATTGTCGAGACCGAAGAACCGATGGGTCCCGGGATCGGCCGAGACGTTCGCGACCGACGCGAATTCGTAGCCCTCGGTGAGGGGAATGTCCCAGAGGATGGGCGCTTGGAATCCGCGATCCATCACCGGGCCCGTGCCTGAATGCCAGGTGTAGAACACTTTGATCGCGAGATCGTCGCGCTGCGCCAAGCGCCGGTAAAGCGGCACGGCGTACTGGATCGGATGGCTCGCGATGAAGGCGAGCCGCTTCGCGCGGGCGCTCATCGCGATCGCGGCGTTGCCGCGCGGTCGAACGCCGCGCAAAGCGTCCTCGCCGACGCCTCGGCCGTCCAAGGCTCGAGGAGGCGCTCGATCTCGGCGCCATCGAACGCGGGCGGTGCCCGCAGCCATTCGAGGCCCTCGGCGAGACGCGCGCGGAAGGCGGGCTCGCCGGGGTCGCGCTCGAAGGTCGCGAGGAAGACATTGGAAAACGGCGCCGCCAACCGCGCCGTCAGGCTATCGCGATGGAAGAGAGCCAGGATCGGCTTCCGCGACAGAAGATACGGCACCAGTTTCGAGGCATTGTAGTCGCCATGGATCGAGCCGATCATCAGGAGCGCGTGGCTCGCCTCGAGTGCCGCGATCGCGTCGAAATAGGGCTGGCGCGCCGCGATCTCGCGCACCATGCCGTCCACCCGCGCCGCGCGCGCGATCGGCTCCACGAGCTTCGCCGCGCGCTCGGGCGGGGCGTAATTCGTGCCGATGAAATGGAGGCGCAGGCGGGCGGCGAATGCCGGATTTCCCGTCGCGAGCTCGGCGATACCGTCGAAGAGTGCGCGCAGAACGGGCGTCATGTCCGGACCCGCGCGCCCCGCATAGACCCAATCGACGGCGCCGGGCTCGGGCGCGAGGAGAGTCCCGTGACTGCCGCGCGCGCGCGCGTCGTCGTAATCCCGGCGCTCGCCGCCGAAAGGCAGCACGGTGAACTTGTCCTTCGCGAGCGCCGGGTAGCGGCGCGCGAGGTCGCGCACATAGGCGTCGGAGACCGCGACGATCCGGTCGGCCGCGCCCAGCGAGAAGCGCTCGAGATGGCGCGCGAGCCAACGCCCGACACGATACTTCCACCACGCGCCGGGGACCGTCGCGCGGCTGTATAGCGGTGCGTCGGTGTACCAGGGATCCTGAAAATCGTAAACGACCGCGCAGCCGTGCCGCCGCTTCCAAAGCGGACCGAAGGCGAAGGTGAGAAACACCGTGGTCGAGAAGAACATGAGGTCGTACCGCTCGCGCGCGAGCAACGCGCTCCCGGCGCGATAAAGCGGAACGACCGCGCGGTAGCCGAGCTCGCCGAAACCGAAGCGGCGGCAGCTTCGCTCGCTCCAGGCGCGCACGCGAACGACGGGGACGTCTTTCGGCAGCGTCGCGGCGAGGTCGGGATCGATCGGCCCGCCGGCGCTCGCGGAATCGACGCACAGGATCGTGGGCTCCCATCCGAACTGCCGCAGATGCACGAGCGTGGTACGGATGCGTTGCATGTCCGGCGCGTTGGTGGGCGGAAAGCGCGGGCTCACGATCAGCACCTTGCGCGCCCGCCCCGACGCCGTGCCGATTGCGCCGGGATCAGCCATCGCGGCCCATCGCGGCGTAGAGCGCCTCGTATTGCGGCACCACCGCCTCGGTCGAGAACTTGTCCACCGCGCGCCGACGGCAGAGCGCGCGGTCGATCCGGCCGATCTCGGCCACGGCGCGGCAGGCCGCGTCCAGGTCGGAGACGAGATAGCCCTCGACGCCGTCGCGCACGATCTCCGGCAACGCGCCGCGCGGGCTCGCGATGACCGGCGTGCCGCACGCGAGCGCTTCGGCGAACACGATGCCGAAGGGCTCGTCCCATTGAATCGGCACGATCAGGGCCGCGGCCCGGCCGAGGAGCTCGATCTTTTGCGCGTCGTCGACCTCGCCCACATAGTCGATGCCGTCGGCGCCGAGCTGGGGCTCGATGCGCCGCTCCCAATATTCGCGCTCCGGACCGCTTTGCGCGTGGTTTCCGGCGACCACGAGGCGCCGCCCCGCGCGCCGCGCGACCTCGATCGCGATATGGGCGCCCTTGATCGACTCGATGCGGCTCAGGAACAAGAGCGGGGCGTCGGGTGCGACGCGCGGCGCGAATCGAAAGCGCCCGGTATCGACGAAGTTCGGGATCGCATGCCAGGTCCCGCCGTGGCGGCGCCCGAGCGCGGCGACGAACTCGCTGCAGCCGGTAAAGGCGAGCGAGGTACCGGCGGCCATGGCGGCCACGCGATTGCGCCAGCTTCCGGTCGGGCGTTGATAGGACATGATTTTGGGCATCCGCCGAGGCAGCCAGGGAACGAGATAAAGAAGGCGCGCGAAGCTATGGATGAGCGAAGGCCGGAATTCCGCCGCGGCCCTCAAGAGTGCGCGGGCATTCTCGAATTCGGCCGAAAGCCGGTCCGGTGCTATGCGCGGCCAGGGCAGGAAATAATCCACCGCCGCGGTCGAGTCCGGGTGCGCGACCAGGCCGATCTCGTGGCCGCGATGCCGCAATTCGGCGACCAGCGCGGCGACGACGCGCTCGATGCCGCCATAGAGGCGCGGCGGAACCGGCAGAAACGGGTCGACGGGAACGAGAATCCTCAACCGGGTCGCTCCCGCTCGAGCGCGCGCGCAACGCCGTCGACGAGAATGGGCTCCTCGCACTCCCAATTGAAGATGCCATGCGCGGCCTCGAGGGCCGCTGCGCGCGCGGCGCCGAGGCGCCCGGGCGATTCCAGAAGGGCGTTGAGCGACGCCGCGAGCGACGCCGCATCGCCCGCGACATAGGGCACGATCGCGCGCGGCGCCGCGGCCGCGATCTCGCGCTGCCCCGCCGTATCGCTCGCGACCACGGCGAGCCCGCCGAGAAGATAATGCAGCAGCTTGTTGGTGACCGTGAGGTCGCGGCTGCGGCTGTCGCGCCGCTCGCCCGCGAAGCCGATATCGTGCTCGGCGATGCGCGACAAGAGCGCCTCGTTCGCGGCGAGCGGATGGAAGAAAATACGCGCGCGCCAGGCCTCTGGTGCGCGTGCGCGCAAATACGCCTCGAAGCCCGGCACGATGCCGCCGCGCAAGTGAATTTCGGCCGGCCGGCTTACCTCGGCGAATGCCCCCATCAGCTCCTCGAGCCCGCGCCCCGGACCGATCGTGGTCGAGAACCAGTGGATCGAGAGCAGGCTCCGGTCGCGGCGATCCTCGATCCGGCCGTCGAGCGTCGCGCGGTCGGACCAGGGAAAGGCGTTGTAGAGCGCGATCGGCGGCGCGCAGCCATAGGCCTCGGCGAGTGCGGCGCCCATCGCGCGGGACGTCGTCGATGCGTAGGCGGCGCCGCGCAGCACGTTACGTTCCAGGTGCCGCAGTAAGCCGACCGGCCGCCCGCGCCGCGCGTCCGCCGGCAGATCCTCGGAGAACCAGTCCTCCATGTCGACGCCGACGCGCGCGCCGCGCGCCATGAGGGCCGCCGCCGCATAAAGACCCGGCTCGGAATGGGCGATGAAAAGATCGGCACGCGCGCGCAAGGCCGCAACGTGTAGCGCGCCCACGGTCGGGCCGAGCGCGCGCGGGTTCTCCCGGCCCGTCGCCCCATGAAGGAAACGCGCCCCGCTCCACGCCGCGCGCGCGAGAATCTGCGTCGCCCGGCTGGGAAAATCCGCGCGCGTGACGTCGAGCACGGGCTCGAACGCGAACGGCGCGTCGGCCAGGATGGGCGCGTCGCGCGCCTTGAGCCCCGGCTCGAGCCAAGCGCCGAGCACGCGCATCTCATGGCCCGCGCGCGCGAGCGCCGCCGCTTCCTTGAGGGCGCGCGGGTTGTGGCACAGGCTGCTGCCGGTCAGAAGAACGATACGCGCCATTCGCCCTACCCCGCCGCGCGCCTGGCGTGCCACGCCCGCCGGCAGCGCGCGGCCGCCTTCCAGCCGAACGCCCGCGCAAGCGCCCGGAACGCGGGCCCGCCGGGTGCGGCGAGGTCGCTCCCACCGAGCGCGACCACGCGCCGTTCCGCCGCGCGCACGAGATCGGGAGCCTCGGGATAGGTCGAATAGGCGAAGCGCTGGAATTGCGCCGCGCATGCCTTCAGTGCGCGCGCCGACTCCGCGGCGCCCAGAAGATGCTTGCATGAGAGCTCGATCGCCTTGAATGCCGATTCGTGCGCCGCGCGGTCGCGCCGGGCGCTCATGGCTCGTGACCCGTGGGAGCGGTAATAGCCGCGCGCGTCGCCGCAAAAGACGATGCGCTCGGCCGCGAGAGCGACGCGGGAGAAGAACTCGCCGTCGTCGTTGACACTCAGCGCCTCGTTCCACGGCCC
>DATJLQ010000023.1:0-32235 GCA_035509415.1 Alphaproteobacteria bacterium
CAGATGACCCTCGGCGGCCATGCCGAGGAGGACGCGTCCCTCGGCGAGATCACCGGGCCGGCCTTCTCGACCGACGAGATCGTCGACGCGGTCGAGCGCGTGGTCGAGACCTATCTCTCGATCCGCGCGCAGGGCGAGCGCTTCCTCGACACCTACCGCCGCGTGGGCCTGCAGCCCTTCAAGGAGACGCTCTATGCCACTCATTAAGGTCGGGCCCAAGGGTGCCGCGGAAGCGGCGGACCCGTGGCGCTTCCTCGCCGACGAGGAGGCGCTGCCCGAGACGGGTACGGTCGCGGTCTCGCTCGCGCGCTGGCAACGCGAGCGCGCGGCACTCCTCGCGCGCAAGGAGCCGGTCGGCCTGCGCCTCAAGGCGGGCGAGCATCCGAAGGCGGTCGAGGGCGACGTCGGGCGCCTCGGGCTCATCGCGCTCGAATTCCCGAAATGGACCGACGGGCGCGCTTTTTCTTACGCGCGCACGCTGCGCGAGCAGTACGGCTACAAGGGCGAGCTGCGCGCGGTGGGCCAGGTGGTGCGCGACACGCTCCTCTTCATGCATCGCTGCGGCTTCGATGCGTACGAGATCGCGCGGCCGGACGCGGTCGCGGCGTTCCTCAAGGCGCTCGCCGAGATCGACGTGTTCTACCAGCCGACCGGCGACGGCGCTCCCACGGTCTGGGCGTTGCGCCGGCGCGGTGCGGCGTGAGGCCGTGATCGTCCGCCTCTGGCGCGCCCGCGCAGGCACCGCGAACGAGCGCGCCTATGCGGATCATTTCCGGCGCAACGTCCTGCCGCAGCTCGAGGCGATTCCGGGCTTCCGCGGGGCGACGCTCCTCAGGGCCGCGCGCGGCGACGAGGTCGAGCTCGTGGTGCTGACGCGCTGGCGCTCGATGGACGCGATCCGGGCGTTTGCGGGCGAGGAGGTCGAGCGCGCCGTGGTCGAGCCCGAAGCGGCGGCGGCGCTCGTCGATTACGACCTCGCCGTGAGCCATTACGAGATCGTCGAGGAGACGCGGCACGGCGTTGACAAGCCTCCGCGGCGGGGTTAATTTCTCGCTCCAACGGACGCGCCGATTTGAGCTTCAGCTTGCGGGCGCGCTAGAAATGCCGCTAAAGCGACGGGACTCCGCCCGGCGGCAACACGCTTGGGCGGATTTTGTTTTTTCGGGCGATCGTGTTTTCGGTCGATTGAATGCGCGACGATTGGTTTGACGCTTCGAAGGAAGGCCCGGTCCGGCCCAAGGTTTCGGACCCGCGGGATTTGACGGGCAGCTTGCGCCGCGCGATTAACCGCTAAAGCGCCACGGGGATGACCTCCGTGGGCCCGTACAACGCTGGTACGAGGAGGTATCCGATGATCTCTGTTCGGTCCCGACATTCCTGTCGCCGCGCCGCGCGCGGCGGGAGGGCCTGACCATGGCCGAGCCCACTTACGCCGGCGACGTCGAGCCCAAGAAGGCCTGGGAAATCCTGTCCCAGGACCCCAAGGCGGTCTTGATCGACGTGCGCACGCGCCCCGAATGGAATTTCGTCGGCGCGCCCGATCTCTCGTCCCTGGGGAAGCAGGCGCTCTTCGTCGAGTGGCAGGCCTATCCCGAGCTCCAGCTCAACCCGCGCTTCGTGGCCGAGGTCGAGGCCAACGCGGTGCCCAAGGACGCGCCGATCTTTCTTTTGTGCCGCTCGGGTGCGCGCTCGAAATCGGCCGCCATCGCGCTCACCAAGCTCGGCTACAAGAGCTGCTTCAACGTCTCGGACGGCTTCGAGGGTCCCAAGGATCCCTCCGGCCATCGCGGCGGGGCCGCGGGCTGGAAGGCGCAGGGCCTGCCCTGGCAGCAGGGCTGACGAGGGCGTCATGGGCAAGATCAAGGGCGAAAGCGCGCCCCGCGCGCGGGGTGCCGCGTGGCGCCGCCAGACCAATCTCGTGCGCGGCGGCACCGTGCGCTCGGGCCATGGCGAGACCAGCGAGGCGATTTTCCTCACCTCGGGCTTCGTTTACGACAGCGCCGAGGAGGCCGAGGCGCGCTTCAAGGGCGAGGCGCAGGGCTTCGTCTATTCGCGCTACGGCAACCCGACCGTCGCCGTGTTCGAGGAGCGCCTGCGGCTCCTCGAAGGGGCGGAGGCGTGCTTCGCGACCGCGTCCGGCATGGCGGCCGTGTTCGCGTCCCTCGCGTGTCATCTGAAAGCGGGCCAGCGCGCGGTCGCGGCGCGCGCCCTGTTCGGCTCGTGCCACTATATTTTGACGCAAATCCTGCCGCGCTGGGGCATCGAGACCGAGCTCGTCGACGGCACCGACCTCGCCCAATGGCGGCGCGCGCTTTCGAAGCCGGCGGCGGCGGTGTTCTTCGAGACGCCGTCGAACCCGACCATGGAGCTCATCGACATCGCGGCGGTCTCGAAGCTCGCCCACAAGGCGGGGGCGCTCGTCATCGTCGACAACGTGTTCTCGACCCCGTTGCAGCAGCGCCCGCTCGAGCACGGCGCCGACATCGTGGTCTATTCCGCGACCAAGCATATCGACGGGCAGGGGCGGGCCTTGGGCGGGGCGATCCTCTCCTCGCGCAAGTTCTACAGCGACCATCTCATGCCCTATATGCGCCACACGGGTGCCGCGCTGAGCCCGTTCAACGCCTGGATCATGCTCAAGGGCCTCGAGACGCTCGAGCCGCGCGTCGAGCGCCATTGCAAGAACGCGGTCGCGGTCGCGGAATTCCTCGGCCGCCAAAAGGCGATCGCGCGGGTCTATTTCCCCTGGGCCAAGAGCCATCCGCAGCATGCGTTGGCGAAGCGCCAGATGAGCGGGCCGGGGACCATGGTGAGCTTCGACTTGAAGGGCGGCAAGGCGGCCGCGTTCCGCTTCCTCAACGCGCTCGAGATCGTCAACGTCTCGAACAATCTGGGCGACGCCAAGTCGCTCGTGACCCATCCCGCGACCACGACCCATCGCGCGGTCGGGCCCGAGGAGCGCGCGCGCATGGGCATCGGCGACGGGCTCGTGCGCCTCTCGGTCGGGCTCGAGGACGTGGACGACCTCATCGCCGACCTCGCGCGCGGCCTCAAGGCGGCGCGGGCGCGGTAGCTCGTCGCCTTACGTCCGCGGCAGCCAGTTGGTATAGGAAAGGCCCTCGACCCGCGCGAATTCCCGCTCGTTGTCGGTGACGAGCGTGCGGCCGAGGGCGACGCATTGCGCGGCGATGAGAAGATCGTTGCCGCCGATCGTCCGTCCGATTTTTTCGAGTTGCGCGCGCAGCCGGCCATAGATGGCGTCGGTGGGCACCTCGAGCGGCAGGACTTCGAGCGCGCCGAGCACGGCCTCGAGCTGGGCCGAGAGTCGGGGCGACGCCTTTTTCGTGGCGCCGTAGCGCAGTTCGGCCGCGACGACGATGCTGGTCGAAACGAGCGCCTCGCCCGCGGCCCGAATTCGCTCGGCCACGCGGCCCTGCGGATTGCGCACCAGGTCGGAGACGATGTTGGTGTCGAGCAAATAGCGCGTCACGGATCGACCCGATCGACCGGCAATTCCGGGATCGGCGGGAACTCCTCGCTCAAGGGCCGCAGCGTCGCGAGCAGCGCCACGAGCGATTTCGGCGCCGCCGGCTCGAGGATCAGCTTATCGCCTTCCTTGCGCATGATCGCATCCGCGCCCGGCAGCTCGAACTCGCGCGGGATGCGCACCGCTTGGTTGCGGCCATTCTTGAACAGCTTCACATGGCGTTCCGCGGACATCGGCATCTCCTTTGGCATATGCCAAAGCATATCCCAAGGGGATCGAGATGTTCAACCGGCGAAGGCGGCGCAAAAAATAACAGAATTTCAACTACTTCGTCACCGTCACCGGCTGCACGAGGTAGCGCTGCACGATGTCCATGTCGGGATCGCAGCCGAGGCCGGGGCCGGTCGGCAGGCGTGCGTGGCCGTTCCGGATCTCGAGCCAGTCGCCGAACGGGCTTGCCTCGAGCTTGAGATAAAGCCGCTCGAAGGGCGCATCGGGTGCCAGCGCCGCATGAAGATGGAGCGAGGCGAGGTAGCCCGGCCCGAAATAGGCGCAGTGCGGCACGATACGCACCCCATAGGCCTCGGCCAACGCGTAGATGCGCCGCGCCTCGGTGATGCCGCCGACGCGCGTCACACTCGGTTGGGCGACGTCGACCGCCTTGGCCTCGAACATGTGGCGGAAATCGTGAAAGCCGGTCGCGTTCTCGCCCGCGGCGACGATCGTGCCGGTAGCGCGTACCTGCGCCAGGCCCTCGTGATCCTCGGGCGGCCAGACCGGCTCCTCGAGCCAATAGAGATCGCACGGCTTCAAGGCTTGCGCCATCGCGACCGCCTCGGCCACGGTCCAGGGACAATTCGTGTCGAGCATGAGGCCGATCTTGGGGCCGATCGCGCGCCGCGCGGCCTCGACGGGTGCCACCTCGATCTCGTGCAGCTTGACGTAGCCGTAGCCCTCGGCGACCGCGCGCGCCGACATGAGCGCGACCACCTCGGGCTCGGTATAACGCAGCAGGCTCGCATAGGCCGGAAACTCGGTGCGCCGCGCGCCGCCCAAAAGCGCCGCGACCGGAAGCCCCGCGCGCTTCCCCGCGATGTCCCAAAGGGCGAGGTCGATGCCCGAGAGCCCGTAGATCACCGGGCCGTTGCGGCCGTAATGGTGGATGCGTTGGCCGATCTCGCCCATGAGGGACGCGATCTCGGTGGGATCGCGGCCGATGAACTGGGGTGCGACCAAGGTATCGACGAAGGCTTTGGTGCCGACCGCACTCGCGTGCCCGAACGCCTCGCCCCAGCCGACCAGGCCCGCGTCGGTCTCGACCCGGACGAAGAGAATCGCCATGCGGCGCCATTGATGCGCGTTGAGCGCCTGGGTCGGCGCTCCGGTCTCGAACGGGATTTCAATGAGATATGTCGAGATCGACGTGATTTTCATGAGGCCTTGCCCTTGCCCGCGCGCCCCAAGCGCGCGAGCAGATCCTCGAAGGTGCCGGTGAACTCGTCGGCGCAAAACGGCCCGCCCTGGAGCAAATCCGCGATCGGGTTGGGGGCGATCTTCGCCTGCGCTTCCATCGCCTCGGCGCGGTATTTCTCGGCCACGCCGGTCGGGCGATAGCCCAGCCGATAGGCGTTGGAATTGTCCCACCAGCCGGCCTTATTGTCGGACATGCCGTAGACCACCTCGTAGCGCAAATCCGGATGCTCGAGTCCGATGCGCACGAGCTGGACCAGATCATCGGGCTTGAGCCAGATGCCGAGCCGGCGCCCGTCGAGCGGCTTGTCGCCCACATTGCCGATGCGGATGTTGAGGACGCGGAGCCCGTGCTTGAAGGCGTAGAGGGCGCCGAGCGCTTCGCCGAACGCCTTGCTCAAGCCGTAGCGCGTGTCGGGATGCACGAGGGCGTTGGTGCCGATCTTGGTGTCGCGCGGCCAGAAGCCCATGGCGTGGTTCGAGGTCGCGAACACGATGCGCTCGACGCCCGCGCGCCGCGCCGCCTCGAAGAGGTTGTACGCCCCCACGATGTTGGCGGCGAGGATGGTCTCCCATGGCGCCTCGACCGACTGGCCGCCCAGATGCACGATGCCCTGGATGCCCTCAACGGCCGCCTCGACCTCCTCCAACTTGGCGAGGTCGGCGCGCACGAACGGGGTCGAGGGGTCGAGCGATTTGGGTTCGACCCGGTCGCTCAAACGCAGCTCGCGATAGACGCCTTTCAGAAGCTTCGTGAGGCGCGTGCCGACGTCGCCTGCGGCCCCGGTGATCAGAATTCTGTCCATGGTGCGCTTGCCTTCGCTCGCCTTGGGGGGTGGGCCGCTCGGCCCGATCAGGTCGGCCGGCCCGGTGCGGGACCGATCCTAGCTCAAACTCTCGGGCCGCATCAGGCGTTGGTAGCGCTTGCGGCCGTTCACCAGGTGGGCGCGCATCGCCTGGCGCGCCGCGCGCGCGTCGCCCGAGGCGAGGGCGGCGTAGATCGCCCGATGCTCGCGCTGCACCGCCTCGAGATAGGCGCGCGGGTCGGCGGTGCGGCTCGGCTCGACCCGGATGCTTTGGCGCGGAATGATGAAGCGGCCGAGATATTCGAGGAAGCGCGTGAATTGGGCGTTGCCGGTCGCGTCGGCGATGGCGCGGTGGAAGGCGAAATCCTCGTCGACCGCGGCGCGCCCCTGGCGGATCGCGCGGTCGATCGCATCCAGCGCGCGCGCGACCCCGCGCAGGCCCTTGGCCGAGGCGCGCTCGGCCGCGAGTCCCGCGGTCTCGACCTCGACGGCAAGCCGAAGCTCGAGCAGGTTGACCACGTCGGCGAGCGACTGGAGCCCGTCCGGGTCGATGCGGAAGGGACGCCGGCGTCCGTCCGACGCGACGAAGGCGCCCGAGCCCTGGCGCGTCACGATCAGCCCCTCGGCGCGCAACGCGGCCACCGCCTCCCGCACCACGGTGCGGCTGACGCCCAAGGCCGCGATCATCGCCTGCTCGGTCGGCAGGCGCGCGCCCTGCGCGAGCCGCCCGCTCGCGATCTCGTGCGCGAGGCGCTCGGCGACCTCGGCGGTGAGATTGCGCGTGGCGCGCAAGGGACGCAGGATCGAGGCGTGCGCGGTCGGGCTTGACAAGACGCCGTTCCTTTGTTGTATGGTCATCATACAAGTGGTCCTGGACCACTATAATAAGCCCGTGCCTAAGTCAACAACCCGTGCCTCGGATAATTCCACGATTGGGCGACATGGGGTCGCGTGCGGGTCAACAACGGGCTTCGGGGCGCATTGCGGCCCCGCCACGGAGGGAGGATCGAATTCATGAAGCGGCGTGATTGGTTCCGGCTCGCCTTGTGCGCTGCGGCGCTGGGCGCGGTCGGTTTCGCTTATGGCGCGGGCACGCCCGCGCTGGCGCAGGAGAAGATGGTGCTCAAGGCGTCGGACGTGCATCCGGTCGGCTATCCGACCGTGGTCGCGGTCGAGGACATGGGCAAGAAGCTCGCGGCGGCGACCCACGGCCGCCTCACCATCGTGGAATATCCCTCGATGCAGCTGGGCGGCGAGAAGGAGACCATCGAGCAGACCCAGGTCGGCGCCCTCGCGATCACGCGCGTGAGCGTCGGCGCCCTCGGCCCCGTGGTCGACGACCTCAACGTCTTCAACCTTCCGTTCCTGTTCCGCAACACCGCGCACATGGAGAAGGTGATCGACGGCAAGATCGGCGCCGAGCTGCTCCAGAAGATCACCGACAACCCGAACACCCATCTGATCGGCCTGTGCTGGATGGATGCGGGTGCGCGCGACATGTACGACACCAAGCACCCGATCAAGGACCTCGCCGACATGAAGGGGCTCAAGATCCGCGTGATGGGCAACCCGATGTTCGTCGACATGATGAACGATCTGGGCGCCAACGGCGTGCCGATGGGCTACGACCAGGTGTTCAGCGCGCTCCAGACCGGCGTGGTCGACGGCGCCGAGAACAACCCGCCGAGCTACGTGTTCGACAACCACTACCAGGCCGCGCACTACTTCACGCTCACCGAGCACCTGATCGTGCCCGAGGTGCTGGTGTTCTCGAAGATCGTGTGGGACAAGCTCGCGCCCGCCGACCAGGCGCTCATCAAGAAGCTCGCGCGCGAGGCGCAGTTCGACGAGCGCAAGCTCTGGAAGGAGAAGGAGGCCGCCGCCTACGCGAAGATGAAGGCGGCCCACATCGACGTCATCCGCATCGCCGACAAGAAGCCGTTCCAGGAAGCGGTCCAGCCGGTGTGGAAGAAGTACGGCGGGAAATACGCCGAGCTGATCAAGGAGATCGAGGCCGTCCACTAAGGGCGGACCGGGCGAATCCCTCCGCGCGACCGTCGCAAGGCGGCCGCGCGGAGCGGCGTTCGGCGGTGCCGCGCCGGCCATCGACGGGCCGCGACCGGCGGGGCGAGGGAGGAACGATGATACGCGCATTCCGCAAGGCGATGGACGCGCTCTACCTCGCCTCGGCCTTGATCGCGAGCGTGGCCCTGGTCCTGATCTCGGCGGTCATTCCCTGGGGCGTCTATACCCGCTACGTGCTCAACCACGCCGCCTCCTGGCCCGAGCCGATGGCGGTGCTGCTCGCGATCGTGCTCACCTTCTTCGGCGCGGCCGCCTGCTACCGCGTCAACATCCACATGCGCGTGGCGGTGCTGAGCTACCTGCTCCCGCCGCTTGGAAAGCGCCTGCTCGACATGCTGGTCGAGCTGCTCATGGGCCTCATCAGCGTCTTCATGGTGATCTGGGGCATCGGCCTGGTCGAGACGACCTGGTACCAGGTGATCGCCGAGTTCCCGACGCTTTCGGTCGGCGTGACCTACCTGCCGATCCCGATCGGCGGCGCCATCACGCTGCTCTTCGTGCTCGAGCGCCTGCTGATCGGACCGCCCCAGACCGACGTCGCGGGTGCCCATGGCGGCGGCCAGGGCAGCGTCCCGGTCGATTGAGGCGAGGCGGCGCGCCATGGACATCATCGTCGTTCTCGTCTCCCTCCTCGTGCTGTTCGCGATCGGCGTGCCGATCGCCTACGCGCTCGGCCTCGCGGCCCTGGTCGGCGCGTGGCGCGTCGGCATCCCGCCCGAGGCGGTAATGCTGCAGATCTCGAGCGGCGTCTCGAAATTCGCCATGCTGACGATTCCGTTCTTCGTGCTCGCGGGCGCCATCATGGCCGAGGGCGGGATGGCGCGGCGCCTGGTCGCGTTCGCCAACGTGCTGGTGGGCTTGACGCGCCTCCGGGGCGGGCTCTCGGCGGTCAACATCATCGCGACCACGTTCCTCTCGGGCATCTCCGGCTCGGCGGTCGCCGACACCTCGGCGATCGGCTCGGTCATGATCCCGCAGATGGAGAAAAGCGGCTATCCGCGCGTGTTCGCGACCAACGTCACGATCACCGCCTCGGTGCAGGCGCTTCTCGTGCCGCCGAGCCACAACGCGGTGATCTACTCGCTCGCGACCGGGGGTGCGATCTCGGTCATCAGCCTGTTCATGGCGGGGGTGGTGCCCGGGCTCATGCTCGGCGCGGCGCTGGTGATCCTGGTTGTCGTGATCGCCTACCGCAAGGGCCACCCGAGAGGCGAGGCGGTGCCGTTCCGCGAGGCGATCAAGCTCTCGATCGACGCGCTCTGGGGGCTGATCACGCTCGCGATCATCCTGGGCGGCATCCTGGGCGGCATCTTCACGGCCGTCGAGGCGGGTGCCGTCGCCTGCATCTGGGCCTTCTTCGTCACCATGTTCGTCTACCGCGACTATCGCTGGCGCGATCTTCCGGCGCTCGTCCACCGCACCATGCGCACGGTCGCGATGGTGCTGACCCTCATCGCGATGGCGGCGAGCGTGGGCTACATCATGGCGATCATGCAGGTGCCGGCGACGATCACGGCCTTCTTCCTGTCGATCTCCCACGACAAGTACGTGATCCTGTTCTTCATCAACATCATGCTGCTGATGCTCGGCTGCGTGATGGACATGGCGCCCTCGATCCTGATCTGCACGCCGATCCTCCTGCCGGTGATGACCAGCTTCGGCGTCGACCCGGTGCATTTCGGCATGATCATGATGCTCAATCTCGGCATCGGCCTGTGCCACCCGCCGGTGGGCTCGATCCTGTTCGTGGGCTGCGCCGTGGGGAAGGTCACCATGGAGCAGGTGATGCGCCAGATCTGGCCGTTCTACGCCGTGCTGTTCGCGGTCCTCATGCTGGTGACCTATGTGCCGGCGGTCTCGCTCTGGCTGCCCCACCTGCTAGCCCGCTAGGCGGCTTTTCCGGGCCGCGCGGCGCGGCTAAGATCGCGCGAACGACGCCCCACGAGGGTGCCAACCCCACGCGAGCTCGGGCCATGATCGATTTCCGCACCGTCGATTCCGCGACCAAGGCGAAGCATCTCGGCAATCCCGAGGGCGAGCTCGGCCTCGCCGCGGGCGAGTTCATGAATGCCTCGAACGCCCAGCTCCACGACGCCGCGTTCCGGCGCCTGGGCCTGGAAGCGAACCAGCGCGTGCTCGAGGTCGGCTTCGGCAACGGCAAGCTCTCGGCGGCGTTGTGGGCGCTCGCCCCGGGGGTCGGCTATTCGGGCGTCGACATTTCGGCGACCATGGTCGCGGCCGCGAACGACATCAACCGTGCCGCGGTCGCCGCCGGCGAGGCCGAGTTCCTCCTCGGCGCGTGCGAGCGCCTGCCGTTCGAGGACCGGCAGTTCGATCGCGCGGTCACGGTCAACACGATCTATTTCTGGCCCGACCCGAGCGCTTGCTTGGGCGAGTTGAGACGCGTGCTCAAGCCCGGTGGGCTCCTCCTGGTCGCGTCCATGGACCACGAGACCGCGGCCCGGTACCCGTTCGCCGAGCACGGGTTCCGCCTCTACGACGGAGCAACGCTCAAGGCGCTCCACGAACAGGCGGGGTTCCGCGCGGTCGAGATCGAGCGCTATCGGGAGACCATTCCGGCGCCCAAGGGGACGACGCTCGAGCGCGGCTTCTACTTCACGCTCGCGCGGACGTGAGACGATGGCGGAGGCGAGGGTGATCGAGGTGATCATCGAGCGCTGGACCCAGCGCGACGGCAGCATCGACTATCTCTGGTCCATCTGGCGCGACGGCAAGCGCGCCGCCATGGGCGAGCCGTGCGATAGTGCTGCCGCCGCCGAGACCGATGCGCTCGAGGTCTGCCGCCGCAGCCTGGGCCAGGCGCCGGATCGGGTCACGCGCCTTTGAGCGTCCCTGGCCGGCGCGCGGCACGGCCGTCAGGGCATGTCGAATTTCTGGTTGTTCTCGCTGCGGCCGAGGGCCGAGACCAGGAACGGCACCAGCGACTTGGTGGCCGCGAAGGAATCGGCGCTGCGCGCGCGCCCCATGGCCGAGCCCTGCCACAGCCGGGCCGCGGTCGATTTGACCGAGAGCGTCATGGACAGCGACACTTGCCGGCCGACGCCGGGCTCCTGGTCGGGGGCGCTGCCCGTGTCGCCGAAGAGATCGTGGTTCAGGCCGGTGAGGAGCCCGAGATTCGCGTCGTGCGCGGGCACCGGCGCGAGGCTCCGGTTCGCGGGCGCGTTCGCCGCGCGGTCGACCGGCCGGGAGCCGATCACCTCGCTGCCGTAGAATTCGAGCATCAGGGGCCCGTCGTCCGACACGCGATAGCCGCGGTTGCGCAGCGCCGTCTCGATCGCGGCCTTGAGGCGCTCGTACTGGTCGGTGTCCTGGTCCATCACCACGGCGATCGCGTCGCCCGCGGGAAGCGGGGCGTATTCGCGCGCGTCGATGGTGCCGGTGGGCGGCGGGGCCTGCTGCGCCAAGGCCGCGGGCGCGGCCACGATCGAACTCGCCGCCCAAACGAAGCCGGCCGCGATCGCGAGTCCAAAACGCATGCGCTTCTCCCTCCGCGCCCTCCAGGTTAATCGAACTCGCGCCGAGCCGCCATGGGCATCGTGGCGGCCGGCCCGCGCCGGGGCCTTGGTGCCGTGGCCAAATTGAGGCTAGGCTCGGGGCTGGCCGGGAAGCGCAGCGCGTGTCCAAGGGATTCGCGAGAAAGCAAGGAATTCGACAGCGAGCCGGCAAGGGAGCGAAGCATGGACTATCGGAGCCTCAGCCTCGAGACCGACGCGCGCGGCGTCGCCCGGCTCACCCTCGACGAGCCCGCGACCCACAATGCGCTCTCGGCGACGCTGCTCGAGGAGCTGCCGCGCGCGGCGGCGGCGCTCGCGGGCGACGCGGCGGTGCGCGTGGTCGTGCTCACGGGTGCCGGGGCGAGCTTCTCGGCGGGCGGCGATCTCAAATGGATGGAGCGCGCGCGCGGCCTCGAGCGCGCCGGACGGATCGCCGAGTCCCACAAGATCGCGGCCATGCTCGCGGCCCTCGACAGCCTCTCGAAGCCGCTCATCGGGCGCATCAACGGAGCCGCCTATGGCGGCGGGGTCGGGCTCGTCGCGGTGTGCGACGTCTCGATCGCCGCGCGTGGGGCGCGCTTCGGCCTGACCGAGACGCGCCTCGGCCTGATCCCGGCCAATATCGGGCCCTATGTCGTGACGCGCCTCGGTCCCGCGCGCGCGCGCGAGGTGATGCTCAATGCGAAGATCTTCGACGCCGACGAGGCGGCGCGTATCGGCCTCGTCTCGCGCACGGTGGACGCTGCCGAGCTCGATCGCGAGGTCGAGCGCGAGGTCGGGCACTTTCTCGCTTGCGCACCCCATGCGGTCGCCGCCGCGAAGGCTCTGGTGCGCCACATCGCGCGTCACGGCGCCGCGGAAAGCATCGATCACGCGATCGAGCGCCTGGCCGACGCGTGGGAGGACGAGGAAAGCCGCGAGGGGATCGCGGCCTTCTTCGAGAAGAGGAAGCCGCGTTGGAGCCCTTGAACGCGGCCATTGCGCGCGGCGTTGGCCTTTCCTAAGTTGAGGCCGAAAGAGCGGGATCGGGCGGGGGAGCGGGGAGCATCATGGCGCGCGCCGAGCGGCTCATCGTCGGAATCAGCGGCGCCTCGGGCGTCGTCTACGGCGTGCGCGCGCTCGAGCTTTTGCGCGAGGCCGGAGTCGAGACCCATCTCGTGATGAGCAAATCGGCCGAGCTCACCCTCGCCTACGAGACGCGCCTCAAGCTCAAGGCGGTCCATGCGCTCGCTTCCAAGGTCTATCGCCAGGAAGACATCGGCGCCGCGATCGCGAGCGGCTCGTTCCCGATCCTCGGCATGCTGGTCGCCCCTTGCTCGATCCGCTCGCTCGCCGAGATCGCGACCGGCGTCACTTCGACGCTGCTCACGCGCGCCGCCGACGTGACGCTCAAGGAGCGGCGCCGCCTCGTCCTCATGGTGCGCGAGACGCCGCTCCATCTCGGCCATCTGCGCGCCATGACGGCGGTGACCGAGATCGGCGCCATCGTAATGCCGCCGGTGCCCGCCTTCTACGCGCGGCCCGCCTCGGTCGCCGACATCGTGACCCAGTCGGTGGGCCGCGCACTCGACCTTTTCGGGTTCGAGCTCGGGGCCGTCAAGCGCTGGAGCGGGAAGCCTTCACAATCCTAGGGTGACGAATGCCATCGTCGCGGTCGCACCGCGCGGCGCCGGCCGAGTACTGCCTCGGTTTGAAATCCTGGCATGGGTCATGGCCGGACTTGGTCCGGCCATCCACGCCTTGGCGCTGGAAAGACGTGGATCACCGGGACAAGCCCGGTGATGACGCGAACTTGGACCATGGCCGGAGTTTCAAACGCGTCACTACCGCCGGCCGGCCCGCGTTGCAAAAGCGGCCGGAGTCCGATAGGTTGCTCGCGGATTTGGAGCGTTCCCCAGCATGGGTTCCGAGGCTCGGCCGCGCGTTCTCCTGGTCGAAGACACCACGTCGCTTGCGCGGGTGTACGTCGAGTACCTGCGCAAGGAGCCGTTCGACGTCGTCCATGTCGAGACCGGACGCGAAGCGCTCGCCGCGATCGAGAAGAGCCTCCCGGGCGCCATCCTGCTCGATCTAGCACTCCCCGACATGAACGGGCTCGAGATCCTGAAGCGCGTCCAGTCGCAGCAGCTTCCGACCTCGGTCGTGGTGATCACCGCCCACGGCTCGATCGCGAACGCGGTCGAGGCGATGCGCGCGGGCGCCTACGACTTCATCGTCAAGCCCTTCAACGCCGACCGCCTCGTGGTGACGCTCAGGAACGCGCTCGAGCGCCAGCGCCTCACCACCATGGTCGAGACGCTCAAGGAGGATCTGGGGCGCGACCATTATTTCGGCTTCGTCGGCGCCTCGCTCCCCATGCAGGCGGTCTACCGCATCATCGACAGCGCCGCCGGCAGCAAGGCGACCGTGTTCATCATGGGCGAGAGCGGCACCGGGAAGGAAGTGTGCGCGAATGCGCTCCACCGCCGGAGCCCGCGCCGCGACAAGCCGTTCGTCGCGATCAATTGCGCGGCGATCCCGCGCGATCTCATGGAGAGCGAGATTTTCGGCCACGTGAAGGGCGCCTTCACGGGTGCGGTCGCGCAGCACGAGGGTGCCGCCGCGCGCGCCGACCAGGGTACGCTGTTCCTCGACGAGATCTGCGAGATGGACCTCGACCTCCAGTCGAAGCTCCTGCGCTTCATTCAGACCGGGAGCTTCACCAAGGTCGGCGGCACCGTGACCGAGAAGGTCGACGTGCGCTTCATCTGCGCGAGCAACAAGGATCCGCTCAAGGAGGTCGAGGCGGGTCGCTTCCGCGAGGACCTCTATTACCGGCTCCACGTCATCCCGATCGTGCTGCCGCCGTTGCGCGAGCGCGACGAGGACGTGCTCGCGATCGCCGGCTACCTCCTCAGCGAGTTCGCGAAGGAGGAGGGGAAGCATTTCCACGGCCTCGCGCCCGAGGTCGAGGCCGTCTTCCGCGCCTATGCCTGGCCCGGCAACGTGCGCCAGCTCCAGAACGTGCTGCGCAACATCGTGGTGCTCAACGACGGCGAGACGGTAACGCGCGCGATGCTGCCGCCGCCGCTCAACAAGGTCGAGCCGACGCGCGTCGCGGCGGGCGCCGAGCCGGGCCCGGCCGCTCCGGCCGGGT
Organism: Alphaproteobacteria bacterium; assembly: GCA_035509415.1. Lineage (GTDB taxonomy): Bacteria > Pseudomonadota > Alphaproteobacteria > JACZXZ01 > JACZXZ01 > DATJLQ01. The sequence continues at coordinate 14,500 of DATJLQ010000023.1, forward strand.
CGGCGCCGCGCGTCTCGATCGCGGGCGACGGCACGGTCGCGGGCATAAGGCCGCTCGGCGAAGTGGAGAAGGACGTGATCGAGGAAGCGATCCGCCTCTGCGACGGCAACATCCCGAAGGCCGCAGCGCAGCTCGGCATCAGCGCCTCGACGATCTACCGGAAGCGCATGGCCTGGCAGGCCGGCGGGACGGACGACGCCGCACCGAGCTGAGCGGCCGCAATCCTCAATTGGTCGATCGGAAGTGCGCCACCATGGCGTGGGCCGCCGCCGCCGCGAGCGGGCGCAGCCCGTCGATGAGCGTCTGCGCGCGCTCGAGGTCGCGCCCGCGCGCCACCGTCTCGAGCTCGCTCGCGCGCGCCTGAAGCGCCTTGGCGCCGAAAGTGCCCGAGCTGCTTTTGAGCGCGTGCGCCTCGCGCTCGAGGGTCGCGTGGTCGCGCGCGACCGCGGCCTGGGCGATGCGCTCGAGGCGCTCGACCGTCTCGACGATGAAGGTCTTGACCAGCTCCTGCACGACCGCCGCGTCGGTGTCGGCCTCGAGCTGGCCGAGCACGGCCGCGTCGAGCACCGGAAGCGCCGGCCCGGGCATTGCGGGCTTGGACGCGCCGCCGCCGTCATTGCCGCCGCTGCCGTTGCCGCCGCCGCTGCCGCCCCGATCGGCCGGGCCGGGGGATTCGCTTTCGCCCGCGGCGGCAACGCGGGGCTCGGGGCTCGTGCGCGCCGGGCCGGGATTGCCGGCCGGGCCGGCCGAAGCGCGCGTCTCCGGCAGCCCCTCCGTCTTGGCGGCAGCGAGGGTCGCTGGCGCGATCAGCCGCGGCGTGCGCGCCTTGCCGCGCCGTCCCGCGAGGTCCGCCGGCAAACGCAGAGCCTCGGGTAGCGCCGAAGGCGGCACTTCGGCCGGCTTCTGCGCCAAATCCGATGCAGGCAATTTCGGCGTCGCGGCGCTCGCGGGCCCGCCGGGCGTCGCGCTCTCGGGCACCCCATGCTCGAGTGCCGAGCTGGGGCCGATCTCGATCGCTACCTCCTTGGATGGCATCCAGTGGGTGAGGCTCTTGAGCAGGCGGGCGCGGTCGATCGGCTTGGTCACGTAATCGTCCATCCCCGCCTCGAAGCAGCGTTGGCGGTCGGCCTCCATCGCGTGGGCGGTCATGGCGATGATCGGAATCCGGCTCTTCGGCCCCGGCATGGCGCGGATGAGCCGCGTCGCCTCGAGCCCGTCCATCTCGGGCATCGAGACGTCCATCAGGATGAGGTCGTAATCCTTGGCGCGCATCGCCTCGACCGCCTCGACGCCGTTGATGGCCGTGTCGATGCTGCCGACGAGCTTCGAGAGCATCGCCGTCGCGACCATGCGGTTGACCTGGCTGTCCTCGACCAGAAGCAGCCGCGTGCGCGCGAGCTCGGCGCCGAGGGGCTCGCGGGGTGCAGCCGTGGGCGGGGCCGCGACCGGCTCGAGGGGTGCCGGAAGCTCGATCGACACGCCCGCGAGGCGCGCGAGGCAATGGGCGACCGCGTGCTGGTGCACCGGCTTGGTGAGGACGGCGTCGTGGGTCGCGCGGCCCGCTTGATCGGTCTCGCCGCGGCCGCCGAGGGGGACCACGAGCACGCAATGGGTATCGCCCACGGTCGGGCTCGCCTTGATCTCGCGGATCAGCTTCTCGCCCGAGTTCTTGCCCAGCATCTGGTCGACGAGGGCGTAGCTGTAGGGCTGGCCCACGCGCGCCGCCGCCTCGAGGATGCCGAGCGCCGTGGCGCCGTCGCCCGAGACGCCGGTCGCGACTAGGCCGAGGGCGGTCAAGTGGCGCTCCACGATGTCGCGCGCGGGCGCGTTGTCGTCGACCACGAGGGCGCGCACCGAGCCGAGATAGGGCTGGAGCGACAGCTCGTCCGTGGTCGGCTTGCAGCGCTCGATGTCGATCGTGAACCAGAACGTGCTGCCCTCGCCGAACTTGCTCGAGAAGCCGATGTCGCCGCCCATGAGCTCGGTGAGCTTCTTCGAGATGGCGAGCCCGAGCCCGGTGCCGCCGTAGCGCCGCGTGTGCGACGGGTCGGCCTGGGTGAACTCGGCGAACAGGCTGCCCTGCACGCTCTCGGGGATGCCGATGCCGGTGTCGACGATGCGGAACTCGATGAGGGCCCGCTCGTTGGTGGTCTCGACCGCGGACACCAGGACCGAGATGCCGCCGCTTTCGGTGAACTTGACCGCGTTGCCCGCGAGATTGAGCAGCACCTGCCTGAGGCGCCCGGGGTCGCCGCGTAGCGCCGTGGGCACGCCGGGGGCGATGAAGCTGCCGATCTCGATGCTTTTCGCCTGGGCGCGCGGGGCGAGCAGGTCGGCCACCGCCTCGACCACCTGGCGCAGGTCGAAATCGGTGCGCTCGAGCACGAGCTTGCCCACCTCCATCTTCGAGAAGTCGAGGATGTCGTTGATGATGGTGACCAGCGCCTCGCCCGATTCGCGCACGGTCCTGGCGTAGGTGCGCTGCTCCTCGTCGAGACTGGTGTCGAGCAGGAGGCCGATCATGCCGAGCACGCCGTTCATCGGCGTGCGGATCTCGTGGCTCATGGTGGCGAGGAACTGGCTCTTCGCCTGGTTGGCGTATTCCGCCTGCTCCTTGGCCGCGCGCAGCTCGGCCTCGCTCTGCTTCCGGAGCGTGATGTCGTGATTGACCCAGATCACGGCCACGCGCTTGCCGCGGTCGTCGCGCAGGGGCACGACCACGGTCTCGGCGACGACCGCACTGCCGTCCTTGCGGCGGAAGTCGATCTCGCCCGACCAGCCGCCGTCGGAGGCATCGCTCCCGTCGCCCCGGTCGGCGCGCGCGTCGTCGCGCTGGAGCGTGTCGAAGATGCGGTCGATCGTCTCCTGGTCCTCGGCCGCGTGGAGGAGGCGCGGGGTCTTCCCCATGACCTCGTCGATCGCGTAGCCGAACATGCGCTCGGCCGCCGGGTTCCAGTTGGTGATGGTGCCGTTGAGGTCGGTCACGATCACGCCATCGGACATCTGCTCCCAGATGAGCGCCTCGCGCCGGAGCGCTTCCTCGCGGCGCTTGCGGTCGGTGACATCGATGCGCGTGCCGACGCGCCAGTCGTTGTCGAGCGGCGTCTCGCGCGACTGCATCCAGCGCCCGTCGCGCAGCAGCACGTCGGCGGCCTGCTGCGGGTTGCGGTGCTGCTCGAGGCGTGCTGCGATCCACGCCTCCTCGCGCCCCGCCGCGTCCGGGAACACGCCGCGATAGGCCGCCGCGCGCGTGATCTCCTCGAACGAGGCGCCCGGGACGAGCGCGTTGGCGGCGTCGAGATAGAAGCCCGCGAAGCGCGAGTTCCATTGCACCAGCCGGTCCTCGGCGTCGAACACGACGAAGCCCTCGTCGATCGATTCGACCGCCTTCGAGAGCAAGGTCCGCGCGCGCACCGCCTCGGCCTCGGCCTGGACCTGGGCGGTCATGTCGGTGCCGGTGCCGCGGTAGCCGAGGAACTTGCCCTCGACGTCGACGATGGGCACGCCGCTCACCTTGATGTGGCGCTCGACGCCGTAGACGCGCATGCGGTAGGTGAACTCGCGGAACGGCTTGTGCTGCGCCAACGCCTCGCGCTGCCTCGACCACGCGGCCGCGTCCGCTGCGTCCTTGAGGGCGATGTCCTCGTGGGTCTTGCCGATCACCTCGACCGCGCTCAAGCCGATCTTCTCGAGATAGCCCTTCGAGATGTAGGTGAAGCGGTTCTTCGCGTCGGTCTCCCACAGCCAGTCCGACGACGAGGCGGCGTAGTCGCGGAAGCGCTGCTCGCTCTCGCGCAGGCGCTCCTCGGTGAGCTCGCGCTCGTAGAGCAGGTTGTTGGCGCGCCGGATGCCGTTGAACAGCAGCAATAGCAGCACGCTGCCGCCCGCGAACGCGCCGATGAAATAGAGAATGAGCTGGAAGTAGACGTTCTTCAGGCGCTCCTGGCGCGCCTCGGCGAACTTGTTCTCCCAGTGCACCACGTCGACGTTGAGCTGGTTGAGGGTTTGGGTGTAGTCGCGCAGCCGGTCGATCAGCTCCTGGGTCGCCGGACGGTCGCCCTTCTTGACCGTGAGGAGCACGGTCTCGACCGCCTGGCTGCTGTCGAGGAGCTGCGCCACCGTCTTCTGGGCGCCCGGGATCTGGTTGAGCTGGGCGCCGATGTCGCCGGTGCTGAGCCGGCGCGCCTGGCCGATCAGCAGGTCGAGGCGCTGCTGCACCTCGTCGAGGGTGATCGCGCTGTCCTTGGTGCCGTATTCGCGCAAGCCGTCGAGGAAGTAGAAGAGCGCCACCTCGGACTGGGTCGTGGCCCAGACCATGTCCTCCTGGACCGTGCCCGAGAACTCGCCCTGCTCCTTGAGCATCTTGTTGAAGCTGAAGAAGATGCTGAGCGAGAACAGCACCAGCGCCAGAATCAGGACCAGATAGCCCCGGATGCGATGGAACAGGCTCATGCGGGCCTGCCCCAGGGCCGGGTCGCGCGCAGGCGCGCGGCTCGACCCATGCGGTGCCTGCGGCCTCTCCCACCGCCCGGATGGCGCGCGGGCTCGGCGGGCGGGTAGGGCGCCCGACTCGGCGGTAGCAGGTTTCGGTACGCGCTTTGCACTGTCGTTACCGGGACCCAGGCTGGTGGCGGTCGGTCGAGGCAATCCATGACCGAAGCAAGCCCCATGCCAGGGAGGCCGCGGAAACGCTGCCCGTTTGGGGCCGCGCAACGGGCCGAAAAGGCCGGGCTCGGGCAGCGTCCGAGCGACGGGAGATAAGGTAAGGCGCCGCGCCAAAAGGCGAATTTCGGCCGGGCGCCTTCAATTTGCTTTGCAAAATGCAAGTCCGGCCCGGACCGCTTTCCAAGCGCCGCTCCGGCCCCCTGATCGCCCAATCCTCCGATCGCGCAACCCCCCGCTCGCCTAACCGGCAGACCGGACTTGCCCCGCGCCGCGAGCGCGCCGAGACTGAGCGCGGGCGCCCGCGTTCGCCGTGCCGCGGTCCGAGACCGCGCGACGCCGCCCCAAGCACCGCTTCGAGGAGGAGACGGAGGATGAAGCGCATCCTGATCGGGTTCGGCATTTTCGTTCTGCTGCTGGTCGCGGCGGCCGTGGCGGTTCCCTACGTCGTTCCGGTCGAGGCCTATCGCGCGCGCATCGAGGAAGCGGTGCAGGACGCGACCGGGCGCCGCTTCACCATCGCCGGGCCGATCCGTCTCTCGATCCTGCCCAAGGTGGCGCTCGAGGCGAGCGACGTGCGGCTCGGCAACACGCCGGGCGCGGCATCCCCCGACATGGCGAGCATCAAGCGCATCGAACTCGAGGTCGGGTTGTTGCCGCTTCTCTCCGGCACGATCGAGGTCGACCGGCTGGTTCTGGTCGAGCCCACGATCGATCTCGAGGTGGCGAAGAACGGCCAACCCAACTGGGTGCTGGGCGCGCCGGTGGCACCCGCTACGCCGTCCGCGGTCAACGCGAAACCGGCCGCGCCGTCCGCCAACAAAACGCCGTCCGCAGGGTCGAACATCAACGCGGGCAACCCGTTCGCCGGGCACGCGATCCATCTCGGCGAGATCAAGCTCGAGGGCGGCAGCATCGCCTATCGCGACGACCGCACGGGGGCTGCCTACCGCTTCGACAAGATCGCCCTTTCGGTCGATCTTCCGGACATGGCGGGCCCGTTCGGCATCGACGGCCAGCTCGACTGGAACGGCCAGACCGTCAAGCTCGGCATCAAGGGACAAGCGCTCGGCAAGGTGCTCGCGGGCGGCGGCACGCCGGTCGCGCTTTCGATCGCATCGGCGCCGGTGAGCTTCGGCTTCGACGGCAAGCTCGGCACCCTCGAGCCGCTGGCACTCCTCGGGACCGTGAAGCTCGACGTGCCCTCGGTGCGGGATCTCGCGCGTTGGGCGGGAAGTCCGATCGCGGGCGGCGGCCACGGCTTCGGCAAGCTCGCGATCGAGGGCCAGTTGGCGCTTGCGGGCACGCGCGTCGCCTTCAGCAACGCGAGCGTCGCCCTCGACGACATGAAGGGCACCGGCGAGGTGACGCTCGAGACCGGCGGCGCGCGGCCCGCGATCTACGCCAAGCTCGACCTCGACCGGCTCGACCTCAACACCTACGCCGCGACCCCGCCCAGTACCGCCGCGGCGACGCCGCCGCTCGCCGCGCGGAAGCCGGCCCAAGCCGGGGCCGCACCCGGTGCGCGCGCCCAATGGAGCAACGCGCCGATCGATTTCTCGGCCCTCAAGTCGGTCGACGCGACCCTCGGCCTCACGCTCGGCGCCCTCGAGGCCGAGAAGGTCAAGATCGGCAAGAGCCGGCTCGAGGCGACCCTCAAGGACGGAGTGCTCTCGGCCGATCTCGCCGAGCTCGAGCTTTATGGCGGCAAGGGGACGGGGAAGCTCCAGATCGACGCGCGCGCGGCCGTGCCGACGATCGCGGCGAGCTTCGACCTCGCCGGCCTCGAGGCCGAGCCGTTTCTCCAAGACGCGGCCGGCATCGACTGGCTCTCCGGCAAAGCGGCCCTCGATTTCGACGTGAGCGCAAGGGGTGCGAGCCAGATGGCCATCGTCTCGGCGCTCGACGGCAAGGGCAAGTTCGACGTGCGCAACGGCTCGGTGAAGGGCGTCGACATCGCCGCCATGGCGCGCAACGCCACCGGCGCCTTCCTCGATTCGGAATCGGGCAGCGCGCAGTCGACCGACTTCAGCGCCCTCACCGGAAGCTTCACGATCGCGAAGGGCATCGCGACCAACCGCGACCTCGAGATGCAATCGCCGCTCCTGCGCTTGACCGGCGCGGGCTCGGCCGACATCCCGCGGCGCACCGTCGACTACACGCTCAAGCCCAAGCTGGTCGCGAGTCTGAGCGGCCAGGGCGGGGCGGCGAGCGTGAGCGGCATCACGATCCCGGTGCGCGTCACCGGAAGCTGGGACAAGATCCATTACGCGCCCGACTTCGTCGGCGCCGCCGAGACAAACGCGTCGGGCCTGGTCAAGAGCCTGGTCCCGGGCGGCGGCACCAAGCTTCCGAGCGCCAAGTCGATCCTCAAGAGCCTGTTCGGGAACTGATCGGATTCAGGACGAGGCCGCGTCTCGACCGCGCCGGACTCAGCCGCGCGCGCGGCCGCGCTCGGCGCGCGCGATCGCGATCGGCGCACCCACCTCGAGACCGAGCGCACGGTCGGCGCGGCCCCGATTGACCGCGATCTCGGCGAGCCCGTTCGCGTTCGCGTACCAGAAGGCGGCACCGGCCGGAACGTCGCCGAAAGTCTGGGCGCGCTCGAGCCGTTGCCCCGCGACCTCGAGGGCCGCGTCGTCGGCGAGCATCGACGCGCGCAGGCCGGTCATGGCATTGCCGAAACGGTCGATATAGACGATGCGCGCGAGATCGTCGGGCCAGTCGCGCCGGCGCAAATCCTCGATCGGGCGCGCCTCGGCCCAGGGCCCCTCGCGCCAATGGGGCTTGTCCCACGGGAATTGCTGGAGCGCCAGGCGCGCGGCGATGGGCGCGAACAAATCGCGGCCGTGGAAGCTCGAGGAGAGGCGCTTCGGCTGCCACACGATCTCCCACCAGCGCCCGTGCTCCGAGCGGCGCAGGAGCGGCTCGAGGAGTCCGTTGTCCGGCCCCACGTACCAACGGCCCTCGATCTCGGCGACCGCCGGCCGGCGCGCCCCTCCCACGCCCGGATCGACCACGGCGAGGATCACGGTGCCGTGGGGGAATTCGGGGGCGAGGGCCGCGAGCAGATAGGCCGAGGCCATCGGGTCGTAGGCGGGCGCGTCGGACACGAGGTCGATCACCGTCTCCATGGGCGCCAACCCGTGGATCGCGGCCTTGACCTGGCCGAGATAGGGACCTTCGGCGCCGAAATCGGTGAACAGCACGATCATGCCTGCGACCCGTCGGATAGGGAACGCGCGGGGCGGCGCGCGCCGCTCACTGGGTGGTCGCGAGTTGCAGCACGCGCTCCTTCGGGAGACGCACGGTCACGGTCGTGCCCACGCCGACCTTGCTGTCGAGGGCGAGCGTCCCGCCATGGAGCTCGACCAGCGCCTTGGCGAGCGGCAGCCCGAGCCCGGTGCCCTCGTAGCGCCGGTGCATGGTGCTGTCGACCTGGCCGAAGGGCTCGAGCACGCGCGCCATGTCCTCCGGGGCGATGCCGATGCCGGTGTCGACGATCGCGAGCACGAACTCGCCCGCGGGCGAGACGCCGCCCGAGACCGTGACGTCGCCGCCCTCGGGCGTGAACTTGACCGAGTTCGAGAGGAGGTTGAGCAGCACCTGCTTCAGGCGCAGCGGGTCGACGCGCACCGTGGGAAGGCCCTCGGGCAGCTCGTTCTCGAGCCGCACCTTGAGTGCCGTCGCCCGGTCGCGCACGTAGCGGATCGAGGCCTCGACGATCTGGCCCACGTCGACCTCCTCCTCGTGGAGCTCGATCTTGCCCGCCTCGGCCTTGGAGACGTCGAGGATGTCGTTGATGACCGAGAGCAGGTGGATGCCGCTCTCGTGGATGTCGCGCGCGTAGTCGGCGTAGTTGGTGTTGCCGATCGGGCCGAACAGCTCGTTCTTCATGATCTCGGAGAAGCCGATGATGGCGTTGAGCGGCGTGCGCAGCTCGTGGCTCATGTTGGCGAGGAATTCGCTCTTGGTGCGGCTCGCGAGCTCGGCCTGGTTGAGGGCGGCGCGCAAATCCGCCTCGGCGCGCTTCTGCTGGGTGATGTCGGTGTAGATGGTGACGTAGCCGAAGCCGGGCAGCGGGTTGCTCTCGATCCCGATCACGGTGCCGTTGGGGCGCACCCACTCGACGCGCCGGTGGCCGGTCTGCTGCAGGCGCTCGACGCGCTCGAGCGCCAGGCGCTCGGGATCGCCCGGGCCGTAATCGCCGCGCGCGGCGATGGCGCGGAACAGCTTCTCGACCGGCTCGCCGTGCTTGAAGCGCCCCTTCGGGTAGTCGAGCAGCTCGAGGAACTTGGCGTTGAAGGTGATCGCCTTGAGCTCGCGGTCGATGACGGCGACGCCGGCGGGGAAATGGTCGAGCATCGCCTGGAGCACGGTCGAGATGTAGCGCGCCTCGGCCTCCATGCCGACCTCGGCGGTGATGTCGCGCCCGGTGCCGCGATAGCCCGCGAAGGCGCCGTCCTCGCGGAAGATCGGCTTGGCGCTCACGCTGAAGTGGCGCCGCTCGCCGCTCGCGGTGGTCATGCTGAAGCGCTCGTCGCGGTAGGGAAGGCGCGCCTTGTAGAGCTCGATCAGGCGCTGGCGCCCGTCGGCGTCGTTGAACTCCTCGATCACGTCGAAGATCGAGCGGCCCATGACTTGGTGGAGCGGAATGCGCGTGATGTCCTGGTAGCGCGACGAGACGTAGGAGAAGCGCAGATCCTGGTCGAGCTCCCAGAACCAGTCGGACGAGGACTCGGCGACGTCGCGCAGGCGCGACTCGCTGTGGCGCAGCGCGTCGTCGACCGCGCGCCGGTGGAACTCGGTCGCGACCCATTGGGTGAGGAGGGCGAGGAAATCCTGCGAGCGGACGTTGGCGGGGTCGGGCTTGTCGTTGATCGCGAACACGTGGCCGACGATCTCGCCCGCGGCGTCGGAGAACGCCATGCCGATGTAGCTGCGCGCGCCGATGTCGCGCAGCATCCCCATCTGCGGGAACAGGCTCGCGACGTTGTCGCGGAACACCGAGACGCAGCCCACGACCGCGACCGTGCCGCACGGCGTGCCGTCGAGGTCGTAGTCGATGGGGGCCAGGTCGACCTCGGGTGCCGTGCGGTCGAACACGGTGAGCATGCGGCCGCGCTTGCCGCCGTCGTAGCGCTCGACCACGCCCGACCAGCGGTAGTTGAGCGCGATCGAGAGCGCTTCGGCGACCGTGCGCAGCATGCGCTCGGGGCTGGTCGAGGCGCCGATCAGGTGCGCCTTGGCGCGCTCGTGCTGGCGCTCCTCGGTCACGTCGGTCCAGATCGCGACCGTGCCGCCGTCGGGCGTGCGCTGCTCGATGATGTTGAGGATGCGCCCGTCGGCATGGGTCTGGTCGATCGGCCCGCGCGGATGGCGGTGGCGCTCGAGCCGCTCCTGGACGAACGCCTCCATCTCCTCGGGCGTCGCGCCGTAGATGCGCTTCGCCGCGGCCGCGCGCACCATGGTCTCGAACTTGGCGCCGGGCAGGATGAGGTCGTTGATGTCGGCGTAGAACTCGCGATACTTGGCGTTGCTCAGGATGAGGCGGTCCTCGGTGTCGAAATAGGCGAAGCCCTGGCCCAGCCCCTCGATCCCGACCACGAGGCGCGTCTGCATGTCGGCGGCGCGGCGCTCGGCGATCTGGGCCGTGATGCGCTGGCGCCCGAGGCTCATGAACACGAGCGCCACCGCGAGCATGATCGCGAGCAACTGCGCGAGCGCGAAGCCCCAGGGGGCGAACCAATGAATCGGGCGCAGGAACGGGTAATCGAGCTTGTGAAGGCCGATCAGGATGAACACCAGCCCCGAAAGCCCGTAGGCGGCGCCCGGATTGGCGCGCCGCTTCGCGAAGATGATGAGTCCGGTCGCGATGAAGGCGGCGCCGACCGTGAGGTAGAGCGGTAGGGTCAAGAGCAGGAAATCGGGGTGCACGATCGCGGTCCAATAGGCCCAGCCGAGAGCGGCCAGGATGGGGACGACCGGCGTCCACACCGGGAGCGTGCGGCCGAGGAACGCGTAGGTGCCCTCGAGCAGCAGGATCGCCGTCACCACCTGCATCGATTCCGAGAGGAACGACGCCGTCTCGGGCGCGACGCCGATGCCCGCGATCATGAACGCGTAATGGACGGTGTTGATCAGGAAGGCGCCGGTCCACCAGCGCGCCGGCCGCGCGAGCTCGGGTTGGAAGCACAGATATCCGACCGCAAGCGTAAGCGCGGCGGAACCGAACATCGCGCCGACCACTGCGGCGGATACCGATAGATCACCCATCTCGCCCCGTCGCGCCTCGTCCACCCCCGAGGGAGCCCGGCCCCCGCCGTCGACCTTGGGCCCAAGGCCAAGCCCGATCGGGTCCTATAATAATGGCTAAGTCGCGCTCGGCACAATGAAAGTTGCTGCATTTTCGAGAAATCCAAGGGGATTTTAGGGGCCTCGCGGCGGCCTGCAGCCTGCGGCGGATCGAGTCGGCGGGCCGCCGGGCGACGCGCGAGATCGACCTCGACCGGGTGCCGATTCCGGGTAGGATGCCGCCATGCGCAAATCGGGGGCTCACGATCGGGCGTCGGCGGGAGCGCCGGCGCGAGCCGCCGCGGCTGAGGTGCGCGAGCTCGCGGAGCTGCCGCGCGCGACCCTCGAGCGCATGGCGGCGGCGGGGGCGGCGGCGCTCGAATGCCGGCGCGTCCTCGAGAAGACCGGCGACAACGTCGTGGGCGAGCTTCTACGCGACGCCGGCACGTTCTACGAATGGACCCATTATCCCGAGGGCGACGTCTACGATTTCGAATCCCACGCGCAGTATTACTACCACGCGCACCCGCGCGGGGAGCGGCCCGGCGAGCACGGGCACTTCCACACCTTTCTCAGGCCCGCCGGCCTCAAGCAAGGGAGCCTCGCGCGCGCGCCGCGCCCGGCGCGCCTTCCGGGCAACAAGCTGCCGGCCGACCCGCGTGCCGCCCAATGCCACCTGGTCGCGATCGCGATGAGCGAGCGCGGGGTCGCGACCCAGCTCTTCACGACCAACCGCTGGGTCACGGACGAGACCTGGTACGCGGCGGCGGACGCGGTGGCGCTGGTCGACCGTTTCGCGGTCGAGCTCGCGCGCCCGTCCTATCTGGTCAATCGCTGGATCACCGCGATGCTGCGCCTGTTCCGGCCGCAGATCGCGAGCCTGCTCGTCGAGCGCGACCAGGCGCTCGAGGCCTGGCAGCGGCGGCGGCCTCAGGCACCGGCGCTCGAGGATCGCGCGCTCGAGGTGGTCTCGAGGCTCGAGATCTCGGTCGAGGATCAGGTCGAGCGGGTCGCGGCCGCGCTCAAGCGCGCGCGCCACTGACGCGCTCGCCACCGACGCGCGCGATGCGCGTTATTTCGTCGCGTCGTGGAGATAGGCGATCACGTCGGCGCGCTCGGCCGCGTTCGAGAGGCGGAACGCCATGGTCGCCCCGGGGCTGAAGGCCTGGGGGTCGGTGAGCCATTTGTCGAGCTTTTCGTCGTCCCATTTGAAATGGGCGTCCTTGAGGCCGGCGGTGTAATTGAAGCCGGGCGCCTTCCCCGCCTCGCGCTCGAACAGGCCGTGGAGATTGGGCCCGATGCGGTTGGGCTCGCCCGCCTTGACCGTATGGCAGATGGTGCAGCGTTTGAAGATCTGCGCGCCCTTGGCGAGGTCGGCGGCGCGGGCACCGGGGCCGAAGCCAACCGCAAGCGCAATGAGAAGTGTCAAGAACGCGGCGATCCTGAGCATCGCTTGGGACCTCACGGCAGGGGACGAGGGCGCGACCGATTTTCTCTAGCAAGAGACGGAAGCGCCCGCAACGGGGCAAATCCGCGCAGGCTGCCCGAAGGCGCCATTGCCTAATGCGGAGCCGGATGCTCATATCGGGCCGACGCGTCACGCACGAGGGGTGGGATGAAATCCTTGGTCCAGCGCTACACGGTCGATTTCTCGGATTGCGACCCGGCGCGCATCGTCTTCTATCCGCGTTATTTCGAGTGGTTCGATCGCGGCACCGAGCGCCTGTTCCGCTCCCTCGGCATGCCCTGGGCGACCCTGTTCGGCACGCCCGGCTGCTACGGGCTCCCGATCCTCGACGCCCATGCGAGCTTCAAGCGCGCGATCCGCTTCGGCGACGCGATCGAGATCGAGACCCGGGTAGGCGAATGGCGCGGCAAGACCTTCCTCATGCGCCACCGGATCTCGAGCGGGGGCGAGGTCGCGGTCGAGGGCGAGGAGCTCCGGGTTTGGGCCGTGCCCGACCCGAGCCGGCCGGCGGGCTTCCGCGCTGGCGAGGTGCCGGCCGACGTGATCGCGCGCTTCCAGGATTGAGCCCGCCCCCCGGCGTTGCCAAGCCCGGCCGCGCAGGCTATAACGCGCCCCGCGTCGGGGAGTAGCTCAGCCTGGTAGAGCACCACGTTCGGGACGTGGGGGCCGGAGGTTCGAATCCTCTCTCCCCGACCATTGCCGCCGCCAAAGCCCCCAATTAATTGGCCCTTCCGCCGTTTAGTTGCTAGATTACGCTCTTGACGGAATATGCCGTAGATAGCATATTGCGGCGATGTGGATCGTCGAGCTGGCGCCGGAATTCGAGTCCGAGCTTCTCGCGTTGCCTGCCGAAGTGAGGATTGAGCTATTGGCGCAGGCCCGCGTCATCGAACAGTTTGGCCCTACCGCTGGTCGCCCAAGGGTCGATACGCTCAATGGCTCGAAGCATTCCAATATGAAGGAGTTGCGCTTCGATGCCAATGACGGCGTGTGGAGGGTTGGCTTTGCCTTCGATCCGGAGCGAAAGGCGATCTTGCTCGCGGCTGGCGACAAAAGTGGACAGAAGGATCGGATGTTCTACCGGCGCCTGATCGCCACGGCAGACAAACGGTTTGATGCTCATCTTAAGCGAGTAAACGCTCGTAAGGCTCAGAAATGAGCCGGAGGTACGGATGCCGCGGACATTGAATGATGTCATTTTGTCACTTCCCAAGCGCGAGCGCATGAAAATTGAGGCGCGTACGCGGGAACTCGTTGCTGAGGAAATGTCCCTTCAAGCACTTCGAAAGGCCGTCGGCAAGACACAGACCGCAATTGCAAAGCGGCTTAGAGTCGGGCAGGACGCCATCTCAAAGCTTGAGACGCGGGCCGACATGTACGTTTCAACCCTGCGTAATGTAATCGAGGCAATGGGCGGCGACCTCGATTTAATCGCACGATTTCCAGATCGCCCATCGGTGCGTCTAGGAGCACTGGGGGCTATGTTACCGCGCCATAAAAGCGAGACGCGTCTGGCAGGTCGGGGTGCTATTAGTACGAGCAAGGTGGCCGACGTAATCGCGCGTGGCGTGGTACGTCTCCAGTCTGAATTGATCAATAACTCAGCATTCTTTCCATATAATGAAATTGCAGAGGGCTGGTTCCAATACGGGCTTGTTCGGGTACTGAATGATGCTGGGTATAAGTCCTATCCCGAGTATCCGCTGGTGCATCTGTCCCCCGATTATGGAGCCCAGAAGGCGGACATTGCGATCTTCGAATCCGACGAAAATGACTATAAGCGTCCGTCAATTCTTATTGAGGTGAAGGCAGCGAGATCGACGCCAATCAGCTTTAAGAAGGACGCAAACAGACTCGCCAAGGCCGCCAGAATGGAAGTGGCGGGAATTCTTGTTTATGTCTCGGCGGCGATCGCAGGGGCGGGTAAGAAAACGGAGGAGGATGACTTCGCGAAATATTGCTTACCTGACGAAGCTGAATTGGCAATCTCGTCCACTGTCAGAGTGAAGCAGCATTGGCACACATTTAAGGAAGTCCGTTCGAGCATTCGGGACGGAGAAGGCAATCAAGTCGATTTGAACGGTTCATACTGGGGCGTCTTAATTGCAACGTACGCCGCCCTTCAGCGCGCGAAAAACAGAAAAGTCTCGACGAGATAGAGCGGCCCGAGGATCGCGGCCGACCAGAGCATGAAGCCGAAGAAGCTCGGCATTTTGATCCCGCGCGCCTCACAGATCGACTTCACCATGAAATTGGGCGCGTTGCCGACATAGGTGTTCGCCCCCATGAACACGGCCCCGGCCGAGATCGCGGCGAGCGTGCCCGCGAGCGCCCCCATGAGGTGCGCGGCATCGCCGCCCGCAAGATTGAAGAACATGAGATAGGTGGGCGCGTTGTCGAGTACGCTCGAGATGAGCCCCGTGGCCCAGAAATACGCGCCGTTCGCAGGCACGCCGCCCGGCCCTTCGAGGACGCGCAGCATCGGGCCGAGGGCACCCTCCGGACCCGCGCGCAGGATCGCGATCGCCGGGACGATGGTGATGAACAGGCCGGCGAAGAGCTTCGCGACCTCGGCGATCGGAAACCAGGAGAATCCGTTCGCCTGGTGGATGTCGGCGCGGGTGATCTTGAGCGAGAGGCCCGCGATCGCGAGCAGCAGCACATCGCGCACCAGATTCTCGAGTGCCACGGGAACGCCCAGGATCGGGACCTCGATGCCCGGCTTCCAAAGCCCGCTCATCAACACGGCTCCCAACACGCCCAAAAGCAGAAGAAGGTTGAGCTTCCCCTCGAGGCCGAGCGGTCCGGCTGCGGCGAGCGTGGGCGCGGGGCCGTCGCGGCGCGCGAGATAGGTGTCGAGCGCGAAGAAGATCGCGAGCAACGCACCACTGAGGACGAGCATGGGAAGCAGCAAATGCCGCGTCGGCCAGAAGAAGTCGACGCCCGCGAGGAAGCCGAGAAAGAGCGGGGGATCGCCGAGCGGCGTCAACGCACCGCCGATGTTGCTCACGAGGAAGATGAAGAACACGAACACATGGACGTTGCGCCGCCGCGCCGCGTTCGCCGCGATGAGCGGCCGGATCAGCAGCACCGAGGCGCCGGTCGTTCCCGCGAAACTCGCAAGCAGGGTCCCGAAGGCGAGCAACGCCGTGTTCGAGGCCGGCCGGCCCGAAAGGCGCCCCGTGAGGCGCACGCCGCCCGCGACCACGAAAAGGGCGAGCAGCAGGATCACGAACGGAAGATATTCGTGGAGCAGCGTCGCCGCGACTTCCGCCGCGGCGAGGGCGAGCCCGTGACGATAGGCGAAGGGGACGAGGAAGAGCGCGGCCCAGGCAGCGGCGACCTTGCCATGATGGTCGTGCCAGAAACGGTGCGCCAAAAGCGGCAGCAACGCGATCGAGAGCAGCAGGCCGAAAAAGGGCACGGTCCAGACAAGGCCGAGATGGGCGCCGTCGAGATGGGGGCCGACGAGATGGGGGCTGGCCTCGGCGGCCGCCGCGGGACCGGCCGAGGCCGCGAGCGCTGCCGCGGTCGAGATCGTGCGGAGGACCGGACCGGTTGCTCGTAATGCGTGCATGCGTGCGCTCGATCCCGTCTTGGAACGCGCGGGCGTCCCACGCGGGTCCGCGAGAATTCGACCCAAATTCTCGGAAATTCCGGTCGTTTCCCGGTGCGGAGGATCGAGACTATACTGAGAACGACGCCGTCGCCGCCACTGTCTTTCGCGGTCGGGCGACGCCAGCGTCGAGGGAGCGGACGCCGCATGGAGGCATCGGGGAGGACGGCCGCGGCACGGCCCGGAACCGGATTCCGCAATAGCATCATCGCGGCGGGCGCGGCGCTCATCGTGCTGATCTGGGCCGCGGCACTGGCGCTCGTCTGGAGCGAGCGCGTGGACGCCGTGCACGACGCGGAGCGCAACGCGCTCAACCTCACGCTCGCCTTCAGCGAGCAGATCGCGCGCTCGCTCACCGGCATCAACGAGGCGATGGACTTCCTCGAGGCCGACTACAAGCGCAGCGGCGCCGCGTTCGACCTCTACGACTGGGCGAAGCGCCAACGCACCGTCGCCGGCCTCGAATCCCACATCTCGATCGCCGGTCCGGACGGATACCTCAAGGCGACCAGCCTGGTGCCCGGCGTGCCCGGCGTCTATATCGGCGACCGCGAGCATTTCCGCGTCCATCTGAGCGGCAATTCGGGCATGCTCTATGTGAGCAAGCCGGTGATCGGGCGCCAGACCAAGCAATGGACCATCGAGGTGACCAGGCGGATGGACAATCCGGACGGCAGCTTCGCGGGCGTGCTGGTGTTCGCGCTCGACCCGAGCTACCTGATCCGCCTCTACGAGCCCGCCGATCTCGGCCAGGCGGGCACGGTCGCGCTCGTCGGGCTCGACGGCGTGCTGCGCGCGCGCCTCGGCGCCGAGATCGACCCGGCGAAGGCGGGCCTCGGCACCGTGTTCAAGGGGCCGCTCTTCACCTCGATCAGCGAGAACGAAAGCGGCATCCAGATCCTCCCGAGCGGGATCGACGGCATCAAGCGCATCTTCGCCTACCGGCGCGTCCCGGGCTATCCGCTCGACGTCGTGGTCGGCCTCGGCTACGACGAGCTGTTGGTCAAGCCGAACCGCGCGGCGCGGCGCATCCTCGCGGTCACCGGCTTCGCGACCGCGGTACTGGCGCTCCTGATGATCTATCTCGTGGTCGAGATCAACCGGCGCAGCCGGCGCGAGCTCGAGCTCGCGGCCGAGCGCACCAAGCTCGAGGCCGCGAACCGCGATCTCGAGCTCAGCCGCAACGCCGCCGAGGCGGCGAGCCGCGCGAAATCCGAGTTCCTCGCCAACATGAGCCACGAGCTGCGCACGCCGCTCAACGCGATCATCGGCTTCTCCGACGTCATGCGCACCGAAACGCTCGGGCCGATCGCGCCCAAATATCGCGACTACGCCTGCGGCATATTCGACAGTGGCGGGTCGCTGCTGCGCGTGTTCGACGACGTTCTCGCGATGTCGAACCTCGAGAGCGGGCGCATCCAGTTGCGCTATCAGAAATTCCCCGCCGCCGAGGCGGTGGAGGCGGCGGTGGCTGACGTCGCCGATTTCGCGCGCGACAAGGAGATTGCGCTCAGCGTCGAGGTGGAGGAGGGGGCCTCGATCAACGCCGACAGCGCCGCGGTGGCGCGCGTATTGACGACGCTGATGCGCAACGCCGTCAAGTTCGCGCCGCGCGGCGGCTCGGTGTCGATCGGCGCGCAGGGGTTCCGCGAGCACGTTTATTTCTACGTCGAGGACGACGGGCCGGGCATTCCCG
>DATJLQ010000024.1:0-63060 GCA_035509415.1 Alphaproteobacteria bacterium
GGCGCGGCCCGGTCGATGCGCAACGGGCGCACGGTATCGAAATTCTCGTTCACCACCCGGCCGCGCTCGATCGCGATCGCCTGGCCGAGGGCGGCCGAGATGCCGTCGAGGGCCGCACCCTGCACCTGGTTCTCGGCGCCCAGCGGATTGATCACCTGCCCGCCCACGTCGGCCGCGACCCACACCTTGTCGACCGCGACCTCGCCCGACGCGGGCACGCTCGCCTGCACCACCTCGGCGAAATAGCCCAGATGGCTGAAATAGAACGCGACCCCCATGCCGGTGCCCTTGGGGAGTGCCGCGCGCTTGGCCCAGCCCGATTTCTCGGCCACCAGCTCGAGCACGCCGCGCATGCGGCCCGCGTCGAAGCTGCGCGACGCGGTGCCGGTGAGGAGCGAGCGCACGCCCTCGAGCGCCGGCGGCGCACCCTGCGCGTCGAGCAACGCCGTGAGGAACTCGACCGGATCCTTCCCCGCCGCGTGGGCGAGCTCGTCGAGAAAGGATTGGAACACGAAGGCGAGCCCGTTCGAGCGCGGCGCGCGCAAGGGCCCGGTCGGCGTGCCGAGCTCGATCGTCGAGAGCCCGTATTCGAGATTGGCGACGCTCCCGGCCGGGAACTCGCTCGGCGCCATGGTCGCCGAATCCGCGATGGCGCCGCCGCGCCTGAAGGTGACGAAATGGTCGCTGAAGGCGACGAGGCGGCCCGCGCCGTCGAGCCCACCCTTGAAGAAATGGAAGCCCGCGGGGCGGTAGAAATCGTGCCGCATGTCGTCGGCGCGGCTCCAGAGAAGCTTCACGGGCGCTCCCGCCGCGCGCGCGATCCAGGCCGCCTCGGCCATGTAGTCGTTGCGCAAACGCCGGCCGAAGCCGCCGCCGATGCGCGTCAAATGCACCGTCACGTCCGCGCGCGAAAGGCCGAGCGTGGCCGCGACCAATTGAGCGCCCGAGTCCGGCGTCTGGCTCGGCGCCCAGAGCTCGGCCTTGCCGCCTTGGACGCGCGCGGTGCAATTCTGGGGCTCGAGCGACATGTGGGGAATGAAGGGATAGGAATAGGCCGCCTCGATCACGCGCGCGGCATGAGCGAAGGCCGAACGCGGATCGCCGTCGCGGCGCAGCGACTCCGCGGGCGCGCGCTTTCCGAGCGCGGCCGCGTCGCGCGCGAAGCCCGCCGTGCTTTGGCCGGCGGCGGGACCCTCGTCCCATTCGATCTCGAGCTTGGCGCGCGCTTTGTTTGCGAGCCACCATTGGTCGGCCACGATCGCGACCCCGTCGACCAGGCCCGCGGGATCGGTCCCGCCTTTGACGACGAAGACGTGGCGCACGCCGGGCTCGGCCTTGGCGGCGTCGAGCCGCGCGCTTTTGAGCCGGCCGCCCGCGACCGGACATTTCTCGAACACGGCGTAAAGCATGCCCGGAAGCTCGACATCGATGCCGAAGAGCGGCTTCCCGGTCACGATCATCGGATTGTCGACGCCCGGCTGGCGCGTGCCAAGGATGCGGAAGCGCTTCGGGTCCTTGAGCGGGACGGAATCGAGATCGGGTACCGGCATCCGGGCCGCCTTGGACGCCAGCGCGCCATAGCCGAGCGTGCGCCCGCCCGGGCCGCGCACGATGCCCGCGTCCGTCGTGCAGGCGCTCGGCGCCACACCCCATTCGGCCGCCGCCGCCGCGATCAGCATCGCGCGGCCCGCGGCCCCCACGCGGCGCAACGGGTCCCAATTGAGCGGCGTCGCCATGCTGCCGCCCGCGAACTGACGCCCGTATTTCGCCTCGTCGATGCCGGCCTGCTCGATGCGGACCTTGCGCCAATCGGCGTCGAGCTCCTCGGCGACGATCATGGGCAGCATGGTCTTGATCCCTTGGCCGATCTCGGGGTTCTTCGCCATGATGGTGACGATGCCGTCGGGGGCGATGCGCACGAAGGCGTTGAGCGTCGCGTCCTTGGCACCGGCGGCGCCCGCGAAGGCCGCGCGCGCGGCACCCGGAATCGACGCGTAGAGCAACAGCCCGCCGCCCGCGGCGACGCTCGCCTTCAAGAACGCGCGGCGCGAGGGCCGGAGAGTCATGCGCGCGCTCATCGCACGCCTCCTGCGGCCGGCGCCACGCCCGCGGCTTCCTTGATCGCGGCGCGGATGCGCGTGTAGCTGCAGCAGCGGCAGATATTGCCCGCCATGGCGGAATCGATGTCGCGGTCGGTCGGCTGCGGCGTCTTCGCGAGGAGTGCGGTCGCCGCCATGATCTGTCCCGCCTGGCAATAGCCGCATTGGGGCACGTCGAGCGCCATCCACGCCGCCTGGACCTTGGCGCCGAGGGGCGTCGCACCCACGCCTTCGATGGTGGTGATGGCGGCGTTGCCGACGCTCGAGATCGGCGTCAGGCACGCGCGCGCGGGCTTGCCGTCGAGATGGACGGTGCAGGCGCCGCACAGGCCGACCCCGCAGCCGAACTTCGCACCCTTGAGGCCGATTACGTCGCGGAGCGCCCAGAGGAGCGGCATCGCGCCGTCGGCCTCGACGTTGCGCCGGACGCCATTGACCAGGATCGTGTACGACATCGGTCCCCTCGCGAGGCTTCGGCCGCCGGAGGCTCAATGGCGAGGCGGCCGCGCGCATCCTAGCGCGGAACACGGGGCGCTCAAAGCCAAGCGGCCACAAGAATGCGTGAAGGGTCTTGCGCGGCGCGTATGGCGCCAAGGCCCGCGTCGCATGGGTCGGGCCGTAATGCGCCCGTCAGTGCCTCAGTGGGCGCGCCGTCCGCGCGCGCCGAGCGGGCCCGCCTAATGGGCGATGAACGACGCGAGATGAGAATCGATGTTGAGCTGGAGCTGCTGGTTCAAGCGCAGCATCGCGTCCTGGACCACGAGGTACTGGGCCTCCTGGATCTCGCGCTGGTCCGCATCCTGGTTGACCGTGCGCGAGCTCGACGCCTCGGCGGTGACCGAGCCCAGGATGGCGCCGCTCACATTGTGGATCTCGAGGCGCACCGCGACATGGGCGTCGTAGCGCCGGTCGGGCTGGTTCTGGAAATTGGACATGAAGCCGGTCTTCACGTCGAGCGGCACCGCGACCACGCTCGCGTCGGTCACGACGTAGGTGATCCAGCCCGCGCCGCCGCCGGGCCGGATGCGCTCTTGCGCCCAGCGGTCCGCGGAATCGAGCAGCGAGATCGGCGTCGTCGTATCGACGTGGCCGCTCGCGTTGCTGGTGAGGTAGGCGTTGACGATGTTGACGTGGTCGCCCGCGAGCCGGTAGGGCGCGTATTGGGTCCAGCCGATCGCCGGGAACTGCTCGGGCGGCGGGGGATTGTTGCAGGCGGCAAGCGGCAGGAGCAGCAGGAGCCCTGCGGCCGCGATCGCGGCGAGGCGCTGGAGCGTGGGGCGGGCCATGGTTCGGCTCTCCTTTTCCGTTGCACCCTATATCGGCGCGATGCAAATGCGCGTCAAGCCTGGCGTGGCGCGGCGCGCGGCCGGTCTCGCGTTCCGCCGTCTCAGCCGCCGCGCAAGGCCGCGATCGCCGCCTCGTCATAGGCGTATTCGCGCATGCAGAACTGGCACACGACCGAGACGCGTCCCTCGACCGTCATCTCGGCGATCTCGGCGTCGCTCAGCGCCCGCAACACGGTCTCGACCCGCTCGGCCGAGCAGCGGCAGCCGGCCTTGAGCCGGCGCTGCCGGAACACGCGCACGCCGTCCTCGTGGAACAGGCGGTAAAGCAGATCGTGGGCGCCGAGGGACGGGTCGAGCAGCTCCTCGGTCTTCGCACTCCCCATCATGACGAGGGCGCGGCGCCAATCGTCTTCCTGGGTTTCGCGCCGCCCGTCCTCGAGGGCCGTGCCCGCGGCCCCGCCCTCGAGCGGCACGCGTTGGAGCGTCATGCCGGCAGCACGCCAACGGGGAACGCCGGCCGCGTCCGCGACCTCGCCCACCGCGAGCTTGAACGCCGCGTCGAGCTGCTCGGACTGGCGGAAATAATGATGCACGCAATCGACCAGCTCGGCGCCCTCGAGCTCGACGATGCCCTGGTAGCGCTCCGTGTCCGGCCCCTGGTCGACGGTGAAGGCGAGATAGCCCGTGCCCACGAGGCGCGGCACGGTGCCCTGGCCGCGCCGCTCGGCCTGGTCTTCGGCCTGGGCGAGCCTGGCGTCGTCGTAGCGCGCATAGGCGCGCACCTCGCCGGCACTGGTCACGTCGGCGACCAGAAGATTGACGGCGCCGTCGCCCTTGGCCTGGAGCGTGAACACACCCTCGTACTTGAAGGCGCCCGCGAGGGTCGCGGCAAGGGCCACGGTCTGGCCCAGGAGCTGCTTCACCGCGCGCGGGTAGTCGTGGCGCGACAGCACGTCGTCCACCAGCGGCCCCAAGCGCACGAGCCGGCCGCGGATGCCCTTGCCTTCGATCTGGAACGGCTGCACCAGATCGTCGTCGCGCGCACTGTGCCGTCCGATGGCGTGCGCGAGCGCCGCGCCGGACGCGTCCTGCGTCTCGGGCCTGTCCTCGCCGTCGCTCGCACGGGATCGATCCAACGCCGCCATCCAACGCCTAGCCCAGACACCACATCAAAATGCCCTGCTGCGCGGGGAGCCGGTTGGCCGCTTCGTCCCACACCACCGATTGCGGCCCGTCGATCACGTCCGCCGACACCTCCTCGCCGCGATGGGCGGGAAGGCAATGCATGAAGATGGCGTCGGGCTTGGCGAGCTTCATCGCGCGCGCGTCGACCCGGTAGGGCGGCAAGAGCGCGTGGCGGCTCTCGACATCCTTCTCGCCCATCGAGACCCAGGTGTCGGTCACGACGCAATCCGCACCCGTCACGGCGTCCTCGATGCGGTCGCTGATCTCGATGCGGGTCCCTTCCTTCCGCGCCCATTCGACCGCGTCGGCCGGCGGCCCGAGCTTCTTCGGGCAGGCGAGCTTGAGCGTGAACCCGAAACGCGCCGCGGCGTGGATCCAGGACGTCGCCATGTTGTTGCCGTCGCCCGCCCAGGCCACGGTCTTGCCCAGGATCGGTCCGCGATGCTCCTCGAACGTCATCACGTCGGCCATGAGCTGGCACGGATGCGTGCGGTCGGTGAGGCCGTTGATGACCGGCACCGTCGCATGCGCGGCGAGCTCGTGGAGCTTCTCCTCCTTGGTCGTGCGCAGCATGATGACGTCGACGTAGCGCGACAGCACGCGCGCCGTGTCGGCGACCGTCTCGCCACGGCCGAGCTGCATGCCGTCGCGCTCGAGCACCACCGTCTCGCCGCCGAGCCGGCGCATGCCGACCTCGAAGGAGACGCGCGTGCGCGTCGAGGGCTTCTCGAACAGCATGGCGAGCGTCTTGCCCGCGAGCGGCCGCTGCTCGAGCCCCTTGCCGCGTTTCAGATCCTTGCCCGATTCGAGGATGCCGCGCAGCGTCGCGCCGTCGAGCTTGTCGAGATCGAGGAAATGGCGCGGCTCGTTCGTCCGCATCATGACACGGAACTCTTGACCCGGGCGCTCACGACGCGGCCTTGGCCGCTTGCGCGGGTGCCGGGCGCAGCATGCCCGCCGTGCGCTCGAGAATCTGGAACGCCTCGTCCAGGTGCCGGTCCTCGACGATGAGCGGCGGCAGGAGCCGGAACACGTTCTCGCCCGCGCCCACGGTCAGGAGCCCGTTCTCGCGCAGCTTCGCGACCACGTCGGCCGAGACGAGACCGTCGACGCATTTGATGCCGCGCAGGAGGCCGGTGCCGCGCCCCTCGACGAAGAGGGTCGGGTGCTTGGCGACGAACGCATCGATGCGCTTCCCGAGCTCGACGCCCTTGGCCGCGACGCCGTCGAGGAACCCGTCGGCCAGCAGCACGTCGAGCACCGCGTTCGCGACCGCCATCGCGAGCGGATTGCCGCCGAAGGTCGAGCCGTGGGTCCCGGCGGTCATGCCGACCGCCGCCTTCTCGGTCGCGAGCACGGCCCCGGTCGGAATGCCGCCGCCGAGCGCCTTCGCGGTCGAAAGCACGTCGGGTGCCACGCCCGACCATTGATGCGCGAACAGCTTCCCGGTGCGTCCCATGCCCGACTGCACCTCGTCCATGAAGAGGAGCAGGCCGAACTCGTCGCACACCGCGCGCAGGCCCCTGAGAAATTCGGGACTCGCGACCGAGAGCCCGCCTTCGCCCTGGACCGGCTCGACCAGGATCGCCGCGGTCTCGGGCCCGATCGCCGCGCGCACCTCGTTCAAATTGTTGAACGCGACGTGGTCGAAGCCCTCGACCGCGGGCGCGAAGCCCTTCAAGTGCTTCTCCTGGCCGCCGGCCGCGACGGTCGCGAGCGTGCGGCCGTGGAACGCGTTGGTGAAGCAGAGAATCCGGTAGCGCTCGGGGTGCCCGGTGTCGTCGTGGTACTTGCGCACGAGCTTGATGCCGCCCTCGATCGCCTCCGCACCCGAGTTGCAGAAGAACACCGTGTCGGCGAAGCTCGCGGCCACGAGCCGCTCGGCGACCCGCTGCTGGTCCGGGATCTGGAAGATGTTCGAGCAGTGCCAGAGCTTCTTCCCCTGTTGGATCAGGGTCTCGACCAGATGCGGGTGCGAATGGCCGAGCGCCGTGACCGCGATGCCGCTCGCGAAATCGAGGTAGCGTCGGCCGTCGATTGCGAAAAGATGCGCCCCCTCGCCCCGCTCGAACGCGATGTTGCACCGGTTGTAGGTCGGCATCAGGGCTGGGATCACGAGACCCTCCTAGCGGCTCGGCTTTTCAGGCATGGGGCGCGGGCAGTGCTGCCGCGGAAGCGCCCTCGGGCGGCCGCGGAAAGCGCAGGAGTATTGGCATTCGCCTCCCGGCTGTCAATCGAGATGGCGGTGGGGCGGGCCCGTGCCAAGCGGCGGATTCGGCCGCGAAATCGGCCCCTCGGCCGGTGCGTCAGGCCTTGAGCTTGTAGCCCGTCTTGAACATCCAGTGGCAGAGCGCCCAGAGCCCCGCATTGGCGCCGACGAGGACCAGGATTCCGGCGACGCGCGAGCCGTCCGACGCGCCGATGAAGCCGTAGCGGAATCCGTCGATCATGTAAAAGAAGGGATCGAGATGGGCGAGGGTCTTGAACAGCGGCGGCAGCCGGTCGATCGAGTAGAAGGTGCCCGAGAGGAACGAGAGCGGCATGATGACGAAATTGGTCACCGCCGCGATATGGTCGAACTTGTCGGCCCAGATGCCGCCCGCCGTGCCGAGAAGCGACAGCAAAGTCGCCGCCGCGAGCGCGTGGAACAGGACGAAGCGCCAATCGTGGATGTGGACCGGCGCGAAGAGCGAGACGCCGAGCCCTACCACGAGGGCCACGAGGAGGCCGCGCACCACCCCGCCCGCGACGAAGCCGAAGGTGAGCTCGCCGGGCGAAAGCGGCGGCATGAGCACGTCGACGATGTTGCCTTGGAGCTTCGAGATGGTGATCGAGGACGAGGTGTTGGCGAAGGCGTTCTGCACGATCGCCATCATGATGAGGCCCGGCGCGAGGAATTGGGGGAACGGCACCGCCCCCATGACGCGCGCGCCGTTGCCGACCGCGAGCGTGAAGATCGCGAGGAACAGGAGCGTGATCACGATGGGCGCGATCATGGTCTGCATGTAGACCTTGGCGAAGCGCCGGATCTCCTTGTTGCAAAGCGAGGCGAGGCCGACCCAGTTGACGGCGCCGAAGCGGCGCACGGCTAGGTTCGGGCTCGCATCGAGGGGCGGCGAGGGCTGCAGCATGGCGGGCATTGATAAGCCCAAGGCCGGGCGCGCGCAACCGCCCCTGCCCGCATGGCGGACGTGCCCACGAAGCGGCCCACCTGTGGCACAATGGGCGCCATGAGCGGGACGAGCGCCCCATGAGCTTCGCGACGCGCGCGCGGAAAGGCGTGAAAAAGCCGGCGCGGCCCAAGCCCATCACGCCCGAGCGGCTCGAGCGCGCGGCGCTGTTCTATCTCGGGCGCTATGCGAGCTCGGCGGAGGGCTTGCGCCGCGTGCTGTTGCGGCGCTTGAAGCGCGCGCGGCTCGAGCCCGGTGAGGCGGCCCATCGCGACGCCGTCGCCGCGATCGACCGTCTCGTCGCGCGTTTTGCCGCGAACGGCCTTCTCGACGACCGCAAATACGCCGAGGCGCAGGCGGCCTCGCTCCATCGCCGGGGCATCGCGCGACGGCGCATCGGCCAGCGGCTCGGCGTCAAGGGAGTCGCGCGCGACGACGTCGAGGCGGCGCTCGCGACCCTCGATCTTGGAGCCGAGACCCACGAGTCCGACGCGGTCGATCTCGCGGCGGCGTTGGCGCTCGCGCGACGGAAGCGGCTCGGCCCTCATCGCCCGGCGGCCGAGCGAAAGGTGATGCGTGCGCGCGACCTCGCGTCGCTCGCGCGCGCGGGCTTCGCCTACGACGTCGCGCGCCGGGTGATCGATGCGCGCGACTTGGGCGAGCTCGAGGCCGAGATCGCGGGCGTCGAGCGCGAAACGAAGCCGCGCTAGATTCTCACGCCGGGCCGGGCGCGGGCTTGGGCGCCGGCGCCATCTCGTCCTCGCGCGCGACGCGCAGCGGCGGGGCGTTCCCGTCCTTGTCGACGCCGAACCAGACCGTGCGTTGCGGGAACGGCATCTCGATGCCGAGCTCGTCGAAGCGGCGCTTCAGGCGCCGGTTGAACTCGCGCATCACGTTCCATTGCTCGAGGGGGACGGTCTTGATGCGCGCGCGCACGATCACGGCCGAATCCGCGAACCGGTCGAGGCCGATCATCTCGAGCGGCTCGAGCATGACGCGCTCCCAGGCCGGATCGCGGCGCATCTCGGCGCCGAGCGCGACGATCTCCTCGATCACCCGGTCCACGTTCTCGCGATAGGCGATGCCGATGTCGAAGAGGGCGTAGGAAAAGTCCTTGGTCAGGTTCTTGATCTGGGTGACCGCGCTGAAGGGGATCGTGTAGACCGTCCCGCTCTGGTCGCGGAGGCGGATGGCGCGGATCGAGATCGCCTCGACCTGGCCCGAATTGCCCGCGAGCTCGACCACGTCGCCCACCGCGATCGTGTCCTCGAGCACGATGAAGAGGCCGGTGATGAGGTCCTTGACCAGGGATTGGGCACCGAGGCCGACCGCGATGCCGGCGACCCCGAGCCCCGCGAGCATCGGCCCGATATTGACGCCGAGGGCGGAGAGAATGATGAGGGCCGCGATCGCGATGAGCACGAGCGACATGGCCTTGCGCAAAAGCGGAAGGAGCGTATGGGCGCGCGCGCGCCGGTGCGCCGAGCGGTCCCGCTCGATCTTGCGCGCGAGATAGACGTCGCTCGAGAAGGTGAGGATTTCCCACACGATCACGCTCACGATCACGGTCACCGCGATGGAGGCGGCGCCGGCGACGATGCGCCGCCCGCTGCCCGAGGCGAGCCAGCCGAAGCTGTCGAGGCCCCAGGCCTGGAGCAGGCTCACGAGCGCCACGAGATAGATGAGCGCGCGGAACGCCGCCGCGAGCGCCGGCAAATAGCGGTCGGCGCGCGCCTCGAGCGCGGGGAAGCGCTTCTTGAGGTCGCCGCCGATCGAGAAGAAGCGCCGCAGGAGGCTCTCGGCCCCGGTGGCGAGAAGGCGCGCCACCACCGCGATCGCGATGGTGAGCAACGTCGCGCGCAGGAGATAGTCGAAGCCGTTGGGGACGCGGAAGGCCCAGACGGCGTAGATCACCACGACATAGACGAAGGCGAGCGCGTGCCAGGTCTCGGCGAGCCGCGCGCGCAGGACGCCGATCGCACCCGTACTCGCCGTCTCCTCGCGTCCGTGGATCCAGTGCCGCACCGCGCGCCGGTTCTGCATGATCAGCATCAACAGGAGGCCCGTGACCACGAGGCCGATGAGGCGCGCGAGCGCGTCGCCGCCCGTCCGCGGCAGGCCCAGGATCCGCGCGATCTCGATCGCGAAATAGCCGTAGACCACGAGACTCGCGAGCCGGCGCAGCCACACGTACCAATAGCCCGCGGTCTCGTCCTCCATGGGGATGAGGCGCTGGGCTTTCCGCTGCGGCGCGAGCACGAGCCGGCCGAGCGCCAGGAGCGCGCGCACGAGCACGACCGCGTTCACGATCGCGATCGCGGTGAGGCGCACGTGCCGGTGCGCGTCGACGAAGGGGAGTGCGAGATAGACCGCGGCGCCGAACACGAAGATCGGCACGAGCTCGAGGAGGAAGCGCGCGACGAGCCGGACCGGCCGGAGCCAACCCGCCTCCCCCGGGCGCGGATCGAGCGCCGCCGAAAGCGGGCGCAACGCGCGTCCCGCGAGCCAGTCGGCCGCGAGGGCGAGCACGAGCACCACCGCGAGCTTCCCCAGAAGGCGCAGCCAGTTGCGTCGCGTCTCGCCTTG
Organism: Alphaproteobacteria bacterium; assembly: GCA_035509415.1. GTDB lineage: Bacteria > Pseudomonadota > Alphaproteobacteria > JACZXZ01 > JACZXZ01 > DATJLQ01. The sequence goes on from DATJLQ010000024.1 coordinate 10,327, forward strand.
GCTCGCCGCCTGGCGTAGCGCGTCGATCTTGGCCGGAAGCTCGACCAGCGCCGTCGCGGCGTCGGTCAAGGCGTCGCTCGCGGCGGCGACGCGCGCCGAGATCGCGGTGATGAGGCGCGTGCCGAAAGTCTGGAGCTCGGCGTTGGGCGCCGCCGGCGGGGCTGCCGCTTGAGGTGCCGACGGCGCACCCGATTTCTCGCGCGCGGCGATGAGCGCCTGGAGCTCGCCAATGAGCTTTTGCCGCGCGGGCTCGCTTTGAAGCGTGGCAATCAGGTTCTTCAAATCCTGGGTCGAGAGCGCAACCGTGGCGGCCGCGGCCGACGCCGACGCAGGCGAAGCCGACGCGGGCGGTGCCGAGGCAGCCCCCGCCGACGCGGCGCCTGCTGGCCCGGCAAAAGCCAGGAGCAGGCACGCCATCCCGAGGATCGCGCGCCAAATCCGGATAAAGCCCTTCCGCCCCATGGAGATAGCCTACCGGCCGGGCCTTCCTGCCACAACCCCCGGCTCAGCCGCTCCCGCCCGCCGCGCGCCTATGCGATAGTGGCGGCCTCTTGTCGGAGGGCGCCATGAGCGACGGAAAGCCGAGCATTCTCGCGGGCATGAAGGAGAAGCTGATCGCGACCAAGGAGAAATGGGCGCGCGAGGGCCGGCTCCTCACCGGCATGCCGAGCGATCCCGCGCGCCAGCGCCTCCCGCCCGGCCAGCGCGAGGTCAAGGATTGGCCGGTGCTCGATCTCGGCATCCAGCCCATGCTGCCGCCGTCGCGCTGGCGCCTCGACATCGACGGGCTGGTCGAGCATCCCATGAGCTGGAGCTGGGACGATTACGCGGCCCTCCCGCGCACGCGCATGGTCTCGGACATCCATTGCGTCACCGCCTGGTCGCGTTTCGACAATCGGTGGGAGGGGGTGGCGGCGCTCGATCTCCTCGCATTCGTGGGCATCAAGCCCGAGGCGCGCTTCGTGCTGTTCCATTCCTTCGACGGCTATACGACCAACGTCCCGCTCGCTGATTTCGCGGCCCCCGACGTGCTTTTGGCCGAGCGCTGGGAGGGCCAGCCGATTGCGCGCGAGCATGGCGGGCCGGTGCGCGTCGTGATCCCGCGGCTCTATTTCTGGAAGAGCGCCAAGTGGCTGAAGCGCATCGAGCTGGTGGCCGCCGACCGGCCGGGCTTCTGGGAGGAGCGCGGCTACCACAATCACGGCGATCCCTGGACCGAGGAGCGCTACGGCTGAAAGCGGCGCGCCCAACGCGAGATCGTCGGCGTTCGAGGAGGAGCCCATGCTCAAGATCCACAACCCCGCGACCTTGGCGCCGCCCGCGAGCCGCTACAGCCACGCGGTCGAGATTCCGGCGGGTGCGCGGCTCCTGTTCGTGGCGGGCCAGGTCGGCGTGCGCGTCGACGGCACCGTGGCCGAGGGCTTCGAGGCGCAATGCGAGCAGGCCTGGCAGAACCTGCGGCAGGCACTCCGGGCGGGCGGGATGGATTTCGCGGACCTCGTGCGCGTCAATTATTATCTCCTCGACCGCGCCGACGTCGCGACGTCGCGCGCGGTGCGCGACCGCTTCATCGCGGGAACGCCGCCCGCCTCCACCTTGTGCATCGTGAAATCGCTCGCGTCCGCCGCCTGGCTGTTCGAAATCGAGGCGGTCGCGGCCAAGGCCTAACGCGGCCGCGCGCTCAGGTCTTGAGGCGGTTCAAGGAGGCCGCGAGCATGTGCCCGATCCAGACCGCGATCAGGCAGGTCGCGAAGGAGGCGAGCGCGTAGCCCGCCGCCGCGGCGCCGCGGCCGTGCTCGATGAGCTCGACCGTCTCGAGGCTGAAGGCGGAGAAGGTCGTGTAGCCGCCGCACACGCCGGTCATGAAGAATTGGCGCCAACGCGCGGGCACGAAGAAGCGCCCATCGGGCTCGGTCAAGGTGTTGAAGAAGCCGATCGCGAGCGAGCCGGTCACGTTGACGAACAGGGTGCCCCAGGGAAAGCCCGCGCCGAGCCAGGTCGCGACCAGGCTCCCCATGCCGTAACGCGCGGCGCCGCCGAGGGCCGTGCCCAGTGCGATCCCGAGATATGCGCTCACCCGCGAGCCTCCGGGCGCGAGGCTTAACGCACCGTGGCCCCTTTGGCTAGACCCCGCGGGCGGTGCCTCGGAAGATGCTGCGGCACGGAATTCGGCCCCCCGGCTAGATTCTTGTGCCGCCAAAGAAAAAACGCTTGCGGCGGGGGAAAAAGAGCGTATATCGGTCCGCGACGCATACGCACGTGCCGCTGGCCCTCTGTGGTTATGCAACGACGGTCGCGTCTCTTTTGGTCACCCCGGCTCAGGCGCCGGATCCGAGAGGGAGCAATCGATGTTCGCATCCAACAAGGGTGGCCCGGCCACCCGTAGACGCGTTAATCCTCAAGCGAGCGCCCAGAGCGCCGGTCAACCGGCCGCCGATCCATCGGCTGCCGACCGTTCGGCTGCCGATGCGATGGCCGACGCCAACGCTGCCGCCGCGCCGCGCTCGCTCGAGCGCGCGAGCGAGCAGCCGGTCGAGCGACATGTCGAGCGGCCGGTCGAGCCCGGGCGCGGACGCACGGCGTCCAAGCGCAAATCGAAGGCGCGCCTCCGCGTCGTCCAGCCGCAAATCGCGCGCGGCGACATCACGCCGCGCATCGCCGAGTTCCTCGACACGGTCGAGCCGCAGACGCCCTGCCTCGTGGTCGATCTCGACCTGGTCAAGGAGACCTACCTGGCCCTCTCGCGCGCGCTCGAGCCCGCGCAGATGTTCTATTCGGTGAAGGCGAACCCGGCGCCGGAGATTTTGCGTCTCCTGGCACGCCTCGGCTCGTCGTTCGACGCGGCGAGTGCCGGCGAGATCGATCTTTGCCTCGCCCACGGCATCGAGCCCGCGCGGCTTTCCTTCGGCAACACGATCAAGAAGAAGGCCGACATCGCCTACGCCTACGAGAAGGGCGTGCGCCTGTTCGCCTTCGATGCCGAGAGCGACCTGCGCAAGATCGCGCTCGCCGCCCCCGGAAGCCGCGTGTTCTGCCGCGTGCTCGTCGACAACGAGGGGGCGGAATGGCCGCTCTCGCGCAAGTTCGGCTGCACGCCCAAGATGGCGGTCCAGCTCATGGTGCTGGCCCAGACCCTCGGGCTCGACGCGTGCGGCATCTCGTTCCACATCGGCTCGCAGCAGACCGATGTGAGCCAATGGGACAAGGTGCTGGGCCAGATCGCCGGGCTTTGGGCCGAGCTCAAGGCGCATGGCGTGGCACCGCGCCTCATCAATCTCGGCGGCGGCTTCCCGAGCCGCTACGCGAAAGACGTGCCCTCGATCGAGGATTACGGCGCCGCGGTCATCGCGTCGGTGAAGAAGCATTTCGGCGATCCCATGCCCGAGCTCATCGTCGAGCCGGGGCGCGGCGTGGTGGGCGACGCGGGCGTCATCGAGAGCGAAGTGGTGATGATCTCGACCAAGGATCTGGGCGAGCAGGTGCGTTGGGTCTATCTCGACGTCGGCAAGTTCTCGGGTCTCGCCGAGACCATCGACGAGGCGATCAAGTATCGCATCCGCACGGCGCATGACGGCAAGCCCACCGGCCCCGTGGTGCTCGCGGGCCCGACTTGCGACAGCGTCGACATCCTCTACGAGAAGACCAATTACCGCCTGCCCTTGGCGCTCAAGGAAGGGGACAAGGTGCGCGTCCTTTCCTGCGGCGCCTACACGACCACCTACTCGACGGTCGGCTTCAACGGCTTCCTGCCGCTCAAGGCCTATTACATCTGACGCGGCCCGCGCGGGTCGCCCCCGGAATTCAGGGCGGAATCCGCGGCGCCGGAGCCGGTCCGGCGCCGCTTTTCGCGCGCGCCACGCCGCCCAAGCCCCCTTTCCGCGCCGGCTCCCAAGTCCTAAGATGGTCACAAAGTGAAGGGGGAATAAGCACTTGCATCCGGGGCCCCGGCGCCCCAGGTCTAGAGTTCCGGGATCGGGGCGCGTTGCCAGGGAGAAGCGCGATGTTCAGGAAACTGGTCGGAGCGGTCGCAGCTTGCGTTCTCGTGCTGGGCCTCGGCGCCGCCGTGGCGCGCGCCCAGCAGGCCCCCGGGGGCGAGACGCCCGCGCCGGTGATCAAGCCCGTGCCCGCGCTCCACAAGCCCATGGAGAAGAAGCCCGAGGCGACGTCCGCGGCGAAGCCGGAGGCCATGGAGAAGGCGGCACCCGCCAAGGTCGCGGACCTCCAATATCCGCCCTGCTCCAAGTCCGTGAAGGACCGCTGCATCCAGCTCTGGCAGCGCGACCTCGCCAAGACCTATCCGCAATGCGCCAAGATCAAGGGCGCGGACGCGCGCGCCGCCTGTATCGAGACGGCCTACAAGCAGGACAAGAAATAGCGCGTGCTTGCCGTGCGCGGCCCCGCGATGCGCTTCCATTCCGCGACCCACTCGTCGATCGCGCTCGCGCTCGCCCTCGGAGGCTGCGCCATGCATGAGTCGCCCGCACCGGCACCCGCGTCGCCGCCGCCGCCCGCCGCGGTCGTGGCGTCGCTTCCGCCGGTGCCCACGCCGCCGCCGTCCCTGCGTCCGATCGAGCCCCAGCGTCTCGTGGGCCTGACCCAGCCCGAGGTCCAGGCGCTGCTCGGCGCACCCAGCGCGGTGCGCGAGCAGCCGCCGTCGCTCGTCTGGACCTATCGCACGGGCGATTGCGGGCTCGAGCTCTTCTTCTATCTCGACCTCGCGACCAAGGCCTACAAGGCGCTCACCTACGACATCAAGCCGCGCCATCCGGGCGGTGCGGAGGGCGGCTTCTGCGTCGCCGAGCTGCACCGGGCCGCGTTGCGTTCGGAGGGAACACGATGAGCCTCGAGAACGGCGCTTCGGGTGCCGCGCGCGCGCGCCTCATCCTGGTCGACGACGACGAGCTGTTCCGCGAATCGCTCGGCGACAACCTCGCCGACGCGGGCTTCGAGGTCACGGTCTTCCCCGGCGGCGAGCCCGCGCTCGAGCATCTCGGCGCCGGCAAGGGCTGCGACATCGTGCTGCTCGACTGGAAGATGCCGGAGATGAACGGCATCGAGGTGCTGCGTCGGCTGCGCCAGGCGGGGCTCGAGGTGCCGGTGATCTTCTTGACCGTGCTCACCGACCAGATCTACGAGGAGGCGGCGCTTCAGGGCGGCGCCGTCGACTTCATCGAGAAGTCGCGCAGCTTCTCGATCCTGCTCAAGCGCATCAATCTCATCCTCACGGGCCTCAAGGGCCGCGCGGCGGAGGAGCCGGACGCGGACGCGCCGGTCTTCATCCTCGGCGCGCTCGAGCTCAAGCGCGACGTGAGCCGCGCCTTCTGGCGCGGGAACGAGGTGCCGCTCAGCGTCACCGAGTTCAAGATGGTCGATCTGCTCGCGAGCCGCGCCGGGCGCGACGCGCGCTACCGCGAGCTCTATGACCTCGTGCACGGCGCCGGCTTCGCCGCCGGCTACGGCGCCGAGGGTTACCGCTCGAACGTGCGCGCCTTCGTCAAGCGCATCCGCCAGAAGTTCCGCGACGTCGATTCCGGCTTCGACGAGATCGAGAACTATTCCGGCTTCGGCTATCGCTGGCGCGACAGGGAGGAAGAGAATTCCTGACACCATGGGCGGCGTCGAGCGCGTGTGGCGCTCGTTCGCGCTGAAAGTCCTGATCCTGATCGCGATCTTCTTCGCCGTCCCGGCGATCCTCTACGACCAGTTCCGGGCGGCGGACGCGGAGAAGGACCGCCTGCTCTCGGAAAGCGTCGCCGACCAGGGACGCCTGATCGCCGAGGCGCTCCGGCCCGAGGTCGAGCGCGTCGACCAGCACTCGATGCAGACCATCGCGACGACGATCGCCCATCTGGGCTCGACCGGCGCCACCATCCGCCTCCTCTACCGCCCCGCGAATGCGCCCGAGCACGCGAGCCCGAAATCCTTCTACTACGTCGCCTCGTCGCCGCCGGTCGAGAACAAGTACCTCGAGCAGGAGCGCGAGGACCTGATCGCGGCCGGCGTGCTCGACCGGCTCAACGACAGCTGCGACCAGGAGACGCCGCTCGCCTTGCGCTACACCAATCCCGCGGGCGGGCAGGAGATCCTGACCTCGGTCACGCCGATCAAGGCGCGCTCGGGCTGCTGGGCGGTGGTGATCTCGAACCGCACCCAGGCGTTCCTCGGCTCGTCCCTCGGGCTTCCCTATTGGCAGACGCCCGCGGTGCGCTTCGCCGCCGCGATCTACCTGGTCATGGCGCTCATCGTGACCGTGCTGTTCCTCCAGGCGGGCCTGAGCCTCAAGCGCTTCGGCCGGCTCGCGCGCGATCTCAGGACCGGCGCCGAGCAACGCGGCTCGTTCGCCTCGCTCAACCGCGTGCCCGAGCTTTCGGGCGTCGCGGCCGAGTTCGACCGGCTGGTCGAGGCGCTGCGCTCCTCGTCCCAGGCGCTGCGCTTCGCGGCCCAGGAGACCGCGCACGCCTTCAAGACGCCGCTCGGCATCATCGCCCAGTCGCTCGAGCCCCTGCGCGCGCGCGTGACGCAGGACGATGCGCGCTCGAGGCGCGCGATCGAGCTCATCGACCGCTCGCTCGACCGGCTCGACGGCCTGGTCTCGGCGGCGCGCCGGCTCGACGAGACGATCGCGGATTCGATCAATCCGCCGCGCGAGCCGGTGCCGCTCTCCGACCTGGTCGCCGAGATCGTCGAGGAATACCGCGAGGCGCACGAGCCCGACGGTCTCCGTTTCGCGACCGCGATCGAGCCCGGAATCGCGGTCGCCGGCGGCGCCGCGCTCATCGAGACCGTGGCGCAGAACCTGATCGACAACGCCGCGAGCTTCAGCCCGCCGGGCGGCGAGATCGAGGTGCAGCTGCGCGCGCGCGACGGGGTCGCCGAGCTCGCGGTCGCCGACCGCGGGCCCGGGGTCGAGCCCGATCGGATCGGCAGCGTGTTCGAGCGCTTCATCTCGCAGCGCCCCGAGGCCGCGGACGCGGGCGCCGGCGTTGCGCGTGCGCGTGCGGGCCAGGAGCATTTCGGCCTCGGCCTCTGGATCGTGCGCCGCAACGTCGAGGCGATGGGCGGCGTGGTCGCGGCCGAGAACCGGCCCGAGGGTGGCTTCCGCGTGGTGGTGGCCCTTCCGCTTCTGCGCTGACGTTTAGGCCCGGTCGCCGCGATCCAGCCGTCGCAATATTGTCCCGATCTTGTCCCGCCCGCCGTCCGGAGGCGGATGCTAACTCTCACCCCACGGCGCGCCGCCCGAAGGCGGCATTCGGCGCCGGGGAGTGCACGGGGCATGTCTCTCTTCTCCACCATCTTCGGCCCAGGCGGACGCGTGCGCGGTCGGCGCGAGACCGCACTGCCCGCGCCCCAGTCGAGCCTCCTCCCCTGGCACACCTTCTACGGCTCGGTCGAGCACACGCTGCGCATGATGCGCGGCGTCCACGTGCCGGTCTCGTTCTTCGCGCTCCGGCTGGGTGCTGCGGGCGAAGGGGGTGCGGGCGAGGCGGTGGGCGAGGCACTCGGCCCACTCGGTCCCGTGGGCCGGCTCGCCGACGGCACCATCGCACTCCTTTATCTCGGCCCGCGTAGGCCGGTGCCCGAGGGCGCGGACGATCTTTCGGCGTTGGTGCGGACGCGCATCGAGGCGCGCTTGCGCGAGCGCGGCTGGCCCATGCTCGCGACCCAGATGGAGTTCGCGAGCGTCCATGGCTGGACCGACGAGGTCGGCAATGCGACGGATCTGGTGCGCGCCCTCGCCTGGCCGCGCGCGCGCGCGCGCGTCGCGGGCACGGGGACGGGCGGGAGCGCCGGCCCGCCGGCGCCACGTTGAATTATGCGGAGCGGTTCCGAGACCCCGTCTGACATCCCTCGTGGGTCTTCACTCCAAGCACCGTCTCCGCCACTCGGCCCCGCCGTCCCCCACGGCGGGGCCTTTTTCTCGCGCGCGCGACGCCCGCCTCAGCGCGGAGCCGCGAGCTCGACATAGGGACGGAAGGTCGCCTTGTCGGTGCCGCAATCGGGGCAGCGCCAAGCGGCGGAAAGATCGGCGAACGGCGTCCCGGGAGCGATGCCGGCCTGGGGCGCGCCGGCCGCCTCCTCGTAGATGAAGTAGCAGCCGCGGCAAATGTAGCGGCGCAAGCCGGCAGCCGCGAGCGGCGGCGCGGCCACGGGTGCGCTCGCCGCGACCGCGTCGCGCGGCACCGTGACGCTGTCGCCGGCCACCACCTTTCCGCCCGCGCGCACCACGAGGTAGACGCCGAGATCCTTGTGCCCGAAGGTCGCGCGCAACGACGCGGGCAGGTCGAGGTCGCGCTCGCCGGTCGCGGGGTTGACGTTGGTGGCGCTGCAGCGCCCGTTGCGCCGGTCGACCCTGAAGGTCGCGTCGCCGATCTCGATGTCGCCGCCGACCCAGTCGAACTCCTCCCACGGCCGCGCATCGTCGATGTAGAAATTGGCGCGGAAGCGCAACGGATCGATCGCATAGCCCCAACGCTCCTCGAGGCTGCGCACGGTCGCGAGGTTGATCAGCGAGATCACGTTATCGGGCTTGTCCATGAAGTGCCCGCTTTGGGCGCGCACCAGGCGCGGGGCCGCGCGCAGCGTCGGCACCAGGCGATGGAAGAAAGCCTCGAGCTCGGCGACCGCATGGGGATCGTTGAGGTCGGCCGCGAGCACCTGCCGGTTGCCCTCGCGCACCGTGAGCACGAGTGTATCGACCTCGAGATGGGTCCTGACCCGCGCCAGCGCCTCGTCGAGCATCAGCATCACGAATAGGCCCTTCTTGCCCCAGACGGGCGCCTTCGGATCGATCGGGCTGCCCGGCCGCGCGAAGGCGAAGGCGCGGTCGTGGGGCAAGGGCTTTTCCGCCTCGAGCACCACGCCCGGCAGCGGCTGCGGGCTCAGGCCCTTGATCGGATATCGGTAAAGTCCGCGTAGCACCGGCATCGGTACGCTGCCCTCCCGCGACAGGTCGCGCCGCGAGAATGCCCGAGGGGGCGGCTTGCGCCGTAGAGCCGGACGCTGACGAAAACGGGGGGCCGGATGGACCGGCCACACGGGCGGCGGCGCTTGCAGCTCGTCGACGAACTCGTGGCGCCGGTCGAGCGCGTCGTCGACCGCATCCGAAAGCCGCGCGATCCCTTGCTCGATCTGGCGCGGCGCGAGCGCGCCATAGCCCAGGACGAGGCCGCGTCGCGTCAGGAGCGAGGGCGGGGTTTCGATCGCGGCCGCCGATTCGAGCGTGTAGACGCCCACCCGCGCGCGCCGCGCGAGGGCCTCGAGCGTCGCCGCATCCGGAACGCCCGAGGGCAAGTGCCACAGGAGATGCTGGCCCGCGCTCTCGCCGCTCACGGCGACGTCGCCGAAATGGCGCCTGAGGGAGGCGAGGAGATTGTCCCGGTTGTCGCGGTAATGGATGCGGGCGCGCGCGAGATGGGCGGCGTAGCTCCCGCTTTGGATCATCTCGGCCAAGGCCGCCTGCTCGAGCCAGGCGGCACCGCCCGAGAGCAGCTGACGCGCGGCGCGCATCGCGTCGACCAGCGGCTCCGGCACCACCATGTAGCCGAGGCGCACGCCCGCGCCGAGCGCCTTCGCGAAGCCGCCGACATGGATGGTGCAGTCGGGCGCCAGGGCGCCGATCGCGGGCAGCGGCGGTCCCTCGAAGCGGAACTCGCCGTCGTAATCGTCCTCGAGGATGAAGCAGCCCTGGCGCCGCGCCCAGGCGGCGATCGCCTGGCGCCGCGCGAGCGAGAGCGTATGGCCGGTCGGATATTGATGGGAGGGCGTCACGTAGAGGATGGTGGCACCCCGCGCGGGCAGGGCGTCCGTCACCAGCCCATCCTCGTCGACCGGCACATGCACGATCTCGGCGCCCGACATCGCGAAGGCGGCGAGGGCCGCGCGATAGACCGGAGTCTCCAACACGGCCGCGCGGCCGGGTGCGAGCAGCAGGCGTGCCGCGAGTGCCAGCCCCTCGCGGATGCCGCTCATGACCAGAATTTGCGCCGGGTCGGCCGCGATGCCGCGCGCCGCCGCGAGATGATGGGAGAGGGCCACGCGCAGGCTTGGAAGGCCGGCCGGATCGCCTCCTTGGCTGAGCCCGCTCGCCCCTCCCTTGGACAAGGCCCCTTGCAGGAGCCGGCGCCAGGTCTTGAGCGGGAAGACCGCGGCACCCGGTGCCAAGGGCGAGAAGTCGAACGAGACGCTGCCGCGCACGCCCGAAGCGAGGGCCGGCGGCATGACCGCGGGTGCCGGCAAGGGCGCGCGCGCCCCCACCGGCACGGGCTCGGACGGCGCACTCTTGGGACGCGGGATCGATGCCGGCGCCGGCAAGGCCGTCGCCGCATAGAGACCGGAGGCCGGGCGCGCTTCGGCGAAGCCCTCGATCACCAGGGTCTCGTAAGCGCGCGTCGCCGTGTTGCGCGCGATCGCGAGCTGATCCGCGAGACTACGCGACGATGGGAGCCGCGCGCCGGGGGCGATGCGGCCCTTGGCGATGGCGTCGCGGATCTGCTCGACGAGCTGGGCGGTCAGGGTCTCGGCCCTCGACCGGTCGAGCAGCAATGGAATGGGGATTCCCATGGCGAGCCCGCACTTCCTTTCGGCGCGCGACCGCGTTCCGGCCGCGCTCGTCGATGATAGGCGTATGTTGCAGTGCGGGAAAAGCGGAATCGAAGGAGCCAGTCGCGCCAAAAGCCAAAACTGGCACCATCGCAGCCGCAGCAACTGGCTCTCGGTCCGGCGCCGCGAGGGTGGCGCTGGCTCATCCTTAAGCAATTGCCGAAGGGGCTCGCGTCGGATCGCACATTTTGCGCGCAAGCGCCCCGCGCGCCATGGCGCAGGCGCGGCGGCGGCGGCGTCGAGACTGGCGCTACCCGGTTTCCGGGGAATGGCTCTCGGGCGCGGCGCCGCGAGCGTGCACCATCTCCCGCATCGCAACATGCGACCAGGGAGAGTTCGATGCGTTCAATCCGTCACGCGTGGCTGCGCGCCCTATCCGCAGCCCTGCTCCTGCTGTTGCCCGCGATCGGCAGCGCGCGGGCTCAAGACACGATCAAGGTCGGCATCCTCCATTCGCTCTCGGGCACGATGGCGATCAGCGAGACGATCCTCAAGGACCAGATGCTGATGCAGATCGCCGAGCTCAACGCCCATGGCGGGCTCTTGGGCAAGAAGGTCGAGCCGGTGGTGGTCGACCCGGCCTCCAATTGGCCGCTGTTCGCCGAGAAGGCGCGCGAGCTTCTCTCGAAGGACAAGGTCGCCGCCGTGTTCGGCTGCTGGACGTCGGTGTCGCGGAAATCCGTGCTGCCGGTGTTCGAGGAGCTCAACGGGCTCCTGTTCTATCCGCTCGAGTACGAAGGCGAGGAAGCGTCCTACAACGTCTTCTACGGCGGCTCGGTGCCGAGCAACAAGGCGGTGCCGGCGGTCGAGTACCTGATGAGCAAGGAAGGCGGCTCGGTGAAGCGCTTCGTGCTCGAGGGCACCGATTACGTCTATCCGCGCACCAGCAACAAGATCATCCGCGCCTTCCTCCACTCGCGCGGCGTCTCGGACGCGGACATCCGCGAGAACTACACGCCGTTCGGCTTCTCCGACTGGCAGACCGAGGTCGCGGCGATCAAGAAGTTCGCCTCCGAGGGCAAGAAGACGGCGGTGATCTCGACCATCAACGGCGACGCCAACGTGCCGTTCTACAAGGAGCTCGCGAACCAGGGCGTCAAGGCGACCGACATTCCGGTGATCGGCTTCTCGATGGGCGAGGAGGAGCTCGCCGGCATCGACACCAAGAACCTCGTCGGCCACCTCGCGGCGTGGGCGTATTTCGAGTCGGTCAAGTCGCCCGAGAACGCGGTCTTCATCAAGAAGTGGCACGCCTACACGAAGGACGACAAGCGCGTCACCAACGATCCGATGGAGGCGGAGTACATCCTGTTCCACATGTGGGTGCACGCCGTCGAGCAGGCCGGCACCACCGACGTCGACGCGGTGCGCCAAGCGATGATCGGCCAGAAGATCAAGGCGCCGTCGGGCTTCGTCGAGGTGATGCAACCCAACCACCACCTGACCAAGCCGGTCATGATCGGCGAGATCCAGGCAAACGGCCAGTTCAGGGTCGTCTACAAGAGCAAGACGGCCCTCATGCCCGATCCCTGGAGCAAGTATCTCCCCGAGGACAAGGGCAAGATCGCCGATTGGTCGTATCCGTGGGTGTGCGGCAACTGCACGAGCGCCAAATACTCGGACTTCTGAGGCCGCCCGCACCGGCCTCGAGGCCGCGACCTCTAGGGACCGTCACCCGCGAAAGGCATCGAGCCAGACTTCCGCGCGTCGAGTGCACCCCCGGTCCCCGGCCCCGCCGCCCCAAGCGGCGGGGCCTTTTTTATCCACAGAGCGGGCGCGTGCTTTGGCGGCGGACCCGGGGCCCGCGCCCGGAGTCGCGCACCGACTCGACGGGGATGCGACGATTTCAAGGGCTTGAAGCTGGCGCGCCCGGAGAGACTCGAACTCCCAACCTTCTGATCCGTAGTCAGATGCTCTATCCATTGAGCTACGGGCGCCCGCGGCCTCGGCCGACATCTCGAGCCGGCTGCTTCCGAAGGGGACGGAAACTAATCAAACGGAACTCGAAACGCAAGCCAAGAACAAGGGCTTCGCGCAGTGTGTCGCGGGCGCCACCGAAGCGCGAGCGCGACTCGCGCGGCGGACAAGATCGTTGCAATGGGGTGCCTTTGCTGGCAGATTACTGCGCACGCGATTCGCACGAGCGGATACAGGCCTATAGTCCCCAAAAAAACGAATCACGCGGTAAATAATGGCCCTGTGGAAAACTGCTGTTCTCGGAACGGTCATTCTCCTGGGCGGGTGCTCGTTTGTCGATCAATCGCTGCTGCCGTCGCTGACGGGCGAGAATCCTTCCGGCAAATCCGAAGAGCAGGCGGCGGCACCAGCGGAGCCCGCGCCGGTGCAGACCGCGCCTATCGCGGCACCCCAGCTTAACACCGGCACCTTCCAGCCGGTTCCGATCCAGCCCGGCGCACCCACCGGCACCGCCGTCGGCCAGAAGGTCGTCGCCATGCGCGCCGATCTGGCCAGGCTCGAGGATTCGATCGGCACCCACAACAACCAGCTCCAATCGCTGCGCGCGAGCACCGCGAGCGAGGCGCTCCAGTACCAGCAGCTGATCGCGCAGATCAACGCCAAGTTGCAAGTCGGCACCACGCCCGGCAACCCGATCCTGGTGAGCGACTGGAGTCGGGCGCAGAGCGTGCTCGAGCGCATCGACGGCAACGTCGCCTCGATGAACGCGCTCTCGAACGCGACCGCGGCCGATTCGACCAACGCGGCGTTCCTGCTCGAATCGGCGCGCGCCGCTTACGGCCTCTCGGGTGCGGTCGACGAGGACCATGTCCAGCTCGCGACCCTCGAGGACGAGACCAACAAGACCGTGGTCACCCTCGACCGGCTGGTGAACGAGCTCTCGGACGACACCAACCGCCAGATTCTCTATCTCTCGCGCGAGCGCGCCAACCTCGCGATCCTGTCGGTCGCGGTCAAGAACGGCGAGCTGTTCGGCCAGAGCCTCGCGAACCGAGCCTATTCGGCCGCTTCGCCGCTGGCGATGGAGACGCCGACGCGCGCCGGCCGGGTCGCGTCCCTCGCCGGACGCCGGCCGCTGGTCGTGATCCGCTTCGACCGGCCCGACGTCGAGTACGAGCCGGCGCTCTACACCGCGGTGAGCCGCGCCCTCGCGCGCAAGCCCAATGCCGACTTCGACCTGGTCGCCGTCGCGCCGAGCAAGCCGATCCACGGCAGCAGCACGGCGCTCGCGGTCGACGAATCGAAGCGCTACGCCGACGCGGTCATGCGCTCGCTCGCGAACATGGGGCTTCCGGCCGACCGCATCACGCTCTCCGCCACTACCAGCAGCGCGGCCGAGACCAACGAGGTCCACGTCTACGTGCGCTGAGCGCCGACAGCGCGCCGGATCGATCGCCTGGGACGGCGCCTTCGGGCGCCGTTTCGCTTTCGGCCGCCGAGTCGCTTCGGGCGGGCGATTGCCACCCATAGTCCAATCGGCTTAAATCGGCCGGTTCCGCACGCCTAAGAGCCCTAAGAGACACCCCGAAAAGGAGCGGCCCCCCGTGAGCACCACCGAGCGTTTCACCAAGGCGTTCCCCGTTTCCTGGCAGGAGCTGCACCGCGACTCGAAGGCGCTCGCCTGGCGTCTCAACGAGGGCGGGCCCTGGACCGGAATCGTCGGCATCACGCGCGGCGGCCTGGTGCCCGCGGTCGTGGTCGCGCGCGAGCTCAACATCCGCCTGATCGACACCATCTGCATCTCGAGCTACGAGCATCAGGAGCAGGGCACGATCAAGGTTCTCAAGGCGCCCCAGGGCGACGGTGCCGGCTGGGTGATCGTCGACGATCTGGTCGACACGGGGGCGACCGCGCGCGTCGTGCGCCAGCTCCTCCCCAAGGCGCACATGGCGGCGGTCTATGCCAAGCCCGAGGGACGGCCGCTGGTCGACACCTACGTGACCGAGGTGAGCCAGGACACCTGGATCTACTTCCCCTGGGACACCGAGCTCCAGTTCGTCCAGCCGCTCGCGGGCGCCGCCGGGCGCTGAGCGCGCGCTCTCGCGGCGCTCCGATCGGGCGCTCGATTCGGATTGACCGGAGCTAGCGCCCTTGGTCATGGTGGCGCCCCCGCCCCGCAACCCTTGACGCGATCAGGCCCTGGCCATGTCCGCCGCGAACGACTCGCTCCCCGCCGCGCCCGCGCGATCGCTCCCGCGCCTGGGCTGGCTCCTGCTCGCGACGATCGCGCTCCTTTGGGGTGCCAATTGGAGTGCGATCAAGATCGCGCTCCTCGAGATTCCGATCTGGCAATACCGCTCGATCACCTGCGCCTTCGCCGGCATCGCCCTCCTCCTGCTCGCCGCCGCGACGCGCCAGCGCTTGGCGCTGCCGCGCGCCGCGTGGGGTCCGACCCTCGTCGCGGCCTTTCTCAACGTCACCCTCTGGCAGGTCATGACCGCCTACGGCGTGCGCATGATCGCGTCCGGCGAGGCGGCGGTGCTCGGCTTCACCATGCCGATCTGGGCGACGCTGTTCGGCGCCCTCTTCCTCAAGGAGCCGCTCACGCCGCGTATCCTCGCGGCCTTGGCGCTCGGTGTTGCGGGCATTCTCGATCTTCTCTGGCCGGCCTTGGGTGCGGTGGGTGCGGCACCCCTCGGCATGCTGCTCATGATCGGCTCGGCGCTCTCCTGGGCGCTCGGCACGATCGTCTTGAAACGCGTGCGCTGGCCGCTCTCCTCGACCGCGATCGCGGGCTGGCAGCTCACCCTCGGGAGCGTGCCGATGGCGTTGATCGCGCTCGCGACCGAGCGCTTTGCGCTCGGGCATGCGAGCGCCTTGACGCTCGGCGCCATGGTCTATTCGGCGGTGCTGTCCATGTCGGTCGGGAATTACGCCTGGTTCAAGCTCGTGAGCATCTTCCCCGCGACCATCGCCTCGATCGGCACGGTCGCGGTGCCCGTGGTGGCGGCGATCACGGGGGCGCTGCTGTTGGGCGAGCCGCTCGGCTGGCGCGAGATCACGGCGCTTCTGTGTGTGACGGCGGCGATTCTCTTGATCCTTCTGCCCGCGCGGGCGGCGCGCGCGAGCTAGCGCACCGCGACGGCGAGATTGTCGATGAGACGCGTCTTCCCGAGAATGGCCGCGACCAGAAGTCGTGCCGGCCGGTCCGCGCGTTGAAGCGGCTCGAGGGTCGCCGCATCGGCGAGCTCGAGATATTGCACCTCGGCGAAGCCGGCCTTGACCAGCGCCTGCTTCGCCTTCTCGAGGATGGGCGACGCTTGAGCGCCCTTTTCGAGCTCGGCCGCCGCGCGCGCGAGGGCCGCATGGAGCTTGGGCGCGATCTTGCGCTCGGCGCGGGTGAGATAGCGGTTGCGCGACGAGAGCGCCAAGCCGTCCGCCTCGCGCACCGTCGCGACACCCTCGATGCGCACCGGGATGTCGAGGTCGCGCACCATGCGCTTGATCACCTGGAGCTGCTGGTAGTCCTTCTCGCCGAAAAGGGCCACGCCGGGCAGCGCCTGGAGCAGTAGCTTGGCGACGATGGTCGCGACCCCTGAGAAATGGCCCGGGCGGAAGCGGCCCTCGAGCCGGTCGCTCAGGCCCGCGACCGCGACCGTGGTGCGGAAGCCCGCGGGATACATGGTCTCGACGCTGGGGACGAAGGCGCCGTCGGCGCCCGCCTCGGCGAGCGCCGCGAGGTCGGTCGCGAGATCGCGCGGATAACGCGTGAAGTCCTCGTTGGGGCCGAACTGGGTCGGGTTCACGAAGATGGTCGCGACCGTGCGCCGCGCGAGGCGACGTCCCGCCGCGACGAGGGCCAAGTGCCCTCCATGCAAGGCCCCCATGGTGGGGACGAGCGCCACCGTCTCGCCCGCCTTGCACCACGCGCCGATTCGCGCGCGCAAGGATTCGACCGTGTCGAAGACCGGAACCGTTTTCGCCTCGACCGCGGCGTCCGCCATGCTGCCCACCCTTGCGCCCATCCCGCGGCCGGGCCCGTGGTTCGCGCCGGCCGCGTCGGACCCTATTTAAACCGGCGCGCGCCGGCTGGGAAATCGATTTTGCGCGCCGCGTCGCAGTCCTGCGATTTGCGCTCATTCCCCTTGCCCGAGGCAAGCGGGAGACTATGCTCGCCCCGCCATGTCGACCGCCCAGACGCCGCCCGCCCAGACCCCGAATGCGGACCTTGCGACGCGCGCCGAAGGCGCTACGCGCCCCACGATCCGGCTCTTGCCCGGGCACCAGAAGCGCGCGCGCCACGGCCATCCCTGGATCTATTCCAACGAGATCGCGATGGACGCGGCCGCCAAGGCGCTCGCCCCGGGGACCGTGGTGAAGCTCCAGGCCGCGGACGGAGCGATGCTCGGCTGCGGCTTCTTCAATCCCCATAGTCTCGTGGCCGCGCGCATGCTGGCCCCCGACCCGGCGCTTGCGATCGACGCGGATTTTCTCGCGGGGCGCCTCGATCGCGCGTTGGCGCTGCGCACGGCGCTTTACGCCGAGCCCTATTACCGGCTCGTCCATTCCGAGGCGGACGCCCTTCCCGGTCTCGCGATCGACCGCTATGGCGACGTGCTCGCGGTGCAGGTGAACGGCGCCGGCATCGAGCGCGCGCTCGACGCGCTTCTCGAGGCGCTCGAGCGCGTCGTGGCGCCGCGCGCGATCCTCTTGCGCAACGACGCGCCGGTGCGCGCCCTCGAAGGGCTCGAGAGCTATGTGCGCGTGGCCAAGGGCTCGCTCGACGGCCCGGTCGAGCTCCGCGAGAACGGCTGCCGCTTCCTGGCCGACCTCGCGGGCGGACAGAAGACCGGCTGGTTCTACGATCAACGCGACAATCGCGCGTTCATGGCCGCACTCGCCAAGGGACGCAACCTGCTCGACGTCTATTGCCACAGCGGCGGCTTCGCGATCGCGGCGGCGAAGGCGGGGGCCGCGTCGGTGCTCGGCATCGACAGCTCGGCTCCGGCGCTCGAGCTCGCGGCGCGCGCGGCCTCCCTCAACGGCGTCGAGAGCCGTTGCCGCTTCGAGCGCGGTCAGGCGTTCGAGACCATGGAGCATCTCGCGCGCGCGGGGCAACGCTTCGAGGTCGTGATCTGCGATCCGCCCGCGTTCGTCAAATCGAAGCGCGACATCGCGACGGGGGCCAAGGGCTACCGCAAGCTCGCGCGCCTCGCGGCCGAGCTCGCCGCACCCGGTGCCTTCGTCTTTCTCGCAAGCTGCTCGCACAACATGGAGGTCGCCGCCTTCGCGGCCGAGGTCGCGCGCGGCATCGGCCAAGCGGGCCGGACCGGGCGCATTCTAAGAAGCTCGGGTGCAGCACCCGACCATCCGGTGCATCCGCAATTGCCCGAGTCCGCCTATCTCAAGGCCCAGGTGCTTGAGCTGGATTGAGGGCGCTTGCCTCGCCCTTCGAGACGGCGCTACGCGCCTCCTCAGGGTGAGGCAAGCCTAAGCCCGGCCTCATCCTGAGGAGCGAAGCGTCTCGAAGGATGAGGCAAGCCTACGCCCGGCCTCATCCTGAGGAGCGAAGCGTCTCGAAGGATGAGGCCGCGCCGCGCGCGCGCCTACTTTTTCCCGATCAGCGTGCCCACGCCGTGCTCGGTGAAGATCTCGAGCAGCAGCACGTGACGCATGCGCCCGTCGAGGATGACGGCCGCCTTGGCCCCGCCCTTGACCGCGGCGAGGCAGGTCTCGACCTTGGGGATCATGCCGCCGCTCACGGTGCCGTCGGATATCAACGCGTGGACTTGAGCGGGCGAAAGCTCGGTCACGAGCTCGCCCTGCTTGTCGAGTACGCCGGCCACGTCGGTCAGAAGATAAAGCCGCTCGGCGCCGACCGCGGCGGCGATGGCCCCCGCGACCGTGTCGGCATTGATGTTGAAGGTCTCGCCGTCGGGCCCGGCACCCACGGGTGCGACCACCGGCACGATGTCCGAGCTTTTGAGGATCTCGAGCACGTGCGGGTTCACGACCGCGGGCTCGCCCACGAAGCCGAGATCGAGCACCCTCTCGATGTTCGAATCCGGGTCGCGCTTGGTGCGCGTGAGCTTCTTCGCGACCACGAGATTGCCGTCCTTGCCCGAAAGGCCGACGGCGATGCCGCCCGCCTTGGCGATGGCACCCACGATCTCCTTGTTGATCTTGCCCGAAAGCACCATCTCGACGATGCCGACCGTGACCGCATCCGTCACGCGCAAGCCGTCGACGAACGAGCTCTTGATGCCGAGGCGCTCGAGCATGTCGCCGATCTGCGGCCCGCCGCCATGCACCACGATCGGGTTGATGCCGACCTGCTTCAGGAGCACGATGTCGCGCGCGAAATTTTCCGCGAGCTTTTCGTCGCCCATCGCGTGGCCGCCATACTTGATGACGAACGTCTTGCCCGCGAAGCGCCGCATGTAGGGCAGCGCCTCGGACAGGATGCCCGCCTTCGCGAGCCATTCGAGGTGTCTCGGCCGTGGGTCCTTCTGTGCCATGGGCCCGGAATGTACCCGCTCGGGGCGGTTCCTTCAATTATCTCGCAATGATCGCGCCAAGCGCGGCTATCGCGCCAAGAGCGCCGCGATCTCGGCGCGCAGGCGCTCGATGCCGAGGCCGGTTTCGGCGCTGGTCGCGAGTGCCGCGGGATGGGCGGCCGCGTGGCGCGCCGCCTCGGCCGCGACCTCGCGCGCGCGCGCGGCGAGCTCGGCCGGCCGGCACGAATCCGACTTGGTGAGCACGATCTGGAAGCTCGCGGCCGCGCGGTCGAGGAGCTCCATCGCGTCGCGGTCGCTGTCCATGATGCCGCGCCGCGCGTCGATCAGGAGCAGGAGGCGCTTCAGGGTCGGACGGCCCTGGAGGTAGGCGCGCACGAGCGCGTTCCAGTCGGCCGAGCGGTCCTTCGCGACCTTGGCGTAGCCGTAGCCCGGGAGGTCGACCAGGACGAGCTTGCCCTCGAGCTCGAAGAAATTGAGCTCGCGCGTCCGCCCCGGCGTTTGCGACGCGCGCGCGAGGTTGCGGCGGCCGGTGAGCGCGTTGAGGAGGCTCGATTTCCCCACGTTCGAGCGGCCGGCGAAGGCGACTTCGGGGAGCCAGGGCTTCGGCAGGCTCGCGAGGCCGGCGACGCCGGCCATGAAGCGCGCGGGTCGCGCGAAAAGCCGGCGTCCCTCGTCCATGAGCTTGGCATCGGGCAGGTCTGCGCCCGCGGTCTCGCCGCCGCGGCCGGCCGCGGTCAGGGCTTCACCCCGGCGCGCCGCATGATCACCCATTGCTGGAGGATCGAGAGGCAGTTGTTCCACGCCCAGTAGATCACCAGCCCCGAGGGGAAGCGCGCCAGCATGAAGGTGAACACGACCGGCAGGATCATGAACATCTTCGCCTGCACCGGGTCGGGCGGCTGCGGGTTGAGCTTCTGCTGGAGGAACATCGTGATGCCCATGATGATGGGCCAGACGCCGAGCGAGACGATGTCGAGATAGGCTGGCGGCGTCCAATGGACGAGCCCGAAGAGATTGAGGATCGAGGTCGGGTCGGGCACCGAGAGGTCGTGGATCCAGCCGAAGAAGGGCGCGTGGCGCATCTCGATGGTGACGAACAGCACCTTGTAGAGCGAGAAGAACACCGGAATCTGGATCAGGATCGGGAGGCATCCCGCGGCCGGGTTCGCCTTCTCGCGCTTGTAGAGCGCCATCACCTCCTTGTTGAGGCGCTCTTTGTCGTCGCCGAAGCGCTCGCGCAGCTTGACCATCTCGGGCTGGAGGCGCTTGAGCTTGCTCATCGCGCGGTAGGACTTGTTCGCGAGCGGGAAGAACAGGAGCTTCACGATCACGGTCAAGAGCAGGATCGCGATGCCGAAATTGCCCACCTGGCTGTAGAGCCAGTCGAGCAGGAGGAAGATCGGCTTGGTGAGGAAGAAGAACCAGCCCCAGTCGACCGCGTAGGAGAGATTGTCGATGCCGAGCCGGTCCTGGTAGTCGTTGAGGCGGCGCACTTCCTTCGCCCCCGCGAAGAGCCGGTCGCTCGCCTCGACGGTCTTGCCGGGTGCCGCCTCGAGCCCCTGGGTCGCGACGTAGTCGGTCTGGTACTTGTTGCGCCCGTCGGTGACCGTGTCGCTGAAGCGGCCGCGCACCTGGACCTTCTGGTTCGGGATCAGGGCCACGAGCCAGTATTTGTCGGTGAAGCCGAGCCAGCCGCCGGTGGTGGTCTCGTCCTTCGGGCCCTTCTTCAGCTCGTCGTACTTGATCTCCTTGAGCACGCCGTTGAACTCGCCGAGCGTGCCCTCGAACAGGAGGTAGTAGTTGCTCACGGGCGGATTGCCGCTACGCGAGACGAGCCCGTAGGGGAACAGCGTCACGGGCTTGGCGCCCATGTTGGTCACCTTCTGCGTGACCGTGATCATGAAGTAGGGGTCGATCGCGTAGATGCGCTGGAACTCGAGGCCCTGGCCGTTGTCCCAGGTGAGGGTGAGCGGCGTGGTCGGCGTGAGCTTGGTGCCGTCCGCGCGCCACAGCGTGTTGGCGTCGGGGAGCTTGACGCCCGGCTCGCTCGCGACCCAGCCGAACTCGGCGTAATAGGCGTTGGGCGTTCCGGGCGGCGTCAAGAGCACGATCGCGGGGCTCTTCGGGTCGGTCGTCTCGCGATAGCGCACGAGGGAGAGATCGTCGAGCTTGGCGCCCTTGAGGGCCAAGGTGCCGGAGATGTTCGGCGTCTCGATCGGGATGCGTGGGCTTTCGGCGAGCACCTCGGCGGGGCTGGGCGGTGCCGGCGCCTTGGCGGCGGGCGCGACCCCGGGGGCGCTCGGAACGTTGGGCGAGGCCGCCGTGGGTGCCGCTTGCGGCGTCTCGTGCTCGCTCGCCTGCTGCTGGCGCTGGGCCTGCTCCTGCTCGAGGCGCGGGCGCTCGTAGAGGAATTGGAAGCCGAGCACGATCGCAATCGAGAGGACGATCGCGAGGATCAGGTTGCGCTGTTCCATCATGGCTCGGATTCCGGCATTACGCTCTCAGGCTCGGCGGGCGGGATCAGGTGCCGCTCGGCCGGGCCGACGGCGCGGGCTCCGGGCAGCCGGGCCCGTGCGCGTGCGGCGCGTCGGGCACCGGATCGACGCCACCCTCGGCCCAGGGGTGGCAACGCAGGATACGCGCGAGTGCGAGCCAGCTCCCGCGCAGCGCGCCATGGCGCGCGAGCGCCTCGAGCGCATACTGGGAGCAGCTCGGATAGTAGCGGCAGCTCGCGGGCAGTACGGGCCGGATAAGGAGCTGATAGCCGCGCACCGCCGCGCGCAGCATTCGGGTCGCTGGAGCCATTCTGAAGCCTCTGATTGGCAGGCGGTCTTTTACACTAACTCCCCCGGCCCGTCACCCCAAGGATTTGGGCAATTTTCGGGCCTGCGCCGGGGGCTTGGGCCGAGCGCTCGGTTGCTCGGCGGGGATGCTCGCGGCCTCGGTGCCGCCGCGCGCGACACCGAGGCGCCGGAGTGCCGTCTCGAGGTCGCCGAGGAGGAGGGCGAAGGGCCGCTCCGCAGTCGCCGCGCGCGCGATCAGCACGAGGTCGTAGCCGGGCTCGGCGCGAAGCGGCAGCACGGCGTTCGCCGCGGCGCGCAGGCGCCGGCGCGCCCGGTTGCGCGCGACCGCGTTTCCGACCTTGCGGCTGGCGGTAAGGCCCAAGCGAACGGATCCCGCGTCCTCGCCCGCTTCGCGTCTCAACACCTGGAGCACCAGGCCCGGTGCCGCGTAGCTGCGGCGCGCCGCGGCGACCCTTAAAAACTCGGGGCGCCTCGTGAGGCGCCCGAGCGAGACGGTCATCGCGGCGTCGCCCTAGGCGGAAAGACGCTTCCGGCCCTTGGCGCGGCGCTTCGCGAGCACCTTGCGCCCGCCCACGCTCGCCATGCGGCTGCGGAAGCCGTGCCGGCGCTTACGCACCAAGCGGCTCGGCTGATATGTGCGCTTCACGAGGGATCTCCCGTGTTCCGGGGCCCACGGCCCCGCCGAAACAGGGGGGCTGTATAGGGCCCGAAGCCCGGCCTGTCAATTGAAACGGCCTGCCAATCGGCCCAACCCGTCGGCTCGAACGGGCGCTTGGGGCGCGGCGCGTCTCACATAAAGGTTACCGCGCGGCACAGAGGGTCGGGGCTTTAATGCGGGTCCCATGAGCGCCCGAGACGGCCACCAAGACGAAACCGCCCAACCGTCCTCCGTCGAGCCCGCCGCCCCGCGCGCGACCCGTATGCGGCAATGGTTGGCGCTCGGCGCGTTGCTCGCGGGCCTGGCACTCTTCTTCGCCCTCGGCGGCGGCCATGTCGCGACCTTCGACTATCTGAGCCGCCACCGCGCGACGCTCATCGCCGAGGTCGACAGGCACAAGGCGCTCGCGGCCCTCGTCTACATCCTCGCCTATGTCGCGCTCGCGGCCTGCTCGATTCCGGGAGCGCTCGCGATGACGCTCTTCGGCGGCTTCCTGTTCGGCCCCGCGCTCGGCACGGCCTGTGCCGCGATCGGCGCGACGATCGGGGCGACGATCCTCTTCCTCGTCGCGCGCTCGACGCTCGGCGCAACGCTCCGCTCGCGCGCGGGGCCGTGGCTCGCGCGCATGCGCCGCGGCTTCCAGGCGAACGCCGCGAGCTACCTTCTCGTGCTGCGCCTCGTCCCGCTGTTCCCGTTCTGGCTCGTGAACCTGGTGCCGGCCTGCCTTGGGATGGATGCGCGCGCGTTCGCGCTCGCGACCTTCTTCGGCATCTTGCCCGCGACCGCGGTCTACGCGTTCCTCGGCGCGGGCCTCGGCCAGGTGCTGGATGCGGGCCGCGCGCCCGCCTTCGATGCGATTCTCGAGCCGCGAATTCTGCTTCCGCTCCTGGGCCTCGCGATTCTCGCCCTTGTCCCGGTCGTGTATAAGGGGCTCAAGGTGCGAAGGCGCTGATCTCGCTCGAATGCGCGTGGATTGAGCTTCATGACGGAGACGATCGAGACCGACATTTGCGTGGTCGGCGCGGGCGCCGGCGGGCTCGTGGTCGCGGCGGCGGCGGCCTTGCTCGAGGTGCCCGTGGTGCTGGTTGAGCGCGGCAGGATGGGCGGCGACTGCTTGAATTACGGCTGCGTGCCGTCGAAATCGATGATCGCCGCGGCACGCGTCGCTTCCCTCGCGCGCGAGGGCGCTGCCTTCGGGGTCGCGCTCGGCGAGCCCGCGATCGATTACGCGCGCGTCCACGACCATATCCAAGAAGTCATCGCCGCGATCGCCCCCCAGGACAGCGAGGCGCGCTTCACCGGCCTCGGCGTCGAGGTGATCCGCGCGGAGGCGCGCTTCGTCGCCCCCGACGCGCTCGAGGCCGGGGGCTCGCGCATCCGCGCGCGCCGCTTCGTAATCGCGACCGGCTCGTCGCCCGCGATCCCGCCCATCGACGGGCTCGCGAGCGTTCCTTACCTGACTAACGAGACGATCTTCGATCTCGCTCTGCGCCCCACGCATCTGATAATCGTCGGCGGCGGTGCCGTGGGCGTCGAGCTCGCCCAGGCCCAACGCCGCCTGGGGGCGCGCGTGACCCTCGTCGAGATGGCCGAGATTCTCGCACGCGAGGACGGGGAGGCGGTCGATGCGGTGCGCGCCGCCTTGAGGCGCGACGGGGTCGAGCTTCACGAGCGCGCGAGCGTGCTCGAGGTCGAGCGCGCGGGTGCGGGCGTCGCGCTCACGATCGCGGCCGACGGCGCGCAGCAACGCCTCGAGGGCTCCCATCTCCTCTTGGCCGCGGGCCGCAAGCCGAACCTCGAGCGCCTCGGCCTGGAGGCCGCGGGCGTCGCCTACAATGCGCGCGGGATTTCGGTCGACCGGCGCCTCCGCACCTCGAACAAGCGCATCTTCGCGATCGGCGACGCGACGGGTGGCGCGATGCTCACCCACGTCTCGGCCTACCATGCGGGCATCGTGGTGCGGAACGCGCTCTTCCGCTGGCCCGCCAAGGTCGACAGGCGCGCCATCCCGCGCGTCGTCTATAGCGACCCCGAGCTCGCCACGGTCGGCCTCGACGAGGATGGGGCGCGCGAGGCGGCGGGCCGGATCCGCATCCTGCGTTGGAGCTTCGCCGAGAACAACCGCGCCCAGGCCGAGCGCGCGACCCAAGGCTTCGTCAAGGCGATCGTGAGCGCGCGCGGACGCATCCTGGGTGCGACCATCGTCGGGCGCAACGCGGGCGAGCTGATCCTCCCCTGGACCCTCGCGATCGCGCGCGGGCTCAAGATCGGCGCCCTCGCGACCCTGGTCGCCCCCTATCCGACGCTCAGCGAGGCAAGCAAGAGCGCCGCCGCGAGCTTCTTCACAAGCACCCTCTTCGGCCCGCGCACGAAGCGCCTCGTGCGCCTCCTGCGCCGCCTCGGCTGAAGGCCGGCCCGCGCGCCCGGCCCGGCGCGCCCGCTCTCAAATGCCCGGCCCGGCGCACGGCGGCGGGTTCCGCGCGCCACCGTATCCGCTATACTGACGCCCCATGTCGGACGCGAAGCACGAGCGACGCGCGCTGCGCCACAGCCTGTCGGCCAAGCTCCTGTGGCTCACCATCCTGTTCGTGATGGTGGCCGAGGTGCTGATCTTCGCGCCGTCGATCGCGCGTTTCCGCCTCGACTACATCATGGACAAGATCAGCGACGCGCACATCGCCGCCCTCGCCCTCGAGGCGACGCCGACCCACATGCTGAGCCCGCAGCTCGAGATGCAGCTCCTCCAATACGTCGACGCCTATTCGGTGGTGCTCGACGTGCACGGCCTCGAGCGCCGGCTCATGATGAACCGCGACATGCCGCCCGCGGTCGACGCCAACTTCGATTTGCGCAAGGAAGGCTTCATGGATTTGGTCGGCGACGCGTTCATGACGCTGATCCAGCCCGACAACCGCGTCATCCGCATCGTCGGCCCGTCGCCCAAGGACCCCGGCATCCTGGTCGAGATCGTGATCGACGAGGGGCCGATGCGGCGCGCGATGTACAGCTTCGCGTGGAACATCCTGAGCGTCTCGATCGTGATCTCGCTGTTCACTGCGGGGCTCGTGTACCTCTCGCTCCAGATGATGCTGGTGCGCCCGCTGCGCCGCATCACCGAGAGCATGGAGCGCTTCCGCCTCGACCCGGAGGATGCGACCGGCGCCATGCCGGCGAGCGACCGGCGCGACGAGATCGGCATCGCCCAGCGCGAGCTCGCCCAGATGCAGACCGAGCTGCGCGCGGCCCTCCATCAGAAGACGCGGCTCGCCGCCCTCGGCAGCGCCGTCACCAAGATCGCGCACGATCTGCGGAACATCCTCGCGACGGCGCTCCTGGTGTCGGACCGGCTCAGCTCGAGCGAGGACCCGACCGTGAAGCGCGTCACGCCCACGCTCCTCGCCTCGATCGACCGCGCGATCAAGCTCTGCGTCTCGACGCTGCGCTTCGCGAAGGACGACACCGAGACGCCGCGCGTCAAGCGCTTCGCGTTGCGCGAGCTGGTGGAGGACGCGGGTGCGGCACTTTCGCCCCAGGCGCCCGCGGAGTCGCTTTGGGTCAACGAGGTCTCGGCGCAGCTCGCCCTCGACGCCGACCGCGACCAGCTGTTCCGCGTGCTGGTCAATCTCGGCCGCAACGCATTCGAGGCGCGCGCGACGCGCGTCCAAGTGAGCGCGCAGCTGGTCGACGGCCGGGTCGAGGTCGCGGTCGAGGACAACGGCCAAGGCATTCCGGCGGCGGCGCGCCAGCATCTGTTCCAGCCCTTCGGCGGCACGGCGAAGCCGGGCGGCACGGGGCTCGGGCTCGCGATCGCGCGCGACCTGCTGCGCGCCCATGGTGGGGACATCGCCCTCGTCGAAAGCCGGCCCGGGGCGACGCGTTTCGTCCTGGTGCTCCCCATGCGCCGCGCGGCGGCCGCGTGAAGCCGCCCCAAGGTTGACACGTCCCCGGCCCTGTCCCATTGTGCCGCGCGACCGGCCCGAACCCTCGATCCCGACGTCATGGACAGCGCCCAACTCGAATCCGCGATCGACGCCGCCTGGAATGCGCGCGACACGCTCTCGCCCGCGACCGAGGGCGAGGTGCGCGATGCGGTCGAGGAAGCGCTCGCGGCACTCGACCGCGGTGCCCTCAGGGTCGCCGAGAAATCGGGCGGCCAATGGCGCGTCAACCAGTGGCTCAAGAAGGCGGTGCTGCTCTCGTTCCGCTTGAACGACATGGCGACGATCCCGGGCGGCCCGGGCGATCCCGCGCGCGGCGGCGCAGCGTGGTTCGACAAGGTGCGCTCGAAATTCGAGGGCTGGGACGACAAGCGCTTCCGTGCCGCCGGCTTCCGCGCGGTGCCGAACGCGATCGTGCGCCACTCGGCCTACATCGCGCCCGGCGTGATCCTGATGCCGTCCTTCGTCAATCTCGGCGCCTATGTCGATTCGGGCACCATGGTCGACACTTGGGCGACGGTCGGCTCCTGCGCCCAGATCGGGAAGCGCTGCCATCTCTCGGGCGGGGTCGGCATCGGCGGCGTGCTCGAGCCCTTGCAGGCGGGGCCGGTCATCGTCGAGGACGATTGCTTCATCGGCGCGCGTAGCGAGGTCGCCGAGGGGGTCGTGGTCGAAACGGGTGCCGTGCTCTCGATGGGCTGCTACATCGGCGCCTCGACGCCGATCGTCGACCGCGCGACGGGCGAGATCTCGGTCGGCCGGGTCCCGGCCTATTCGGTCGTGATCCCGGGAACGCTGCCCGGGAAGCCGCTCGCGAGCGGAGCGCCCGGACCGGGCCTCTATTGCTGCGTGATCGTGAAGCGGGTCGATGCGGGCACGCGCGCCAAGACCTCGATCAACGAGCTGTTGCGCACGTGAGCGCCAACCCCACCCCGCCGGCCTCGAACAGCGCGGTCGACCCGGTCGAGCTCGCGCGCGCGCTCATCCGCTGCCCGAGCGTGACCCCGGCCGAGGGCGGAGCGCTGGCACTCCTCGAAGCGCGCCTCGCGGCGCTCGGCTTCGCGTGCCATCGTCTCAAGTTCAGCGCACCGGGCACGCCCGACGTCGAGAATCTGTACGCGCGCCTCGGCAGCGGCAAGCCCAACTTCTGCTTCGCGGGCCATACCGACGTTGTCCCGGTGGGCGACACGAAAGGTTGGACGCGCGATCCCTTCGGCGCCGACATCGTCGACGGCATGCTTTACGGCCGCGGGGCTGCCGACATGAAGGGCGCGGTCGCGGCCTTCGTCGCGGCGGCGAGCCGCTTTATCGCCGCGCGCGGCCCTTCGTTCGGCGGCTCGATCAGCCTTCTCATCACCGGCGACGAGGAAGGCCCGTCGATCAACGGCACGCGGAAAGTGCTCGAATGGCTCAAGGCGCGCGGCGAGACGCTCGAGGCCTGTCTCGTGGGCGAGCCCACCAATCCGACCCAGCTCGGCGAGGCGGTCAAGATCGGGCGGCGCGGCAATTTCTACGCGACGCTGACCGCGCTCGGGACCCAGGGCCACACCGCCTATCCCCATTTTGCGGACAATGCGGCGCACCGCATCGTGCGCATGCTCGCCGCCATGCTCGCCGAGCCACTCGATCAAGGCAGCGAGCATTTCGAGCCCTCGACCCTCCAGGTCGCGACCATCGACGTGGGCAATTCCGCCGGCAACATCGTGCCCGGGCGCGCGAGCGCACGCCTCAACATCCGCTTCAACGACCGCCATACGCCCCAGAGCCTCGAGGCCTGGCTGCGCCGCCATTGCGACGCGGTGGGCGGCAAATACGAGCTCGCGGTCGAGCTTTCGGGTCCGGTGTTCTTGACGCCGCCCGGGAAGCTGAGCGCGCTCATCGCGTCGGCGGTCGAACGCCATACCGGCCTGAAGCCGACCCTCGGCACCGCCGGCGGCACGTCCGATGCGCGCTTCATCAAGGATTACTGCCCGGTCGCGGAGTTCGGCCTCGTCGGCCAGACCATGCACAAGGTGGACGAGCGCGTGCCGGTCGCCGATCTCGAGCGCCTGGCCGCGATCTACCGGACCGTCCTCGAGGGATTCTTCGCGGGCTCGTGAGCGGCGGGTCGGGCGGCGGCGGGGCACAAGCGACCAAGGGACGAAGGGCGGCCGGTTCATGATCTCCGCGCGCGAGATGATTTCGTCCCTCTACGGCGCCTATCTCCTCTGCCGCTTCGACCGGCGCGGGCTGTTCTATTTCAACGCGAGCCATGCCGGCTTCTGGCGCTCGTTCTACTCGGCGCTCCTGGTGGCGCCGCTTCATTTCGCCTTGACCTACCTCGCCCTCGAGGACCAGCCGATCACGGCCGACGCCGCGACCGTGGTCGCGATCGAGGTGCTCGCCTACGTGATCCTCGTCTTTGCCTACCCGCTCGCGATGCATTACGTGGCGCGCCTGGTCGACCGCGACCGGCAATACGTCCCCTACATCGTCGCCTACAACTGGGCCGGCGTGCTGTTGAGCCTGCTGGCACTGCCGGCGGTGATCCTCGGCGATTTCGGCGCGGCGCACGCGCTCACGAGCGTGGTCGCGATCGCGGTCACGGTCGCGACGCTGGCGATCCTGTGGTTCGTCGCACGGGTCGCCCTCGAGGCGCCGGTCATGACCGCGGTCGCGGTCGTGATCCTCGACGTGGTGATCGAGATCCTGGTGCGCAGCGCGGTCGAGACGCGCCTCGGCATCGGCTGACGCGTCAGTAGAGCACCTCGACCAGGTAGAGCCCGTCGGGGGGTGCGGTCGGACCGGCCACGCGCCGGTCGCGCGCCTCGAGCGCGCGCTTCACGTCTTCGGCGCTCCATTTCCCCTCGCCCACCAGCTTGAGCGTGCCCATGATGTTGCGCACCTGGTGATGGAGGAAGGAGCGCGCGCGGAACTCGACCGCGATTTCGTCGCCCGCGCGCGCGAAGGAAATCGAATCGAGCGTCTTCACCGGCGACGGCGCCTGGCACTCGGCCGCGCGGAAGCTCGAGAAATCGTGGCGGCCGATGAGGTGCGCGGCCCCCGCCTCCATCGCCGCGACGTCGAGCGGGACCTGGACCAGCCAGGCGCGGCCGCGCTCGAGCGCCAAGGGCGCGCGCCGGTTCACCACACGATAGCGGTAGACGCGGCCGCGCGCGGAAAAACGCGCGTGGAAATCCTCGGCGACCGGCTCGGCCGAGAGCACCGCGATCGGATTCGGCTTCAAATGGAAGTTGATCGCGTCGCGGATCGTCTCGAGCTCGCGCGGCCGCTCGAGATCGATATGCACGACCTGGCCCAGGGCATGCACGCCCGCGTCGGTGCGCCCGGCGGCGGCGCATTGGACGCGCGCGCCGCAAAAACGCTCGATGGCGCCCTCGAGACTCTCCTGGATCGAGACGCCGTTCGCCTGCCGCTGCCAGCCGACGAAGCCCGCGCCGTCATATTCGATCGTGAGCTTGTAGCGCGCCATGGCGCCATTCTAGAGCATGATCCGGTGAGATGGAGTCGGATCGTGCCCCGGATTGTCGGATCGACGCATTTCCCGCGCCGAGCCGGTCTCCGCTTCGGCGAAAATGCCTCAGGCGAGGATCGTGCCGGCCGCGACCGGCCGGCCGCGGAGGAACGAGTCCGCATCCATCGGCTTCCCGCCCGCGCGTTGGACGCGCAGCAAGCGCAAGGCGCCGGTGCCGCAGGCGATCGCGAGGCGCGCGTCGAGCGCCGTTCCCGGCGCCGCGGCCTTCATGCCCGCGACCGGCTCCGAGTTGAGGACGCGTAGGCGCTCGCCCCCAAGCTCGAACCAGGCGCCCGGCGCGGGGGCGAAGGCGCGCACGCGGCGCGCGAGCGAGTCGGCCGGCTCGGACCAGTCGAGGCGCGTCTCGGCCTTGTCGATCTTGGAGGCGTAGGTGACGCCCGTTTGGGGCTGCGGCGTCGCCTCGAGCGTCCCCGCCTCGAGCCCGTCGAGGGAGGCGAGGACGAGCTTCGCGCCCAGGGCCGCGAGCACGTCATGCAACGCGCCCGAATCCATCTCGCGCGCGATCGGGATTTTTTCCTGAAGCAGGATGGCGCCGGTATCGAGCCCTTCGTCCATCTCCATGATGGTGACGCCGCTCTCCGGATCGCCCGCGAGGATCGCGCGCTGGATGGGGGCGGCACCGCGCCAGCGCGGTAGGAGCGAGGCGTGGATGTTGAGGCAGCCGAGCCGCGGCGCCTCGAGGATCGGCCGCGGCAGGATCAGGCCATAGGCGACCACGATCGCGGCGTCGAGATCGAGCCCGGCGAAATAGGCCTGCTCGCGCGGGTCCTTGAGGGTCGAGGGGGTGCGGACCGGAATCCCCGCGCGCTCGGCAAAGACGTGGACCGGCGAGCGTTGCGGCAATTGCCCGCGCCCGGCCGGGCGCGGGGCGCGCGTATAGACCACGTCGAGCGCATGGCCGGCCGCGACCAGCGCTTCCAACGCCACCAACGCGAAATCGGGCGTTCCCATGAAGGCGAGCTGGAGGCGGCTCACGATTTTCCTGCCGCGCTGCGGCTCACGCTGGGACGGTCTCTTTGAGCTTCTTCGCCTTCTGGAGCTTGCGCAAGATGATCCCGCGCTTCAGGGCCGAGAGATGGTCGACGAAGAGCGTGCCCTCGAGATGGTCGATCTCGTGCTGGATGCAGGTCGCGAGCAGCCCCTCCGCCTCGATCTCGCGCAATTCGTCGTCGCGGTCGAGGAAGCGCACGCGGCAACGCACCGGCCGCTCGACCGGCGCATATTGGTCGGGCAGCGACAAGCACCCTTCCTCGAAGCTCCCGCGCTCGTCCGAGGTCCAGAGGATTTCGGGATTGGCGAGGCAGAGTGGGGCGGGCGTCTCGCCCTCGCGCGCGACGTCGAGCACGAGCACGCGCTTCGTCACCCCCACCTGGGGGGCAGCGAGCCCGATGCCGGGGGCGGCATACATGGTCTCGAGCATGTCGTCCATGAGGCGGCGGATTTCGGCGTCGACGCGCGCGACCGGCTTCGAGCGCAGCTTGAGGCGCGGGTCGGGCGCAGTGATGATCGGCAGCACGGCCATGGCGGTTTGATCTTTGGAACGGTTCCAATCCGTCCCGACTTAGGTATTTCTTTGCGCCCCGCGCGTCAAGCGTGTCCCGGACGAAACGCCCTTCGAGGTGCGCCAAGCGGCGCGCGGCCGTGATAAGCTCCAGCGCCATGGAGCTCGGAATTTTCATCCTTCTGGCCGCGGCGATCGTCGCCCTTGGCCTTTATCTGGCGCTCGGCCGCGCGCGCCAGGCCGCGCCGGCCGGCTCGGCGCTCGAGGGACGGCTCGGCCAGCTCGCCGAATCCCAGGCCGCCTCCCTGGGCCAGATGGCCGCACGGCTCCAGGATCAGGAGCGGCTTTTGGGCGAGCTTCTCGAGAAGCGTCTCGAAAGCGTCGCGGCGCGCGTGACCGAGAGCCTGGACAAGGCGTCCCAGACGCAAAGCGCGCATCTCGGCGAGCTCCGGGAGCGCATCGCGCGCATCGACGCCGCCCAGGCCAACATCAACGAGCTTTCGGGCCAGGTGCTGAGCCTCAACCAGATTCTCTCCAACAAGCAGGCGCGCGGCAGTTTCGGCGAGCAGCAGCTCCAGGATTTGGTCGCGAGCGTGCTGCCGCCCTCGGCCTATGGCTTCCAGGTCCAGCTCGGCGCGGGACGGCGCGTCGATTGCCTGTTGACCCTCCCCAATCCGCCGGGGCCGATCGCGATCGACGCCAAGTTCCCGCTCGAGAGCTACCGTGCCTTGCGCGAGGCGGCGGACGAGGCGGCGCGCACCATCGCCGCGCGCGCCTTCCGCGCCGATCTCTCGAAGCACATCGCCGACATCGCCGAGAAATACATCGTCCCCGGCGAGACCGCGGACGCGGCCCTCATGTTCCTCCCCTCGGAAGCGGTCTATGCCGAGCTCTACGCCAATTTCGACGAGGTGGTGCAGCAATCCTTCAAGGCGCGCGTGTTCATCGTCTCGCCGACCACGCTCTGGGCGACCCTCAACACGATCCGCGCCGTGCTCAAGGACGTGCGCATGCGCGAGCTCGCGGGCGACATCCAAAAGGAGGTCGCGCTCCTGCTCAACGACGTGCGCCTTCTCGATGAGCGCGTCGAAAAGCTCCGCACCCATTTCGGGCACGCCGAGAGGGACATCCGCGAGATCGAGACCTCGACCGGCAGGGTGACCCGACGCGGCGAGCGCATCGCCGAGCTCGAGGTCGGCGATGAGCCGGCCGAGGCGCTGCCGGCGGCCCAGCCGCCGCGTATCGTCCAGTCCTGAAGCGCGTCTCCTGGAGCGCCCCGGGCGCCCGGGCGCCTAGGCCTCCGAGTCGCAAGCACGACGCCCCGGCCGACCCGACCCTTGGGCCGCGTCCACGCGACTTGGGGCTCGGCGCACCGCGCCTACCAGATTTTGACTCCGCTCCTCGAAAACCACCCCATATGCTGTGGACAAACGCGATTCAATGTTGAGTCACAACGCCTTATGGCAATTCTTTGTGACATTGGGCGATGAATGTGCGATATAGGCCGGTAGGGCATCAGGGAGTGCTTACCGCCTATGAGTCGGCGCGTGTCCATCCGTGGCGCGGCCTTCGCCGTCGCCTGCTTGGCGCTGGCGGCCTTGCCGCGCGCGGCGGCGGCCATGGACCAGACCCATCCCTTGCCGGGCTATTATTTCACCTTCGAGGGCGGCGGCTCGTTCATGCCGACCCAGCAGATTTCCGGCGACAATGTGGGCGCCAATCTGAGCATGGATTCGGGCGTCGCCCTTTTGGGCGCCATCGGCTTCCGCTTCGACGACGGCTTCCGGCCCGAGATCGAGATCAACTACCACCGCAACCGCATCGACACGATCGACGGCACCCATGCCGCGACCTCGCCCCACACGGCCGCGTTCGCGGGCATGGTGAACCTGATGTACGACGTGCCCTACCACCCGTTCAGCCCGCGCATCGCACCCTATGTCGGCGTGGGCGTCGGTGCGGCGCATTTCGACTATGAGGAAGTGCAGCCCTTCGGCGACACGACGCTGAGCAGCAGCGACGTCGAGGCGGCGTTCCAGGGCATCGTCGGCGTCGCCTACAATCTCACCAACCGCGTCGCCCTCACCGCCGACTATCGCTACTTCCGCACCTCGACCGGCCGGCTCCAGACCGGCGACGACCGGCATGTGAGCGCCGACTTCGAATCCCATACGGTCATGGTCGGCCTCCAGCTCACGCTCTACTCGACCTACAAGGGCCCGGACCAGATCCGCAACGTCGCGACCGGCGAGATGGCGCCCATCATGGCGCCGGCCCCCGCGGCGCCGACGCCGCCGCCGACGCCGGCGGTCGAGACCTTCACGGTTTATTTCGATTTCGACAAGTCGAGCCTCAGCGACGGCGCCAAGAAGGTGATCGCCGAGGCGGCGGTCGCGATCCGCCAGGCCAAGACGACCCATATCCGCGTCGTCGGCTACACCGACCTCTCGGGCCCGGAGCATTACAATTTCCGCCTGTCGCTCAGGCGCGCCGCCGCGGTCAAGGTCGAGCTCGAGCACCAGGGCGTCCCCGCCGCCGAGATCGAGATGGTGGGCAAGGGCATGCAGGACCCAGCCGTGCCCACCCCGCTCGGCGTGCGCGAGCCGCGCAACCGGCGCGCCGAAATCATCCTCTAGCGATCGAAGCCGAAGCGGCCTAGGCCGGCCGGCGCGCCTTCAAGGCGGCGGCCAGCGTGCCGTCGTCGAGATAATCGAGCTCGCCGCCGACCGGGAGGCCGTGCGCGAGGCGCGACACGGCGACGCCCAGGGGTGCCAGGCGCTCGGCGATGTAATGGGCGGTCGTCTGGCCGTCGACCGTGGCGTTGGTCGCGAGGATCACTTCCTTGATGCCCTCGGCGCGCACGCGCTGCACCAGCTTCGGGATGTTGAGCTGGTCGGGGCCGATGCCGTCGAGGGCCGAGAGCACGCCGCCCAGCACGTGGTAGCGCCCCTTGAACGCGCCCGTGCGCTCGAGCGCCCAAAGATCCGCCACCTCCTCGACCACGCATAGCGTCGTGCCCTCGCGCCGCGCGTCGGCGCAGATGGCGCACGGGTCGGTGGTGTCGATGTTGCCGCAACGCGCGCAGGGCTTGACCGAGCGCGCGGCCGCGGCGAGCGCGGATGCCAGCGGATCGAGAAGGCTCTCGCGCCGCTTGAGGAGGGCGAGGGCCGCGCGCCGCGCCGAGCGCGGTCCCAGGCCCGGCAGCTTCGCGAGCAGCTGGATCAGGCGGTCGATTTCGGGTCCGATCATGGGCCGCGATCGCGTGCCGATGCCGGCGCTAGAAGGGCAGCTTCAGGCCCGGTGGCAGGCTCAAGCCGCCGGTCAGCTTCTGCATCTCCTCGGCGGCGTGGGCGTCGACCTTCGCCTTGGCGTCGCCCACCGCCGCGATCACCAGATCCTCGAGCACCTCGATCTCCTGGGCGACCGCGAGCGAGGGATCGATCTTGAGACGCTTCAGCTCCCCCTTGCCGCTGACGATCGCGCGCACGAGCCCGCCGCCCGCGGCTCCCTCGATCTCCACCTCCGCGAGGCGCGCCTGCAGCTCCTGCATGCGGCTCTGCATCTCCTGCGCCTGTTTCATCAGCTGGCCGAGATTCTTCATCTGTCGCGCTCTCCGTCGTCGTCGAATTCGGGTAACAGGTCGGGATCGATCTCCCCATCGAGCTCGGGCGCGGGTGCGCGCGGCAATGCGGCGGGCGGGGTGGGGCCCTCGCCTTCGCCGCCAACGCCCGGCTCGACGTCGCGCACATACTCGACCGTGGCGCCGGGGAAGCTCTTCAAGAGCGCCTCCACGAGCGGCGCCGCCTCGGCCTCGCTGCGGCGATCCGCCTCGCGCCGCTTGGCGGCCTCGGCGAGCGTGGGGGCTCCCTCCTCGTTCGAGATCGAGATCGCCCAGCGCCGGCCGGTCCAGTCCGAAAGCAGCGCGATCAAGCGCGGTGCCAAGTTCGCGGGCGCCGTGCGCTCGGGACGGAATTCGAGCCGGCCCGCTTCGAAGCGCACGAGATGCACGCTGTTGCGCAGCACCGATCCCAGGATCGGCTCGCGCGCGAGCACCGTCTCGACCAGCGCCTCGAAGCTTTCGGGGAGCGGGAGCTCGGCGCGCTCGGGCTCGGGCATCGGATCGCCCGCAGGCAAGGGGGCGCTCGCAGGCGCGCTCGCGGGCGCCGTGCCGGACGTGCCGTCGCGCGCGAGCATCTGGGTCGGACGCCCCGTGCTCTGTGGAGCGCGCTTCGCGAGTGGAGATGCCGACCCGCCATTCCCGCCCGTCTGGGGCGCTACCGGGCCGGCGCCCGACGGCGCCGAGGTGAGGCTGCGTACGAGCTCGGCCGGGCTCGGCAGCTCCGCCGCGTAGGCGAGGCGGATGAGCGTCATCTCGGCCGCGGCGAGCGGCGCGGGTGCTGCCTGAGTTTCGCCCAGGCCCTTGAGCAGAAGCTGCCAAGCGCGCGCGAGCTCCGGCACCGCGAGCGTCTCCGCCAAGCCGCGGCCGCGCGTGCGCTCGGCGTCGGACGCGACCGGGCCTTCGGCGTCGGGCGCGATCTTGAGCCGCGAGAGCCAGTGGCACACTTCGAGAAGATCCTGCAGCACGACGATGGGATCGGCGCCCGCCTTGTAGAGCTCGGCCATGAGCGCGAGTGCAGCTTTGATCTCGCCCTTCATCTCGAGATCGAACAGGTCGAGGATCTGGGCGCGGTCGGCGAGGCCGAGCATGTCGCGCACCTGTGCTGCGCTCGGCGCCCCCGCGCCATGGGCGATCGCCTGGTCGAGCAGCGACAGCCCGTCGCGCACCGAGCCGTCGGCCGCGCGCGCGATGAGCTGAAGCGCCTCGGGCCCGAGCGCCGCCCCTTCGGCGCCGGCGACTTTGGCGAGATGCTCGGCGAGAAGGTCCTGGTCGACCCGGCGCAGATCGAATCTCTGGCAACGCGAGAGCACCGTCACCGGCACCTTGCGGATCTCGGTGGTCGCGAAGATGAACTTCACGTGCTCGGGCGGCTCCTCGAGGGTCTTCAAGAGCGCGTTGAACGCGCTCTTCGAGAGCATGTGCACCTCGTCGATGATGTAGACCTTGAAGCGCGCCGCGATCGGGCGGTAGCGCACGCCGTCGATGAGCTCGCGCATGTCGTCGACGCCGGTGCGGCTCGCGGCATCCATCTCGATCACGTCGACGTCGCGATCGGCCGCGATCGCGCGGCAATGCTCGCATAGGCCGCAGGGCTCGACGGTCGGCCCGCCTTTCCCGTCCGGGCCGGTGCAATTGAGCGCCTTCGCGATGATGCGCGCGGTCGTGGTCTTCCCCACCCCGCGCACGCCGGTCAAGATGAAGGCGTGGGCGAGCCGGCCGCCCTGGAACGCGTTGGTGAGGGTGCGCACCATCGCCCCCTGGCCCACCAGCTCGGCGAAGGTCGCGGGACGGTATTTGCGCGCGAGGACGCGATAGGGGGCCGGGTCGCCCGAATTGATCGCATCGGTCATGGCCCGGTGTCGGTCTCCGGTGGCTGGAGCGGGTCGCCGGCGGCTCGAGGGCGCCGGCGCGGCGAGCGGAGGTGGGGAGGCTGACGAGCGACCCGGGTCGAACTCGTTACGGCTGCTTCCTTCCGGACCTGACCGGGTTGGCGAGGGACTCGTCCACCGCCAACCTCCCGGGAGCCACTATACCAGGAATGGGCCCCGGCCTGGCAAGGCCGTAGGCTCCGGCCGCAGGCGCGCGCCATTGCGCGGCCCGCACCGGCCCGACCCACCTTACCCGGGCGTTGTGCGGTGCATTTCGCGCGCTCAGGTCAAAAAATTGGGTGACCCACCAGCTAATTTTTCGTTTGAATGACGGCTTCCAACGCCCGTCTTCTCACAGGGTTGGCGCCATCGAATTGGCGCTTCATGAGCTCGAAGTTTCGGGCGTCGGTTTGCCGATACCCTCCGCGCCGCCGGCAGTGTCCACGATCTTCGTTCGGGCCGCCACGCGCGCCGCTTTTGAGAATATCGCCCTCGCGCGAGCCGTCTCCTCGCTTTCCACGATCTCACGCTTAATTACGTCCTTTTCGAGAAGCTGTCGAAGTTCGTCATCGGTCACGGAAACTCTAGGCGCCATTTTCTTGAGTTCCTTACGCATCGCCTTCAGAACAGAGGCGGATTCGATCGCGGCAGCGAGGGAAAATCGGCTCACGGCCTCTTGCTGCTGATAAAATGCGGTCATCGTCTTCTTGCTGAACTCTTCCCGGGATAGCATCGCAAGACAATCAATTGCCTTCCGGTCCCTATGGTTAATCTCCAATAGGTTCACTTCATAAACGAGTGTCTTATCAATCGGTTGACGAAAGTGAATCTTGTAAATTTGCCAGACGACGGCATTGGTGAGAACAACCCACTCGATTCCGTGGTTCGCGCCGTAGTCAATCGCTTGCTTGACATGATTATCCTTAAGGGTCGTGTTTATGCTCTTCGCCTCAACAAGAAACCGAGTCTCGTCATCAACTTTTATCGCCAAGTCAACGTGAGTGCCCCGAATCTCGACCTCAGTCGTCACTTCCGTGTGTTTCTTGTATCCAAAAACTTCACTGAGCATATCCGCGATAATGATAACGGTGTCAGATTCGTTTATATCGCGGTCCTTGGCAGCCGATAGTATTGCGGCATACCGCTTGAGTTGAGAGGACAATCGTTCGGCGACCCTTTTTGGTATGCTCATGAATTCCTCCCGAATTAGACGAATAAATAGAACGATAATACTCGCAAAACGGATATCCTTCGCCAAGACAATTTTTGCTGTTCGCGCGGCTTATTCATCGCTGACTTAGGGGCGCCGGCTGGCAGTTGCGACACAGCCGGCCCCGTGACAACCTCGGCGCCATGATTCGACGCGCCAATTTCTACGAGGGCGTGGCGCTCGACCGGGCCGATCGCCGACGCGGCGACGCGGCCTGGATCGAGGCTCGCCTCGCCGACCCCGGAAGCCGCCTGGTGCCGGTGTGGCGCGGCCAGAATCTGTTCCGGATGCGCGAGCAGGATGCAACGCCGGTCGCGATCCTGCCAGCACTTCCGTCCCTCGGGCCCGCGCTCGCCGGCCACGCCGACCTCGCCGATTTCATCCTGCTCGGGCTCGCGAACGGCGCGGCCTATTTCGCGCTCGATCTGTCCCATCTCGAGGAGCCGGTCGGCGCGATCGCGGCCTTCGAGGGCGGCGCCTTCGCCGATCTCAGGCGCTACGGACCGCTCATCGCCCATTGGGACGGCGCCCTTCTCGCCTATGCGCGCGGCATGGTCCATTGGCATGGGCGTCATCGCTTCTGCGGCGTGTGCGGCCGTGCGACCGCGAGCGTCGATGGCGGCCACGCGCGGCGCTGCTTGAGCGCCGCCTGCGCCACCCAGCATTTCCCGCGCACCGACCCCGCGGTGATCATGCTGGTGACCGACGGTGCCCGTTGCCTCCTCGGCCGCCAGCCGCAATGGCTGGCGGGCATGCATTCGACGCTCGCGGGCTTCGTCGAGCCGGGCGAGAGCCTCGAGGACGCGGTCGCGCGCGAGGTCCTGGAGGAGACCGGCATCCGCGTGCGCAACCCGCGTTACCATTCGTCCCAGCCCTGGCCGTTTCCGGCCTCGCTCATGCTCGGCTTCTATGCCGAAGCGGCCTCGACCGAAATCGCGCTCAACCGCGCCGAGCTCGAGGATGCGCGTTGGTTCGGGTGCGACGAATTGCGCGCGAGCCCGGAGAACGACGCGTTCCGCCTCCCGCGAGGAGATTCGATCGCGCGCCGGCTGATCGAGGATTGGCTCGGGACGGAGGGTTAGCTCAGACCGCCTTCGGCAGCGGGAAGGTGATGCGCACGCGCGTCCCCTTGCCGGGGGCGCTCGCGATCGAGAGGCGGCCGCCATGGAGCTCGACCAGGCGCACCGCGATCGGGAGCCCGAGGCCGGTGCCCGCGTCGTTGAGCGCCGAGCCGCCGATCACCTGGCCGTAGGGCTCGAGCGCGATCTTGATGCCCGCCTCGTCCATGCCGACGCCCGAATCGGCCACCTCGACGGCGCTGCCGCCCGCCGGATCGCTCACGATGCGCACCGTGACCTGGCCCTCGACGGGCGTGAACTTGATCGCGTTGGAGAGCAGGTTGAGCATGATCTGGCGCAGCGCCAGATCGTCGGCGTAGACGCGCACCTCGGGATCGGACTCGACCGTGATCGCGATGCGCTTCTCGGCCGCCTTGGCCTCGACGATCTGGACGCAGGCGCGCGCGACCATGCCGCCGTCGAGCATCTCGGGCCGGATGTCGCGCTTCCCCGCCTCGATCTTCGAGAGGTCGAGGATGTCGTTGATGATGTCGAGGAGCAGCCGCCCGCTGTCGTGGATGTGGCCGACATAGTCGCGATAGCGCTTGTCGCCGAGCGGGCCCCAGGTCTCGTTGCGCATCACGTCGGCGAAACCGATGATGGCGCCGAGCGGCGTGCGCAGATCGTGGCTCATCGAGGCGAGCAGCGAGGACTTGATCCGGCTCGTCTCCTCGGCCGTGCGGCGCTCGTTGAAGAGGGCGACGATGGTGAGCACGTTGGTCGCGAACAGGACCACGAGGGCACCCACCATGCGCAGCGGGTTCGCGACCTCGAGATCCTGGAACGGGCCGAAGCCCGCGACCGTGCCCGCGCACGCGACGATCGAGACCAGCGAGACGAGCGTGTAGGCCGAGCGCAGCGACATCCGGAGCGCGATCCAGGAGAGCGGCACCACCAGGAGGAACGGAAACGCGACGCGGATGTCGGCGCCCCTGAGCGGCGGCGTCGAGAACAGCACCACCGCCCCCGCCGCGACGCCGAGCCAGACCAGGAGATCGTTGCGGTCGAAGCGCCGGTGCGGCCCGTCGATCGCGCTCTCGACCCCGAGCCAGAGCAGGACCGCGGGCGCCAAATAAAGCGTGCCGCCGCTGTCGGTGAGCCACCAGCCGACCCAGACCGAGTAGATGTCGGGGGCGGCGAGATGGTGCTGGATCGCGATCGCGATGGCGCCGCCGGTCGCGCTCACCGCCGGGCTCAGCATGGTCGCCCCCACCAGGAACGCGAGCACGCCGCTGAAGCGCGTGAACAGGCCCGTGGGCGGACGGAAGCGCCGGATCGCGGCCGCTCCCAAGACCGGGCCGAGCGCGTTGGTGAGCGAGATGATCGCGGTCACGTAGATGGGCGGCGCGAACAGGATGTCGTTGGCGAGGAACGAGCCGATGAAAATGCCCGGGAGCAGCCCCCAGCTTCCGACCATGGCGGCGACCAGCGCCACGCTGGCCGGAAGCCAGATGGGTGCCGGAAACAGCCCGTAGGCGGCGAAGAAGCGGCTCACCACGAAGGCGAGCGCGAAGTAGAACGCGGCGGTCGCGATGTTGGCGGCGAACCAATTGGCGAAGCCGGCCTGGGTGAGCGATTTGGGGCGCCAGGGATCGGTCGCGCGCGCGGACGGCACGACATCCTCCCGGTCCAGCCGCGCCGGAACCCCTTTATCCCAAGTCTCGGCCGGGTTGCTTCGCATTCGCGCTGAAGTTGCTATTCCCCAAGGTCAGCCAACGGCGGAATCCGGCGCGCATGCGTCGGATTGCGCATCATAAGGCCGATTCCGGGCTTCTTTCAACAGCAAGGGCGCATCTGGATGCGGCTGGATGCGGCTTCGGGACTGGGCCCGGCGCGCGCGGCATCGCCTAATCCGGTCGCGCGCCACAACGAGAGGGTGCAATGTGGGAAGCGCGCGCCCGTCAGGACGCGGTCGCGAGCTCGGCCTGGAAGCGATAGGGATGGGCCGGATAGACGCCCAGGATCATGAGGCTGGTCGAGAAGAAGCGCAGTTCCTCGAGCGCCAGCTTGAGGCGCCGCTCGCCCGGATGGCCCTCGACGTCGGCGTAGAACTGAGTCGCGCTGAAGCGCCCGCCGAGCATGTAGCTCTCGAGCTTGGTCATGTTGACGCCGTTGGTGGCGAAGCCGCCGAGCGCCTTGTAGAGCGCCGCCGGCACGTTGCGCACGTTGAACACGAAGGTGGTCACGACCGGCCCGCGCGCGGGATTGGGGTCGATCGGCTCGCGCGCCATCACGAGGAAGCGCGTCGTGTTGTGCTCGGCGTCCTCGATGTTCGCGCGCAGCACGTCGAGCCCGTAGATCTCGGCCGCGAGCGGCGAGGCGATCGCGGCCTTGGTCGGGTCGTTCCATTTCGCGACATCGCGCGCCGCCCCCGCCGTGTCGACATGGACCACGGGGGTGAGCTTCAGCTGCTTCAATACGTTGCGGCACTGGTTGAGCGCGTGCACGTGGCTGTGCACCTCCTTGACGCCCTCGAGCTTGGCGCCCTTGGGGCCCATCAGATGATGGTTCACGCGTTGGAAATGCTCGGCCACGATGTTGAGGCCCGAGTCCGGCAACAGATGATGGATGTCGGCGACCCGACCCGCGACCGAGTTCTCGATCGGGATCATGGCGATCCTGGCCGCGCGGTCGCGCACGGCGGCGAACGCGTCCTCGAACGCCTCGCAGGGCAGCGTCGTCATCTCGGGGAAGACGATGCGGCAGGCGAGATCGGAATAGGCGCCGGGGGCGCCTTGGAACGCGATCGTCTGGTCCGGCGTGCTCTTGGTCGCGGTCATCTTTCGCTTCGCTCTCTCCCTGAAGCCAGCGCCGCCGGCCCGGGCACCGCACCCGGCTCGCAGCGCTAACCCGTTGCCTTGTGGGCCAAAATCGCCCTCGCCCGGGCGAGATCGGCGGGAGTATCGACGCCCAGCGGAACCGTGTCAACGAGCGCCGCGTCGATGCGCATGCCGGCCTCGAGGGCGCGCAGCTGCTCGAGCCGCTCGCGCCGCTCGAGGATGCCGGGCGGCAGCGAGACGAACCGCTCGAGGGCCGCGCGCCGATAGGCGTAGAGGCCGATATGGTGATAGAGCGGCCCGTCGCCCGCGGGCACGGCGGCGCGGCTGAAATAGAGCGCGCGCCCGATGCGCGCGCCGGGAGCGAGGCCGAGCGCGATCTTGACCACGTTGGGGTCCGAGCGCTCTTCGACGCGCACGATCTCGGCCGCAAGGGTCGAGATGTCGACCGCTGGGTCGGCGAGGGGCGTCATCACGGCGCGGATCGCCTCGGGCTCGATGGTCGGGATGTCGCCCTGGACGTTGACCACCGCGTCGTGGCGCCCTTCGGGATCGAGCCGGCCGAGCGCCTCGAAGATGCGGTCCGATCCGGTCTCATGGTCGGGCCGTGTCAAAATCCCGATGCCGCCCGCGCGCTCGACCGCCTGGACGATCTCCCGCTCTGCCGCGGCGACCACGACCGGCCCGATCCCGGCCTCGACCGCGCGGCGCCAGACATGGACGATCATGGGCTCGCCCGCGATCTCGGCGAGCGGCTTTCCCGGAAGCCGCGTCGAGGCGAGGCGTGCCGGCACGAGCATGATCGGCCTCAAGGCTTGGGTCGGGGAAACGGCGTCGGAACCCATCGTGAAAGCCCGCGGCGGAGAGCTACGCGCTAGCCCCTAAGCGCTGGGGAAAATTGCGACATTTTGCCGCGCTTGGGCAAGGGGACGGGGCGGTTTTTGGCGTGACCCAAGGGCTTACGGACCATATAACGGTTGGCCGCCGAGCGGAACGGGTTTATCGGCCGCTTGCGGGCCACACGGAATTCCCGGACGCTGCAACGGCGCCGGGTGCGGTGCGCCGCAACGAGGCCAGGCAGGGGGTTGCGCGGATGGATTCGTTCGAGTTCAACAAGATCGCGGGCGCCGTGCTGATGACCGCGCTGGTCGCGACCGTGATCGGCCATATCGGCGACATCCTGGTGCCCGAGGCCGAAGGGGGAAAGACCCACATCGAGATCGCGGGCGTACCCGCCCCGGGCACCCCGACCCAGGTCGCCTCGGTTCCGACCGTGCCGTTCGACCAGCTGCTCGCGACCGCGAGCGCCAAGAGCGGCGAAGCCGACGCGAAAGTGTGCGAGACCTGCCATAATTTCGTCGAAGGCAAGGGGCCGAAGATCGGGCCCGATCTCTACGGCGTCGTCGGGCGCAAGATCGCGAGCAACGCGAAGTTCGAGTATTCGGACGCGATCAAGAAGCTCCCGGGCGATTGGACCTTCGACAAGCTCAACGACTGGATCGCCGGGCCCCAGAAGGTGGCGCCGGGCACCAAGATGACCTTCGCGGGCATCCCCGACGCGAAGAAGCGCGCGGACGTGATCGCCTACCTCGACACGCTGAGCGCCAAGCCCGAGCCGCTGCCGAAGCCGGCGCCGGTCGCCCCCGCGGCCGCGAAGCCGGTCCAGGCCGCGGCCGCCCCGAGCTTCGACCAGATTCTCGCGGGCGCCAACGCGAAGCAGGGCGCTCAGGACGCGAAGGTGTGCGAGATCTGCCACAATTTCGTCGAGGGCAAAGGGCCGAAGATCGGGCCCGATCTCTACGGTGTCGTCGGGCGCAAGATCGCGAGCAATGCCAAGTTCGAATATTCGGACGCGATCAAGAAGCTTCCGGGCGACTGGACCTTCGACAAGCTCGACCAGTGGATCGCCGGGCCGCAGAAGGTGGCACCGGGCACCAAGATGACCTTCGCCGGCGTGCCCGACGAGAAGAAGCGCGCCGACATCATCGCGTTCCTCGATTCGCTCAGCAAAGCGCCCGTCCCGCTCCCGGCCAAGAAATAGGCCGGGCGGCGCGGCCGCCGCGCCCGCTAGGCATCCGCGTTTGGGACAATAAGGATCGCCTTTGCTATCGTCTCATCGGATTGCTTGGAACGCTTCCCAAGATTTCATTTCTGACGGGCGCCCGAGCGGAACTACCTAAGAGGGCGGAATGCCCAAATAGCGCTACGTCCTGGCCTTTAGTGGTGGCATAATGGCTACCGCGCGAACGCCGGTCCCCACGACCAGCGCGCGCGCCTTGGTAGCCCTCAGACTGAGGTCCGGGTGAGTGGCCAAGTCACGATAGCTCCTATTCTCCCTGCTGACACAGGGTGATTGGGGTTAGAGTGGGGAACAGGTGGACGGCCGGGGACTTGCGCCCCGAGGGTTCCTGGGTGGGAGACCGAGGCCCCGCACTATGCGCCGCCCGCGACTTTTAGCGAGGGCTCAGCCGGCACAACGCCGGTTGAGCCCTCCGTTTTTCCGGTGACGGCTGGCTCGGATAAGCTTTTCATCCGATAGCGACCCGTCTCCATCAGGCCCTCCAAAACTCCTTTTGTCTTGTGATTCCAAACGCTTGAGCGAATACTCGTCCTCTTGAGTTTGAGACCTTCTCGTACTGCGAACTGATACATTTCCTCGATGGTCACTCCGTCGACGCCCGAATCCTTGATAAATTGCAGCACCTCATCAAAACGGGAGCCGCCCCGCCGCGCGCGATGCCGTCCCGGCGGCGGCTTCGCGGGGCCCCCTTTCGTAATGGGGGCGGCTTGGCCGGTCTTAAGATAAAGGGCCAATGCTTGCC
This sequence comes from Alphaproteobacteria bacterium, assembly GCA_035509415.1. Lineage (GTDB taxonomy): Bacteria > Pseudomonadota > Alphaproteobacteria > JACZXZ01 > JACZXZ01 > DATJLQ01. Next base: position 55,211 of record DATJLQ010000024.1, read on the forward strand.
GCAAACCCTCCACTTGTGCCCGCAAGGTTTCGCTCTGCTGGTAAAGCTCGAAGGCCCTATCCTCCATTTGGCTAATTTCGGCCTTCAGGCTCTCTTCGTACGACTTCGCCATACCCGCGCCTTTCGATGAACGATCTTCATTATTACGCTCGGCGCGGCCGATTCGTCAACGATTTATGCGTTCATGGACGGTGAACCAGAAACGCTACATATTGAGTTAACAAACTGATGTGAAACGCTAAATATGGTAACATTTAAGAGTAGTTCTTATCTAGACCCCAGAAATTAGCGAATTTAAGATGGCTTTCTCTCGATTCGAATCGATCTAAACTCACTTAACACATTGAAAATAAACGAGTCATATATAAACGAGAATCCTGTTTTAGGGCCAACCTTGCTTGGTTACCGAATGACGCTTCAAGTCAATCAATATAATTCAATAACTTACCGCGCAGCATGGATTTCCATGTTGCAGCATGAGACGCAGCAAAGGCGCGGCGGCAGCCTTTGGTGCAGGGCACCGAGCTTGGGCCCGCGCCCGAGCGCCCGCGTCCCATTCCGCGGCATAACCCGAGACGTATCCCTTGGCTTTCCGGGACCTTTCGCCCACACTTCCGCGCCATGGCCGCAGCCCCGAAATCCGCCGCCGCCGGCGTGCCCTTGGAGGCGCTCCTGAGTTTGGCCGAGCGCCTCGCCGACGCGAGCGAGGCGGTCATCAAGCGCTATTGGCGCACCCGGCTCGAGGTCGATCAAAAGGCGGACCTCTCGCCGGTGACCGCGGCCGACCGGGACTCGGAGGCGGCGATGCGCCGCCTGATTAACGAAGCCTGGCCCGACCATGGCATCCTGGGCGAGGAATACGGGCCCGAGCGCACCGAGGCGGCCTATGTCTGGGTGCTCGACCCGATCGACGGCACCAAATCCTTCATCACGGGAAAGCCCCTGTTCGGGACCCTGATCGGCCTCCTGCACGAGGGCCGAACGCTCCTCGGGGTCATCAACATGCCCGCACTCGGCGAGCGCTGGGTGGGTGCCGCGGGCCGCGGCGCCAGCTTCAACGGCGCGCGGGTTTCGCCGCGCGCCTGCGCGAGCCTCGCCGAGGCGGCCATCTTCTCGACCAGCCCCTACATGTTCGCGCCCGCCGACCGCGCCGCCTATGAGCGCGTGCGCGAGGCGGCCAAGCTCGCGCTCTTCGGCACCGATTGCTACGCCTACGGCCTGGTCGCGAGCGGCACGGCCGATCTCGTGATCGAGGGCGGGCTCGGCACCTACGATTTCATTGGCCCCGCGGCGGTGATCGAGGCCGCGGGCGGCATCGCGACCGACTGGCAGGGCCGGCCCTTGGGCCTCGGCTCCGACGGGCGCGTGGTCGCGGCGGGCGACCGGCGCTGCCACGAGGCGGCGCTCGCCCTTCTCGGCGCCTAGAGGCGGGCATGCGTCGACGCTCGCTGCTCGCGGCTCCGCTCCCGTTGCTCATGCTCTCGAAGCTCGGGCCGTGGCGCGCCGTCTCGGCACTCGCGGCGGAGATGGAAGAGAACGCGCCCGCGCCCGAATTCCCCGGCGACTATATCGGCCAGGGCATCGCCATGCATGGGGCGCCCAAATACGGGCCCGGCTTCACCCATTTCGACTACACCGATCCCGCGGCCCCCAAGGGTGGCGAGGTGCGCCAAGCCGCGATCGGCACCTTCGACAGCCTCAACGCCTTCATCCTGCGCGGCGTCACGGCGGACGCGGTGGGCTACCTCTTCGACACGCTCATGGTCTCGAGCTCGGACGAGGCCTTCTCGGAATACGGGCTCGTGGCCGAGACCGTCGAGGTGCCGAGCGATCGCGCCTGGGCCATCTTCGCGCTCCGGCCCGAGGCGCGTTTCCAGGACGGAAGCCCGCTCGACGCCGACGACGTGATCTGGACCTTCGACACGCTCAAGACCAAGGGCCATCCCTTCTACCGCGCCTATTACCGCTTCGTCGCGCGCGCGGAGAAGCTCGGGGCCCACCGCGTCAGGTTCGTCTTCTCGGGCGGCGACAATCGGGAGCTGCCGCTGATCCTGGGCCAGCTTCCGGTGTTGTCGCGGAAATACTACGCGACCCACGATTTCGCCAAGACCACCCTCACCCCGCCCCTCGGCAGCGGCCCCTACAGGATCGTCAAGGTCGATCCCGGCCGCTCGCTCGTCCTCGAGCGCGACGTGGGCTACTGGGCCAAGGATCTCCCGGTCAACAAGGGGCGCTACAATTTCGGCCGCATGCGGATCGACTATTACCGCGACGAGAACGTCGCCCTCGAGGCGTTCAAGGCGGGCGACTACGATTTCCGCGACGAGAACACGGCCAAGTTCTGGGCCACGGGCTACGACTGCCCGGCCCTGCGGAAGGGCCTGATCAAGAAGGTCGAGATTCCGAACCAGGTGCCCCAGGGCATGCAGGCCTACGCTTTCAACACGCGGCGCGCGATCTTCAAGGACCCTCGCGTGCGCCGGGCCCTCGGCTACGCGTTCAATTTCGAATGGACCAACAAGGCGCTCTTCTACGGCCAGTACACGCGCACCGAGAGCTATTTCTCGAACTCCGAGCTCGCCTCCTCGGGCCTGCCGAGCGCGGCCGAGCTCGCGATCCTCGAGCCGCTGCGCGGCCAAATCCCGCCGGAGCTCTTCACCGAGACTTACCGCGCACCCAAGACCGACGGCACCGGCAACATCCGCGCCAATCTCGTCAAGGGGTTCAAGCTCCTCGAGGCCGCCGGCTGGCGCGTCAAGGACGAGCGGCTCGTCGACGCCGACGGCAATCCCTTCGCCTTCGAGTTCCTCCTCGACCAGCCGGCCTTCGAGCGCGTGACCCTCCCGTTCGTGAAGAACCTCCAGCGCCTCGGCATCGACGCGCGCGTGCGCACCGTCGACACGTCCCAATACAAGAACCGGATCGACAATTTCGACTTCGACGTGACCGTGGCCGTGTTCCCCCAATCGCTCTCGCCCGGGAACGAGCAGGCGGACTTCTGGGGCTCGGCGGCGGCGGACCAGCCCGGGAGCCGCAACGTGATCGGCATCAAGGACGCGGCGATCGACAAGCTCGTCCCGCTCATCGTCTCGGCCCCAGACCGCGAGCAGCTGGTCGCCCGCGTCCACGCGCTCGACCGGGTGCTGCTGTGGCACTTCTACGTCATCCCGCAATGGCACCTGGGCTATTATCGCGTGGCCTATTGGGACAAGTTCGGCCGGCCCAAATTGGCGCCCAAATACGATCTCGGCTTCGACGATTGGTGGATCGACCCGGCGAAGGCCAAGGCGCTCGCCGCGAAAGAGCCGGGGGCTTGACGTGGTCGCCTACATCCTCCGCCGCCTGATGCTGATCGTGCCGACCCTCTTCGGCATCATGGTGGTCAATTTCGTCGTCATCCAGGCCGCCCCGGGCGGGCCGATCGACCAGGTGCTGGCGCAAATCCAGGGCCAGGCGGTGAGTGCCACCGCGCGCATCTCGGGGGCCGGCTCCGAGACCAAGGCCGCCCCCAGCACGAGCGGCATGGCGAGCCAGTTCCGGGGAGCGCGCGGCATCGACCCCGAACTCATCAAGGAGCTGCGCCACCAGTTCGGCTTCGACCAGCCGCTCTGGAAGCGCTTCGTGATCATGATGGGCAACTACATGCGCTTCGATTTCGGCTCCAGCTTCTTCCAGGACCGGCGCGTGGTCGACCTCGTCAAGGAGAAGATGCCGGTCTCGATCTCGCTCGGCCTTTGGACCACGCTCATCATCTACCTCATCTCGATTCCGCTCGGCATATCGAAGGCGGTGCGCGACGGCACGCGCTTCGACCTCTGGACCAGCAGCGCCATCGTGGTCGGCTACGCGGTGCCGAGCTTCCTGTTCGCGATCCTCCTGATCGTGCTGTTCGCGGGCGGCGGCTATTTCCAATGGTTCCCGCTGCGCGGGCTCGTGTCCGACGATTGGAGCCGGCTCGATCTCGCGCACAAGATCGGCGACTATTTCTGGCACCTGACGCTGCCGATCCTCTCGCTCGTGATCGGCTCGTTCGCGTCCTTGACCATGCTCACCAAGAACTCGTTCCTGTCCGAGATCAGCAAGCAGTACGTGCTGACCGCGCGCGCCAAGGGGCTTTCCGAGCGGCGCGTGCTTTATCGCCACGTGTTCCGGAACGGCATGCTGATCGTGATCTCGGGCCTGCCCGGCGCCTTCATCGGCATCCTCTTCACCGGAGCGCTCCTGACCGAGGTGATCTTCTCACTCGACGGCATCGGGCTTTTGGGCTTCCAGGCCGCGATCAACCGCGACTATCCGGTGATGTTCGGCACGCTCTATTTCTTCACCCTCGTGGGGCTGGTGACCAATCTGATCGGCGATTTGACCTACATGCTGGTCGATCCGCGTATCGACTTCGAGAGCCGCGAGAGCTGAGATGGAGGCGGCACCGAAAGTGCCCGTCCGCCTCCTCGGCGTCCGCTTCCGGACCGCGCCGATCAACGCGCGCCGGATCGCGAACTTCAAGGCCAACCGGCGCGGTCATTGGTCGTTGTGGATTTTCCTGATCCTGTTCGGGCTCAGCCTGTTCGCCGAGCTGATCGCGAACGACCGGCCGCTGGTTCTCTCCTACGCGGGCCATCTCTATTTCCCGGTGCTGCGGGATTATCCCGAGACCGCGTTCGGCGGCGTGCTCCCGACCGAGGCCGACTACCGCGACAAGGACGTGCGGAAGCTGATCGACGCCAAGGGCTGGATGGTCTGGCCGCTCATTCCCTTCAGCTACGACACGATCGACTACAACGCGCCGGGTGCCGCACCCTCCCCGCCCTCGGCCGAGAACTGGCTCGGCACCGACGACCAGTCGCGCGACGTGACCGCGCGCCTCATCTACGGATTCCGCATCTCGGTCCTGTTCGGCCTCGTGCTCACCGCTCTGAGCTCGGTCGTGGGCGTGCTCGCGGGGCTGGTCCAAGGCTATTTCGGCGGCAAGATCGACCTCATCGGCCAGCGCCTCATCGAGATCTGGGGCGGCTTGCCGGTGCTCTACATGCTGATCATCCTCTCGGCCCTGGTCGAGCCCAATTTCTGGTGGTTGCTCGGGCTCATGCTCCTCTTCAGTTGGACCGCGCTTGTGGGCCTGGTGCGCGCCGAGACCCTGCGCGCGCGCAATTTCGTCTACGTCAAGGCGGCGAAGGCGCTGGGTGCGGGCGACTGGCTCGTCATGACGCGCCACGTGCTCCCCAACGCGATGGTCTCGACGCTCACCTTCATGCCCTTCATCCTCAACGGCTCGATCGCGACCCTCACGTCCCTCGATTTCCTCGGCTTCGGCCTGCCGCCCGGCTCGCCCTCCTTGGGCGAGCTTTTGGCCCAGGGCAAGAACAACCTCCAGGCACCCTGGCTCGGCCTCACCGGGTTCTTCGTGCTCGCCGTCATGCTGAGCTTGCTCATCTTCGTGGGCGAGGCGGTGCGCGACGCGCTCGACCCGCGCCTCGTGTTCGGCGCCCGGGGGAAGCGCGCGGGTGCGGCCCTCACCCTCGCCCAGAAGGCGGCGCGCAAGGTTCAGGCGGCGGCGCGCGCAGCGCTCGCCCCCGCCAAGGCGATGCTCGAGGTGCGCGATCTCTCGGTCGCGTTCGAGGCGCCCGAGGGCGCCATCGACGCGGTGAAGCGCGTCTCGTTCTCCCTCGAGCGCGGCGAGACGCTCGCCCTCGTCGGCGAATCGGGCTCGGGCAAGACGGTGACGGCGCTCTCGCTGCTGCAGCTTCTGCCCTATCCCGTGGCGTTCCATCCCTCGGGCTCGATCCGCTTCCGCGGCGAGGAGCTGATGGGGGCCGCGAGCCTGGCCCTACGCCAGATTCGCGGCGACCGCATCGCCATGATCTTCCAGGAGCCGATGACGGCCTTGAACCCGCTTCAGAGCGTCGAGCGCCAGGTGGCCGAGGTGCTGCGCGTCCACAAGCGCATGAATCCGGCCGCGGCGCGCGAGCGCGTGATCGAGCTTCTGACCCGCGTCGGCATCCGCGACGCCGTGGCGCGCCTCGCCTCCTATCCGCACGAGCTTTCGGGCGGCCAGCGCCAGCGCGTCATGATCGCGATGGCGCTCGCGAACGAGCCCGACATCCTGATCGCCGACGAGCCCACGACCGCGCTCGACGTCACGATCCAGGCGCAAATCCTCGAGCTCCTCAAGGCGCTCCAGCGCGAGATGGGGCTCGCGATCCTCCTCATCACCCACGATCTCACCATCGTGCGCAACGTGGCCGACCGGGTCGCGGTGATGAGCGACGGCGAGATCGTCGAAAGCGGGCCGGTCGCCGAGGTATTCGAGCGGCCGCGCCATCCCTATACGCGCCATCTGCTCGCGGCCGAGCCCAAGGGCGCCCCGGTCGTGGCCGATGCCGCGGCACCCGTCATCCTCTCGGCGCGCGACGTGCGCGTCTGGTTCCCGATCAAGAAGGGCGTGTTCCGGCGCATCCGCGGCTTCGTGAAGGCGGTCGACGGCGTCGATCTCGAGCTCCGCGCCGGCCACACGATCGGCATCGTGGGCGAATCGGGCTCGGGCAAATCGACCCTCGGCTTGGCCCTCCTGCGTCTTCAGCCCAAGGAGGCGCTACGCGACGCCGAGGGCGCCTTGCGCGCACCGGAAATCGCCTTCGCCGGCCAACGCATCGACGGGCTCTCGAGCGCCACCCTGCGGCCGCTCCGGCGCGACATGCAGGTCGTGTTCCAGGACCCGTTCGATTCCCTGAGCCCGCGCCTGACCGTGGGCGAGATCGTGGGCGAGGGCCTACGCATCCACGGGCTCGGCCGCGACGAGGCCGAGCGCGAGGCGATGATCGTCTCGGCCCTCGCCGAGGTCGGGCTCGACCCCGCGTCGCGCCATCGCTATCCCCACGAATTCTCGGGCGGCCAGCGCCAACGCGTCGCGATCGCGCGGGTCATGGTGCTGAAGCCGCGCTTCGTCGTTCTCGACGAGCCGACCTCGGCCCTCGACATGTCGGTCCAGGCGCAGATCGTGGATTTGTTGCGCGACTTGCAAAGGAAACACGGGCTCGGCTACCTCTTCATCAGCCACGATCTCCGCGTGATCCGCGCCATGTCGGAGGAGATCGTGGTGATGCGCCAGGGCCGCGTGGTCGAGCGCGGGCCGGCGCGGGACGTGCTCGAGCGTCCGCGCGAGGCCTATACCAAGGCGCTCATGGCGGCCGCCTTCGACCTCGCGGCGGACGACGCGGACGCGGTCGCGGTGTAGAGCTTCACTGGCTTATGTTGAATCGTCACCCCCCACCCTACCCTCCCCCTCAAGGGGGGAGGGTTGCGCAGGGTTGGCGCGGCGAAGCCGAGCCTTATCCGAAGCTGGGTGGGGGTGCGTTCCAAAAACGCTCGATCACGCTCATTGCGCGCCATAGGCCTCGGATTTATACGGAAACATGGCGTCCAATCAAAGCCTTAACCGCGCCTCGAAGATAATGAAACGATACCGTTGCGTTTCATTAAAGCCGGTGCTATATTGAGTTTCGGATGGCGCTGCGCCCGATCCTCGGGCCCGGCCGCCGCCCAGGAGTAAAGGTCATGAAGCTCAAAGCCCTTGCGATCGCCCTCACGATTGCCGCCGCCCTCGCCGCGGCGCCGATCGCTCCCGCCTCGGCCCATGGTTGGCATCGCGGCGGCCATGGCGGATTGGTTCTCGGACTCTTCGCCGGTGCCGCGACCGCCCTCGTGGTGGGGGCCGCGACCATCGCGGCAGCACCTTTCGAAGCGGTCGCGGCGGCGACCCAGCCGGTCTATGCGCCGCCGCCTCCCGCTTACGTGCCGGCACCGGTCGCCTACGCGCCCGCCCCCGCCTACTATGCGCCCGTGACGCCGGTCTA
>DATJLQ010000025.1:0-1237 GCA_035509415.1 Alphaproteobacteria bacterium
ACCTCGGACGCGGGCGACATCGTGCTGCCGGCGGCGAGCGGCTGCGCGGGCGCCATGAGCGCCTGCCTTGCCGATGGCGGCATCGCGCCTACAGACGTCGGCTACGTCAACGCCCACGGCACCGGCACCACCGCCAACGACATGACCGAGACCAAGGCGATTCGCATGACGTTCGGCGAGCACGCGCGGAAGCTCGCCGTCTCCTCGACCAAGTCGATGCACGGCCACGCGCTCGGCGGTGCGGGCGCCATCGAGCTCGCGGCGACCATCGTGGCGCTCCGCGACGGCGTGCTGCCGCCCACGGCCAATTTCACCGAGGCCGATCCGCAATGCGATCTCGACTACGTGCCCAACGAGGCGCGCGCCCAACAGGTCGAGGTCGCGATCTCCAACTCCTTCGCCTTCGGCGGCCACAACGCGGTGCTCGCGGCGCGCCGCTTCCGCGGCTAAAGTACGGATCGCGGGAACTGGCCGCGCTTTCAGATCGCCATCTCCGCGCAAGCGGAAATCTTCCACCTCGACGGACCCCCGCTCCCCGCCTGCGCGGGGATGCGCTTTGCGAGGATGACGGAAGGTCCGTCTCTGAAATCAAATCGAAAGATTTGACGATTATCAATTGCGGTGCCGCGACATGCGCTTGCGGCAACGGCACCGGATTGCCACGCGCGCGTCGGCGCGTGGCGCACACCCCGCCGCAACGAAACGCCGAACCTGCCTTTCGCGACCGCGCGGCGCGCAGACTTCGCAAATGCTAAGCTAGCAGTGAACTCGGGTGCGCAACATCGAGCGCGGTTGCGTCGCGCGCGCAATGGCGCTACCAAGCCGTCCCGTCCGCCCCGTTCCCGCGGGGCCAGTTCACGTTTGAGGGGATCGCCCCCGCGCGATCCCGTTTCTCGAGGGGCGTCGTTAAATGTCGGTTTCGGAAGATACGGAAGTCGAGCCGCGCTATCTCGGCCTGCTCATGCTCTCGATCATCGCGGTCGTGGTGGGGGCGTTTACCGGCCTGGGCGCGGTCGGATTCCGCGCGCTGATCGGCTTCATCCACAATCTCTCCTTCCTCGGCCAGCTCTCGTTCTACTACGACGCCAACCTCCACACGCCGCCGAGCCCGTGGGGCCTCGGCGTGATCCTGGTGCCGGTGCTGGGTGGGCTGATCGTGGTCTTCCTCGTGGTCAATTTCGCGCCCGAGGCGCGCGGCCACGGCGTGCCCGAGGTGATGGACGCGATCTACTACAAG
>DATJLQ010000026.1:0-3981 GCA_035509415.1 Alphaproteobacteria bacterium
CGCAGCCCTACCCGGTCGACATGCCGGGAGCGCCGCAGCCCGAGGGCGCGCCCTTCGATCCGCAGATGAGCGCCTATCCGACCGGTGCCGCGGCACCCGATCAGGGCCAACCCGGCGAGCGGCAGGAGTTCCCGGGCGGCGGCGCGCCGGGCGCCGAAGGCGAAGGCCGTCGTCGGCGCGCGCGCGGCCGGCGCGGCGGACGCCGGCGTCGGCGCGGCGGCGAGCGGCGCGAAGGCGAGTTCCAGCAGGGCGGCGCGCAGCAGCCCGGCGGCGCGCCTTACGAGGGCCCGCGCGATCCCATGATGCCGTTCGAGCCCTACGCGCCGCCGGAAGCGCCCCATAGCGACGCGCCGCGTGGCGATGCGCCGCCGCGCGAGTTCGCGCCGACGGCCGAAACGCCGAATCCCGAGCCGTATCGCGAGCCCCATCGGGAGTCGTATCGCGAGCCGCGCGAATTCGCTCCCGCGACCGAGGCGCAGCACCACGATGCGCGTCCGGAGCCCTATCGCGAGCCGCGTCATGAGCCGCGTCATGAGCCGCCTCAACCGGCAGCCGAGCCCGCGCCGGCCATGGCTCAACCGGCCGCGGCCCAATCGGCGCCGGCCCAACCGGCACCCCCCAAGCCGGCCGAGCCGCAAGCGCCTGCGGTCCCGGTGATCCTGGTCGATGAGAGCCCGGCGGAGGCGGCGCCCAAGAAGCGCGGCTGGTGGAGCCGGCTCACGGAATAGAGCGGCACCTCGCGGGCACGCCCATGGGAACGGAGTGACGCATGTTCGAGCTCGACCGGTTCATCGCCGACTGCCGCGACGCCGTCGCGTCCGATCCGAGCCACAAGACGATGCGCGAAACGGTGGCGCGCGCGGTCTCCGACCCGGGCGCCGTTCTACGCGGCCTGGGCGAGCCCAAGCGCGCGGCGGTCGAGGCGCTTTATCGCGGCGACGACCTCACCATCCTCAACGTGATCTGGGGCGCGCGCATGACCGTGATGCCCCATAATCACCGCATGTGGGCCGTGATCGGCATCTATACCGGGCGCGAGGACAACATCTTCTGGCGCCGCATCCCGGACGCGGGCGGCCGCATCGAGGCCGCGGGCGCCAAGGCGCTTTCCGAGCGCGACGCCGAGCCGCTCGGCCGCGACATCATCCATTCGGTGACGAACCCGATTCCGCGTTTGACCGGCGCCATCCACGTCTATGGCGGCGATTTCTTCGCGATCGAGCGCAGCGAATGGGATCCCGAAAGCCTGCGCGAGGGGCGCTACGATCTCGCGAAGAACATGCGCCTGTTCGAGGATGCCAACGCGGCGCTCGGCGCGCGCTAGGCCCTTAACCTGCGCGCGGGCGCGGGCGTGCTGCCGACTATTGGAGGTTCCAGGTGCGTTTCCTTCCTTATTTCGTCGCCGGGCTCGCGGGCGCCGCGGTCGCCGCGGCGCTGCTCCTCTGGGTGCCCGGCTTGACCAAGCCGGCGGCGCCGGACTTCGCGTCCAACCCCGCCTTCGAGCGCGCCGTGGCGCAATACATCGCGCACCATCCCGAGGCGATCCAAACGGCGATCCAGGCGCTCCAGGACAAGGCCCAGGCCGACAGCGCCGCCGAGACGAAGGCGGCGCTCGTGGCGCACGCCCGCGCACTCGACCACGATCCGAACGATCTCGTGCTCGGCAACCCCAAGGGCGACGTGACGCTGGTCGAGTTCTTCGACTACCGCTGCCCCTACTGCAAGCGCGACCTCGAGACCGTGACCCAGGCGGTCAAGGCCGACGGAAACGTGCGCCTCGTGCTCAAGGAGTTCCCGATCCTGGGGCCGGATTCCGTGCTCGCCTCGCGCGCCGCGATCGCGTCCCAACGCCAGGGCAAGTATGCGGCGTTCCACACCGCGCTCCTCGCCTCGCCCGTCTCGCTCGACGCCGACAGCGTGATGGCGATCGCGCGCGCCCAAGGCCTCGACGTGGCACGCCTCGAGGCGGACATGAAGGCGCCCCAGGTGAACGCGGTCCTCGACACCAATTTCGCGCTTGCCCAGGCGCTTCACATCGACGGCACGCCGGCTTTCGTGATCGCGGGCCAGATCGTGCCCGGCGCGGTCGACCGCGCGTCCCTCGAGAAGCTCATCGCCGAGGCGCGCAAGAAGACGGGCTGAGCGCGCTACGCCTCCGCGTCGGGCTGGTTCTCGGGACGCGCGCGCTCGAAGGCGTCGAGCGCCATCGCACTCTCGAACGTGCGCTTGATGCGCGGCCGGCGCGAAAGCGGGTCCTTGTCGTAGCGCAACGCGTTGAAGATCTGCGGCACCAGGCAGAGGTCGGCCAGGCTCGGCGCGTCGCCGTGGCAGAAGCGGCCGGTCTCGGGCGCGGCCGCGAGTTGCGCCTCGACCGCGTCGAGCCCGAGATCGACCCAGTGCATGAACCAGGCCGCGATCTCGGCGTCGCCCGCCTTGAAGCTCCGGCTCAGATAACGCAGCACCCTCAAATTGTCGATCGGATGGATGTCGCACGCGATCGCCTCGGCAAGGGCGCGCACCCGCGCGCGCGCCGCGGGCGCCTTCGGCAAGAGCGCCGGCGTGGGCCGCGTCTCGTCGAGATATTCCGCGATCGCGAGCGACTGGGTGAGCTTGAGCCCGTCGATCAAAAGCAGCGGCACCAGGCCCTCGGGATTGAGCGCCAGGTATTCGGGGGCCTGTTGCTCGTTCTTGCGCAGATGGACGAAGGCGGGCTCGTAGGCGATGCCTTTGAGGTTGAGCGCGATGCGCACGCGGAACGCGGCCGAGGAGCGGAAGAAGGTGTAGAGCCTGATCATGATCGCGTCCTCTTGCGCGGCGGAAAATCCCGACGCGATGCTAGAGCATCGGGCGCCCGAATTGAACCGCCCTAGATCAGGAGCTCGCCCTCGGGGTCGAAGAAGGGATAGGGGCCGGCGAAGCGGCCGATGGAAGCCGTGTGGCTCACGATCCCGACCCCCTCGCGCCAGAGATGGAGCTGGTAGCCGGGCGGCTCGAGCATGAAGGAAGACGGTGCGTCCGCCGAGAGGTCGAGCCGCACCTGGTGCGCGGTCGAGGGGGCGATGCTCGCGATCGTGCCGTGCCAGCGCGCTTGGATCGCGCGATGCACGTGGCCGCACAGCACGCGCTCGATCGCCGGATTCTGCGCGACGAGAGCGCCGAGCGCGTCCGCACCTTCCAAGAGCCCGATCGCGTCCATGTGCGCGATGCCGGTCGGGAACGGCGGATGGTGCATGAGGACGATCGTCGGCCGCTCGGGCTGCTCCGCGAGGCGCCGCGCAAGCCAATCGAGGCGCGCGGCATCGAGCGCGCCGTGGCCCTCGCCCGGCACCAGCGTGTCGAGGGCGATGAGGCGCAGGGGCCAATCCTCGAGCGTGTAATGAAGATACTCGCCCGCCGCGGGGAGATAGCCGTCGGCGCCGAAGGCCGCGCCGAGCGCGTCGCGCGCATCGTGATTGCCGGGGATGACGAAGACCGGCGCTTTGAGCCGTCCGAGGATCGCGCGCAGGAGCGCATATTCCTCCGCCGTGCCGAGATCGACGAGATCGCCGGTCGCGACCACGAGGTCGGGCTGGGGCGACAGCGCGTTCAAACCCGCGACCGCGGCCTCGAGGGCCGCGACCGTGTCGACCTGGCCGTAGGCGAGCCGGCCGCTCGATGTCACGTGGAGATCGGTGATCTGGGCGATGAGCAAAGCGTCCCCCTCACGCGTCGAGCAGCAGCAAGCCCGCGGGGTCGAGGGCCAAATGCACGAGGTCGCCGGGCGCGAAGTCGCGTCCATGGCCGGCCTCGACCACGACCGGCTCCTCGGCGACGCCGTCGAGGATAAGCCTGATCCGGTCGCCCAGGAAGAAGGCCGCGACCACGGTGCCGGTGAGCGTGCCCTGGCCCGCCTCGACCACCGTGAAGCGCTCGGGCCGGCACAGGAGCTCGATCGCGCCTTCGGCCGGCGCCTGCCACTGGACGCGCCCGCCCTTGAGCTCG
>DATJLQ010000027.1:0-4616 GCA_035509415.1 Alphaproteobacteria bacterium
AGGGTGAGCTTTTCTCCATAGTTTTTTTTGACAAGGTCGAACGCCTTGCGGATGCACGAGAGCATGCCGAGGCCGAGCACGTCGATCTTGAGGATGCCGAGCGCGTCGAGGTCATCCTTGTCCCATTCGACGAAAGTGCGGTCGGGCATGGCGCCGTTGCCGATGGGCATTACCTCATCGAGCCGGCTTCTGGTGATGACGAAGCCGCCGACGTGCTGGGAGAGATGGCGGGGAAAGCCGTTGATCTCGTTGGCCAGCGCTGCGATCTGGCGCATGCGCCGGCTGCGTGGGTCGAGGCCGGTGCGCGCGATGGCGTCCTTCGAGACGTCACCGCCCCCGCCGCCCCAGATCGAGGACGACAGCGCGCCGATGGTGTCTTCGGACAGGCCAAAGGCCTTGCCGACCTCACGGATCGCCGAACGGCCGCGATAGGAAATGACGGTGGCGGCGATGCCGGCGCGTTCGCGGCCGTATTTGCCGTAGATGTACTGAATCACCTCCTCGCGCCGCTCGTGCTCGAAATCGACGTCGATGTCGGGCGGCTCGTTGCGCTCGGCCGAGACGAAGCGCTCGAACAGGAGGTCGGCTTTGGTGGGATCGACCGCAGTGATGCCGAGGCAATAGCACACGGCCGAGTTCGCCGCCGAGCCGCGCCCCTGGCAGAGAATCCCCCGGCCGCGCGCGAAGCGCACGATGTCGTGCACGGTGAGGAAATAGGGCGCGTAGCCGAGCTGGCCGATGAGCGCCAGCTCGTGCTCGAGCTGCGCCTTGACCTTGGCCGGCACGCCGTCGGGATAACGCAGGGCCGCGCCCGCCCAAGTCTCGGACGCGAGATAGGATTGGGGGGTGGCGCCCGCGGGGCAGGGATCGACCGGATATTCGTAACGCAGCTCGTCGAGGCTGAAGCGGCAGGCCTCGGCGATCTCGAGCGTGCGCGCGAGAGAGTCGGGCCAACGGTTGAAGAGGCGCGCCATCTCCTCGGGCGGCTTCAGATGGCGCTCGGCATTGGCGTGGAGGCGATGGCCCGCCTCGTCGATGGTGCAGCCCTCGCGAATGCAGGTGAGCGCGTCCTGCAAGGGCCGGCGTTGGGGCGCGTGGTAATGCACGTCGTTGGTCGCGACCAAGGGGGTCGCGCAAGATTCGGCGAGGGCGGCCAGGGCCGCGACGCGCGCGTTGTCGTCGCCACGATAGAGATGATTTGCCGCGAGATAGAGTCCGCTCTTAATGTTATGTCTCAACTCGCGCAAGGCGGCGGCGAAGGAATCGTCGAGAAGGTCCGGAGGCAGGGCGACCAGGATTTGGCCTTCGGCATGAGCGAGGATGTCCGCCATGCCGATCTCGCAATCGCCCTTGGGCGCGCGCCGCCGGCCCAAGGTGATGAGCCGCGCCAAGCGCCCATAGGTCGCGCGGTCTGTGGGAAAGCACAACAGGCTCGGCCCGTCGGTCGCATCCAGGCGCGCACCCACGACGAGCCGGATCTTGGCCTCCTTGGCCGCGACATGCGCGCGCACCACGCCCGCGAGGCTGTTGCGGTCCGCGATCGCGATCGCGCGCTGGCCGAGGGAGGCCGCGGTCTCGACCAGCTCCTCGGGGTGGGAGGCACCGCGGAGGAACGAGAAATTGCTCGTGACCTGAAGCTCGGCATAGCCGTCCGCCTGTGCGTGAGCCATTTGGGCCTCACGCGAACAGGCCATGGAGGTACCAGCTCGGCCGGCGGGCGGGCCGGTAGGCGCCCGCGCGATAGAGCCAGAAGCGCACCCCCGCCTCGTCCTCGACCCGGTAATAGTCGCGCGTCTCGTAGCGGTCGTCCGAGCCTCGGCGGCCGAGCGCCTCAGGACGCCACCATTCGATCGCGATGCGCTCCGGCCCCTCGGCCGCGCGCACGCGATGGAGGCGCTTGCGCCAGGTGAACTGCACCGGCGGGTCGTCGGGCACGGGAGCGGTCGCGATAATGGGCTCGGGCGGGGCGAAGAGGCGCAAGGGACGGGCTTGGCGCCGAGGCCAGCTTGTCTCGAGAGTACCGAGGGCCGCGACGCGCTTGGCCGCGCGCTCGGGCCAATGGCTCTCGACGGGTGCCAGGCGGAACACGCGCTCCGCGCCCAAGCGGTTCGCGAGCCGGTCGACCAGCGGGCCGAGCTCGGCGCTTGGCGCAACGCGTCCCGTGCCCGCGAGCTCGATCTGGCTCGGGGCCAGCGTCTCGACCTCGGGGGCGGCGAGGATCATGAGATCGACGCCGAAGCCGGCATCGAGCCCGTCGAGCTTCTCGGCGAACAGGCGCAGGAGATGCTTCGCCACGCGCGCGGGAGCGCTGGTGCCGACCGCGACGCGCGCCACGCTCGCATCGACGCGGTAGAGGGCGAGCTCGAGGCGGCGCGCCCCCATGCGCTCGTCCGCGAGGCGCAGGCACAGATCGCCCATCAGGCGCTCGAGGCCGAGGACGATGTCCTCGCGCCGCGCGATCGGCTCGGCGAGCGGGAGATGGAGACGCCAATGGGCGCGTGGCGTCTCGAGCGAGATGGGCTCGGCCGCGGTCCCGAGCGCCTGGTCGAGACGCGCGGCCAGCATGGGGCCGAAGCGGCGCGCGAGGGGGCCTCGCGGCATCCGGTAGAGATCGCCGATGCGGCCGAGGCCCATGCGCTGGAGCCCGGCGACGGTGTCGGCCGGAAGCCGCAAGCCCGCGACGGGAAGCGGTGCCAATGCCGCGCGTTGCGCGCCGGACGGGACGATGCGCTCGCCCTCGGGAAAGCGCGCTGTCTCCCCGTGCGCGTAGCGCGCCATGGCCCAAGCCGTACCCGGCGAGCCAGCGATGGCGGCGCGCGCGGCGATGCCGAAGCCCGCGAGGCGCGCCTCGAGATCGGCGCGGAGCTTCGCCTCGCCGCCGAAGAGATGGGCG
The DNA here is from genome assembly GCA_035509415.1 of Alphaproteobacteria bacterium. GTDB lineage: Bacteria > Pseudomonadota > Alphaproteobacteria > JACZXZ01 > JACZXZ01 > DATJLQ01. The sequence continues at coordinate 2,894 of DATJLQ010000027.1, forward strand.
CAGCCGGTGAGGTCGAGGAGCACGCCGTCCTCGCCGTCGAGCGCGGTCCAGGGGGTGAAGCGCGTGCACCAATCGGCGAGGGCCGCGCGCGCCTCGAGGTCGCCCGCGGGATCGGCCGCGACGGTCGCGAGCTCGGGCACGAGCGCGCGCGCGTCGGCGAGCGGCTGGCCGGGGACGATGCCGAGCGAGGCGGCGCGCGCGTCAACCGCGGAGACGAAGGCGCGGCCGCTCCGCTCCTCGACCGTCGCCAGGGGATGCTTCTGCCGCTCGGGGCGGCGCCGGCAGGCGAGATCGGTCGCGAGGCGAGGCAGCCAAAGCGAGGCGATGCGTCTCATCGTTCCACTCCATGAGCCATGTGCCGACCCCGCCGCCGCGGCAGCGCGCGAGCTCGACGCGCCAAATGCCGGGGCGGACGTTGGGGGTTCCGTTCGCGGCCGCGCGGCCGGGGGCTGCCGCGACCGACCAGCGCGCGAGCGCTGCGCTCGGCGCGCGGCCCCGGGGCGCGTTCAACAGGAGGAACGCCGCGGCGCCGTTGCTCTCCGCCGCGAGCTGGAGGCGCCGGCTCGCGATCATCGGCACCTCGTCGAGGGCGCCGATCGCGGCGGCGATGCCGCGGCTGCGCAAACCTTCCTCGAGGGTCCAAAGCGCCTCGCGCGCGGTGCGCGTCCGCACCGACAGGAGCCGGTCGGGAGCGAGGCCGAACGGGCCGAGGCCGGGGCCGTAAAGCGCGCCCCGCTCCAAATCCTGACGCCGGGTCGCGCACCAAAGCAGAATCCCGCCGCTCCCCGCGACCAGGCGCGCGAGGGCGAGGCAAAAGCCCAAAGCGGGACCCGCGTCTCCCTCCACCTCGTAAAGGCCGGCGCGTTTCAGCCCGCCCCAGGGCAGCCGCCCATCGAGCGCGGGGATGCCGAAAGGGATAGTCGTCTCAAGCTCTTGCCGGCCGGTCCCGGACAGAGCGGCAAGGCGGGCGCGAAGCAGGGCGAGGTCGGCCATGGCGGTTTGTCGCGGTATATGTTCCTGTTATGTTCTCATTAGCTGCCAAGCGATCCCGCCTGTCAAGCGCTCGTCTCATGGGTTGTTGCCACAATCCCCACGGCGTCATGCCCGGCCTCGGCCGGGCATCGACGACCGCTCGTCAAGACAGGGAAAGCCAGGCCAAGCCCGGCCATGACACGCGGAGATCGCGGCGAAACTTCGCGCCGGCCGGCCACCATGCCTCCGCAAAAAAGCCCCCGCGTCAAGCGCGGGGGCGAGTTTCGCCTAGTAGGAAGCCTAACGGCTCCCGAACCTGTTACGCCGGTCCCCGCGCCAACCTTGCGCGGCGATCGGCAATTTTTTCCCTGGTATACGGCCCGGTCGCGCGCGCTACGGCGAGGCGTGCTCGATGAAGGACTGGGGCGCGGCGTCGCCCCACTGGGAATCGAGCCCGTCCTCGGCCGACACGAGATTGCCCGGCACGGACGCATTGAGCATGTCGACGTCGGTCCAATGTTCGTGGGCGCGGCCCCAGGGATCGAACCAATAGTCGAACACCTGGCTCCCGAGGATGTGGCGGCCGATGCCCCAAACATGCTGGTACCCGCCCGCGGCCTTCAAATGCTCATGGCCCATCATCACGTCGTCGATGTCCTGGACTTCGAACGCGAAGTGATTGAGCCCGGCCTTCTCGCCTTTGACGCACCGGAAGACGTGATGGTCGACATACAGATCGCCGCGATCGAGG
>DATJLQ010000028.1:0-30665 GCA_035509415.1 Alphaproteobacteria bacterium
CCATCCGGTGACCATCGTCACCAAATCGAACCTGGTGACGCGCGACATCGATCTCCTCGCCCCCATGGCGCGGAAGAAGCTCGCGCGCGTGGCGCTCTCGGTCACGACCCTCGAGCCCGAGGTCGCGCGCGCGATGGAGCCGCGCGCCCCCATTCCCGGGCGCCGGCTCGCCGCGATCCGCTCCCTCGCGTCGGCGGGCATCCCGGTCTCGGTCATGGCCGCCCCCATGATCCCCGGCCTCAACGATTGGGAGCTCGAGCGCATCCTCGAGGCGGCGGCCCATGCGGGCGCGACGGGGGCGGGCTACATCCTTCTGCGCATGCCGCACGAGATCAAGGATCTGTTCACCGAATGGCTCGAGACCCATTTTCCCGGCCGCGCCAAGCACGTGCTGTCATTGATGCGCCAATCGCGCGGCGGCAAGCTCTACGATGCCGAATGGGGCAAGCGCTTCAAGGGCGAGGGCAAGATCGCCGAGACCTTGGGATTGCGCTTCCGGCTCGCGATCAAGCGCCTCGGCTTGAACAAGGGCGGCTGGCGGCTCGATACGACGCAATTCGCGGCGCCTTTGCGCGCGGGCGATCAGATGCGGTTGTTGTAGGGGGGCGTGAACGTAGTTGCAGGCCTGGGCAATTGCTAGCAGCCCAAGCGCAGCTTTGAGTCTAATAGGGGCGGCGAATGTAATTGTAGGAGTCCTTAATATGGGCGAGGCTAAGCGGCGTAAAGCGGAAATCGAGGCGCTCAAACGCGCATCTCCTGAGGACGCTGCTCGTTGGAGAGAGTCCAAGCGAGACAGCGAATGCTTGGTTCGTGGCATCGACCCTGAATCGCATGAAATGGAGCCAACGGCCGCTATGTGCCGGATATTAAGAAACATGTTCGAACGTGCAAAGGAAAGCGGGAATATTGATCCGCCGGTCGAATTCTTGCATACGAAGGTCGCTGCGACGGTCCGTGGCCTCCGCGATATCACGATCTCATGCCGGAAAGGTTGTTCGCATTGCTGCAATATTTGGGTGAGCGCTACAGCGCCCGAAGTGCTTTACATCTCCAAAATCGTTAAGTTAAGAGGAAAATCGGCAATCGAGCGCGTACGAAGTGCACATCAGAAAACAAAAGACTACGACTTCGATTCGCGCGGTGAACACCCTTACCCTTGTCCTCTTTTAGAAGGCGATAATTGTTCGATTTACGAAAATAGACCAAAAGCTTGTCGGCTGGCTGTGTCCACCGACGCCAATATATGTGCGCGTGCGTATCATAATTTGAGCGATGAAGGCATTCCGGCGCCGCACCTATATATGTCTAGCCGCGCAAATTACGCAATTGCCCTAGCGATCTCACTAAGAAAGGTGGGTCTCCCTTATTTCGCATATGAATTTAATGCAGCGCTAGTTCGCGCCATCGACACGCCTGATGCTGAGCGAGCCTGGCTGTCCGGCCACGACATATTCTCGGACGTAATGCGAGAGCCAGCAGACATCTTCTCTATGCCACCGACGAATGCTATGTACGAGTACGCCTTTAGATAGAGGCCAACCCAATAGGCGTTATTGGGCCGTCGCAGAGGCTAAATCGACGTAGGCCCGATGTAGCATTCTGCATTATCGACATCCATGCTACCCTCCCCTCCATGCCCGACTTCTCCCATGAGCGGCGCGCGCGCGGAATCGTGTGCGGCATCGACGAGGCGGGGCGCGGGCCCTGGGCCGGGCCGGTGGTGGCCGCGGCCGTTATTCTCCTTCCCGCTCCGGAGAGAACCCGCGAGTCGCCGAGCGCTTACGAGTCGAACAACCCGCGCGCGCCGCAAAGCGTCCGCGACTCCCTTGCCCATCTTCCGCCCGAGCTGATCGAGTCCCTCGACGATTCGAAACGCGTCGCGCCCGCGCGGCGCGTCGAGCTCGCGGCGTTGCTCGAGGAATGCGCGGCCCGCGGCCTGGTCCGCTTCGCGATCGCGGCGGCGAGCGTCGCCGAGATCGACAAGCTCAACATCCTCACCGCGACCCATCTCGCCATGGCGCGCGCGGTCGCCTCCCTCGGCCTCGTCCCCGATCTCGCCCTCGTCGACGGCAACCGCGCGCCCCGGCTCCCCTGCCCGGTCGAATGCGTCGTGGGCGGCGACGGGCTCTCGCTCTCGATCGCGGCCGCCTCGATCCTCGCCAAGGTGACGCGCGACCGGCTCATGGCGCGTCTCGCCGCGCGCTATCCCTCCTACGGCTGGCAACAGAATATGGGGTACGGCACGCGCCTCCACCGCGAGGGGTTGTGGCGCCACGGGGTGACACCCCATCATCGCGCGAGCTTCGCCCCGGTGCGCGAGCGCGTCCTCGCCCTCGCTCCATAAGCCTTTGACTCCACAAACTTATTGACCCCGCGACTCGGGTGACTCAAAGTGTCCCCGGGCGGCCGTTTCAGCGTGCGCGTTTCCTCGTCCCGAGGACCCAAGCTGCCATCCTTCGAGACGCTTCCTTGGGAAGCTCCTCGGGATGAGGCAGCTCGGTGTCTCGAAGGACGCGGCGCGGGCGAGCGAGGACGCGGCCAGGGCATCAGGGCACGCCAGGGCATCAGGGGACAAATGAAGCGCAATCAGATTCTGGTGGGCGACTGCGTCGAGCTCATGGGCTGGCTCGCGGCCGGCTCGGTCGACATGGTGTTCGCCGACCCGCCCTACAATCTCCAGCTCGCGGGCGACCTGCACCGGCCGAACAACAGCCGCGTCGACGGCGTCGAGGCGGAATGGGACAAGTTCCGCGATCTCGCCGCCTACGATTCCTTCACGCGCGCCTGGCTCAAGGCGGCGCGGCGTGCCTTGAAGCCCGACGGCACGCTCTGGGTCATCGGCACCTATCACAACATCTTCCGCGTGGGCTCGATCCTCCAGGATCTCGGCTTCTGGGTGCTCAACGACGTGACCTGGCGCAAGACCAACCCGATGCCGAACTTCCGCGGCCGGCGCTTCACCAACGCGCACGAGACGCTGATCTGGGCCGCGCGCTCGGCGGAGAGCCGCTACACCTTCAACTACGAATCGATGAAGGCGCTCAACGACGAGCTCCAGATGCGGAGCGACTGGCTGATCCCGCTTTGCACCGGCGCCGAGCGCCTGAAGGATTCCGACGGCAAGAAGGCGCACCCGACCCAGAAGCCCGAGGCGCTGCTCCATCGCTGCATTCTGGCCGCGACCAAGCCGGGCGAGCTCGTGGTCGATCCCTTCTTCGGCACCGGGACCACCGGCGCGGTCGCGCGCCGGCTCGGGCGCGACTATATCGGCTTCGAGCGCGACGCGGATTATGCGCAGCTCGCGCGCGCGCGCATCGACGAGGTCGAGCCCTGCGCGGACCCGGCCGCGATCGCCATCACGTCGAAGCGCGAGGAGCCGCGTATCCCGTTCGGCGCCCTGGTCGAGCAAGGGCTGGTGCGGCCGGGCGACGTGCTGTTCGATCCGACGCGGCGCTGGAGCGCCAAGGTGCGCGCGGACGGCACGCTCATCTCGGCCGAGCACAAGGGCTCGATCCACCAGGTCGCGGCCGCGGTGCAGGGCGCGCCGGCGTGCAATGGCTGGACCTTCTGGATGGTCGAGCGCAAGGGCCACGCGGTGCCGATCGATTTGCTGCGCCAGGAAATGCGCAGCGCCCTCGCCGAGGCGGGGTGAGGGCGCGTCGGGTGAGCGGCCATGCCACAGCCTCGCTTGCGCGCGACCTCATCCTTCGAGACGCTTCGCTCCTCAGGATGAGGTCGTGGAGCCGTGAATTTCCGCCTCATCCCGAAGAGACACCGCGGGTCCCGTCTCGAAGGAAGAGGTCGTGGGGCTGTCAATTTCCGCCTCATCCCGAAGAGACACCGCAGGTCCCGTTACGAAGGATGAGGTCGTGGGGTTGTGAATTTTCGCCTCATCCCGAAGAGACACCGCGGGTCCCGTCTCGAAGGATGAGGTCGTGGAGCCGCGAATTTCCGCCTCATCCTGAGGAGGGACCGCAGGTCCCGTCTCGAAGGATGAGGTCGTGGGGTTGTGAATTTCCGCCTCATCCTGAGGAGGGACCGGAGGTCCCGTCTCGAAGGATGAGGTCGTGGGGTCGTGAATTTCCGCCTGATCCCGAAGAGACACCGCAGGTCCCGTCTCGATGGATGATGTCGTGGGACCGTGAATTTCCACCTCATCCCGAAGAGACATCGCAGGTCCCGTTACGAAGGATGAGGTCGTGGAGCCGTCAATTTCCGCCTCATCCCGAAGAGACACCGCAGGTCCCGTCTAGAAAGATGAGGTCATGGGGCCGTCAATTTCCGCCTCATCCTGAGGAGACACCGCAGGTCCCGTCTCGAAGGATGAGGTCGTGGGCCCGTCAATTTCCGCCTCATCCTGAGGAGGGACCGCAGGTCCCGTCTCGAAGGATGAGGTGCCGCGAGCGCCGACGAAACGTACGACGCGTGACGTTCCCGCGCGCCCTGTCCTTCGGGTTCTTCGCCCTCGCCGCCACCCCTCACCCTCCCATCGCATTGCGATGGGTCCCTCCCTCTCCCACAAGGGGCGAGGTTTTTCCTGCGCGCCGCGATTCTCGCAGTTCTCTTCGCCGCCGCCCTCGCCGCCGCTCCGGCCCGTCATGGCCGGGCCGGGCCCGGCCATCCACGTCTTGCAATCCGTCGATGCCCGGCAAATCGTGGATGCCCGGAACGAGTCCGGGCATGACGACATAGGAACGAGGGGAAACCCCAGCATGCGGTTCCCGGTCAAACTCGTCCTCGCTCTCTTTTCGCTTGCGGCCCTCGGCCCGGTGCCCGCGCGCGCCGCAGACCCGTTCGCGTTGTGGAAGATCGTGCACGACAAGTGTGTGCCGAACGAGGAGGCGCACCAGGATTCCTATCCCTGCACCAAGGTCGATCTCGAGGGTGGAGTCGCGCGCGGCTACGTCGTGCTCAAGGACATCGAGGGGCGCAGCCAGTATCTCGTGCTGCCCACGGCGCGCGTGACCGGGATCGAGAGCCCGCTTTTGCTTGCGCCCGACGCGCCCAACTATTTCGCCGACGCCTGGCACGAGATCGGCCGCGTCGGCCACGCGCTCGGGGCACCGCTCGGCATCGACGAGCTCTCGCTCGCGGTGAATTCGGCGCTCGGCCGCTCGCAGAACCAGCTCCACATCCATCTCGATTGCGTGCGCGCGGACGTGCGCGAGATTTTATGGAAGCAGCTCGGCGCGATCGGACCCCACTGGGCGCCGCTCGGAGCCCCGCTTCTCGGCCACCGCTATCTCGCCATGCGCGTGCTCGCCCCCGATCTCGACAAGATCGACCCCTTCAAGCTGCTCGCCCAAGGCATTCCGGCCGCGCGCGCGTCGATGGATCAATGGACCCTCGTCGTGGTCGGCATCATGACCGACGGCTACGTGCCCGGCTTCGTCATCCTCGCGGGCCATGTCGATCCCGCGACCGACGACTGGGCGAGTGGCGAGGAGCTTCAGGACCATGATTGCGCGCTCGCCGAGCCTGCGGCCGAGCCGTAAGCGCCGGCGATCGCCGTGGCGCCACATCCCGCATGGAATCGCGGAACGGCTTCCAACGCCTTCCTACGCGGACCGATATTCGTGGATGCCCGGGTCACGACCTTCGGTCGGCCCGGGCATGACGGCGAAAGGCGCGACATTCGTCGGGGATACATTTCTCGATCCCGTCATGGCCGGGCTTGACCCGGCCATCCACGTCCGGGTTAATGCGCGAAAGGTCGAAGCATCGGCCGGCTCGACCGGGAGGAAGGCGCCGCAATGGATTTCGCGCTCGATCGACAGCTCGCGGCGGACACCCATCTCGTCGAGGATTGGCCGCTTTCGCGCGTGCTGCTCATGGACGATGCGCGCTTCCCATGGCTCATCCTGGTGCCGCGCCGCGCGGGTGCGGTCGAGATCCACGACCTCTCGCCGGCCGACCGCGCGCTCCTCATCGAGGAGATCGCGCGCGCCTCGCGTGCGCTGACGACGCTCCACCAGCCGCGCAAGATCAACGTCGCCGCGTTGGGCAACGCGGTGCGCCAGCTCCACGTCCACGTGATCGCGCGCCAGGCGGACGACGCGGCCGCGGGCGGCCTCGTCTGGAACGCGGGCAAGGCCGCGCGCCGGGTCGACGTCGAGCGCGTGCGCGCGATCGCCGAGCTGCGCAGCACCTTCTCCGCTCGCGCGAAGGGATAATGGAAACGATAATCCGTCAAAGCATTTGAACTGAATTTTACCCCTCACCCAGCTCCGGGTAAGCCCCCGGGTCAAGCCCGGGGGTCCGCCTCGCCAACCCTACGCAACCCCCGACGCAAGCTCATCGCAGCGTCGGGCCTCGAGGGGAGAGGGGCCGGGAAATTTGAGCGCTACGGATCGCTTCCCCCTCCCCCCTTGAGGGGGAGGGTAGGGTGGGGGGTTCGATCCTCGAGCGGCTAAGCTCTATGGGCGCGCGTCGATCGCGGGCAGGATCAGGGTCACGCTCAAGCCGCCGAGCTGCGACCCCGCGAGGCTCACGCTGCCGCCATAGAGCTCGGCGATGTCGCGCACGATCGCGAGGCCGAGGCCGCTGCCCGGCACCGCCTCGTCGAGGCGCGTCCCGCGTTGGAACAGCTTCTGGCGCTCCTCGGGCGCCAGGCCCGGCCCGTCATCCTCGACCAGGACCGCGAGCCGCGCGCCGCGCCGCTCGAGCGCCACCGCGACGCGGCTCTTGGCCCATTTGAAGCCGTTGTCCATCAGGTTGCCGAGCATTTCCTCGAGATCCTGGCGCTCGCCGCGGAAGGTCGCCTCGACCGGCCCCTCGACCGCGAAAACGATGCCGCGCTCGACATGGATGCGCTCGAGGGTACGCGCCAGATCCTCGATCACCGGCAGGACCGCGACCCCGGTGCCGAGCACGCGGGTACGCGCGGCGGTGCGCGCGCGCGCCAAATAATGGTCGACCTGGCGGCGCATGATGTCGGTCTGGCGCCCGACCGATTCCGCGAGCGGTCCGCCTTCGCGCGCCGCCTCGTTGCCGAGCACGGCGAGCGGCGTCTTGAGGGCGTGGGCGAGGTTTCCCACATGGGTGCGCGCGCGCTCGACGATCACCGCATTGTGCTCGAGGAGCTCGTTCACCTCCTGCGCGAGCGGCTGCACCTCGGACGGGAAGTCGCCCTCGAGCCGGTCGGCCTGGCCGTCGCGGATCGCGGCGAGCGCGCCGCGCATGCGCCGGAGCGGCGTCAAGCCGAACTGCACCTGGATCAGAACCGCGAGCACGAGGCCCAAGCCGAGGCCCGCGAGCGACCAGGCGAGCACGGTGTCGTAATGCTGCACCTCGAGCGCGACCTCGCTTTCCTCGGCGGCGACCAGATAGCGCAAGCGCCGCGGATCGCCGGGCAGCGAGATGTCGCGCTCGGCCGCGCGTAGCGTGCGCCCGTTCGGGCCCGTGAGGCGGAAGGTGACGGGAGCGCCGCTCTCGACGCCCACGGCGACGCCGGGAGGTGTCGCGTTGAGCGTCGTGTCCCATAGCGAGCGCGAGCGCAGAAGCGGCCCCTGGGGCCCCGCGATCTCCCAATACCAGCCCGAGAAGGGCTGCAGGAAGCGGGGATCGCCGAGCGAGCGCACGAGCGAGATCTTGCCCGCCGCGTCCGCGCGGCTCACCGCGACCAGGCTCTCGAGATAGACCTCGAGGCGCGCGTCGAAGCCGCGCTCGACCGAGGCCTGGAAAATGCTCGACAACGCGAAGTCGCCCGCGGCGAGCGCCGCCGCGATCCAAAGTCCCGCCCCAGCGACCAGCCGGAAGGCGAGCGAGTTCACCCTCATGCGGGCCTGCCGCGCCGGATCGCCTCGTCGCGCGGCCGCGGCGGCGGCACGAGCTGGTAGCCGAGCCCGCGCACGGTCTGGATCAGGTCGGCGCCGATCTTCTTCCTGAGCCGCCCGACGAAGACCTCGATGGTGTTCGAATCGCGGTCGAAATCCTGGTCGTAGAGATGCTCGGTGAGCTCGGTGCGCGAGACGACGCGGCCGCGATGGTGGAGGAGATAGGCGAGGAGCCGGTATTCCTGCGCGGTGAGCTTGATGGGAGCGCCGTCGAGGGTCACGCGCGAGCTACGCGTGTCGAGCCGCACCGGCCCGCATTCGAGCTCGGCCGACGCGTGGCCGGCGGCGCGCCGGATGATCGCGCGCACGCGCGCGAGCACCTCCTCCATGCGGAACGGCTTCACGACGTAGTCGTCGGCCCCCGCATCGAAGCCCGCGACCTTCTCGCTCCAGCGGTCGCGCGCGGTCAGGATCAGGACCGGCATGTTGCGCCCCTGGCGGCGCCAGCGCTCGAGCACCGTGATGCCGTCGACCAGCGGCAGGCCCAAATCGAGGATCACCGCGTCGTAGGTTTCGGCCTCGCCGAGATAGAGCGCCTGCTCGCCGTCGCGCGCGACGTCGACCGCGTAGCCGGCCTCGCGCAGCGCCGCGTCAAGCTGGCGCGCCAGATCGGGCTCGTCTTCGACCGCGAGTATGCGCATGGCGTCGCTTTCGCCTCGGCCGACGCGATCCCCGCCGGCCGCGGCACCCTATTCGCAGGTCCCTTGGCCCATGACGTCGAGGATCCGGGTCGTGGCGGCGTCGACATCGAGCCGCAGCACGTTCCCCGTCGGCATCAACATGTGCAGCTGATAGAGCCACGTCTCGTGGCCGTTGCCCGGCGTCTTGTCGAGCTCGACCTCGATCACCTTGCCGCCGCAGCGGTGCTGCACGTCGTCGACGATTTCCTTGAGCGGCCTGATCTCGCCGGCCTTGAGCGCCTCGCGCGCCCGCTCATGGTCCTCGTCGGCAACGGCCGCCGTTGCGGCGGCCTGCGTCAGGATCAGGGCGGCCGTCACCACACCCAAAAGGTTGCGCATGCGGCCTTCTTAAAACCCCGGAACTGAACGCCAGATGAACGGCCCTCTCAGCATAGGTTCAGGGACAATAGGCGAAATTGGCGCCCGAAACAAACGCCCGGGACCGGCCGCAAGGCCTGGAAACCCGGACCGGGGAGCGTCCCGGACAGGCCCGGGACGCAGGCGTGGGCCGATCGGGGGATCGGCATGGGGTTGGGAGTCATGCGCGACATTTTCGGAACCGCTTTCGCCGCCGCTTTGGCGTCGCTTCTCGGCCTCGGGCCGAGCGGTGCGGCCGGCTTGAGCGTCGGCCCGGCGGCCTACCAGGCGGCCGCCGAGGCGCCGGTGCTGCCCCTGTGGCTCGTGCGCTTCAAGCTGCGCCAACGCGGCTATCAGGACATTTCCGCGGTGACCGTGGCGGACGACGGGCTCGCGGTGCGCGCCCACGATCGCTGGGGGCGCGACGTGCGCATCCTGGTCGATCCCAAGAGCGGCGACGAGATCGCGCGCGCGGGCTACGGCATCGCTCCTCTCGACGCGGGCGAGCTCGCGACGCGGCTCGCGTCGGTCGGGCTCGTGCCGGTGTCGGCCGCCTATCGCGACGAGGTCCTCAGCGTCGTCGCGCGCGACAGGGACGGAATCGATCGCGCGGTGCGCGTCGATCCGGTGACCGGAACCATCTGGTTCGCGCGCGAGGGAAGCGACGAGGTTTGAGGCGGCGCGCCACGCGGCGCGAATTGGAGGTTTGAGGCGGCGCGCCAAACGGCGCGAATCACAGGTTTGAGGCGGCGCGCCAAGCGGCGCGAATCATAGGTTTGAGGCGGCGCGCCAAGCGGCGCGCCTGGGAGACGTGCCTAGGGAGAAGGACTTGGCGGGAGCGATGCGCACAAGAAGCGCGCGGGCGCCCGAAGAGAGGCAAAGACACGGACGGCATACGCTACGTCATCGCGTTGAGGATTTCGCCGCACACCCCCTGAGTGCGGCGGGCCGGCCCTTCCAAGCCGGTGTCGCTCGACCGCCCCCGTTAACCCCCATTGGCGAGGGCATGTTCGACGACCTTCCTCATCACGCTGGGTAGCGCATAGTCGGAGAGACGATCGAGCCGGCACCAACGGGGTCCTTGCCCCTCGTTCACCCCAAGGGGTCGGCCGGTCGTCTCTCCGATGCTATGTTGGCCGATGCCATGTTGGCCGATGCTATCTCGGCCGATGCCATGTTGGCCGATGTTATGCTGGTCCATCTTCTCTTGGCCGAAATCGTCCCGCTCGAGCCGTGCGGCGAGCACGGTGAGTTCAAGCTCGAAATGGGTGAAGGTGTGGCGCACGACGCCCGGCAACGCGCGCCAACGCGCGCGCACCGGTGCGGCCTCGAGGGCGGCTGCGCGCGGCCAGGGCTCGGCGCGCCATTCCGTGGTCGGGAGCTCCATGAGCCCGCCGAGCAATCCCCGCGGCGGGCGTTTCTGCAGCAAAAGCTCCGCGCCGCGGCGCACGATCCAGAACGCGACCCCGCGCCGCAGCGGCCGCGCGGGCTTGGGCATGCGCTTGGGGAGATTTTCCGCGATGCCGAGGGCGCGCGCGCGACACCCCGCGCGCCACGGGCAAAGCGCGCAACGGGGGCGACGCGGCGTGCAGATGGTCGCGCCCAAATCCATCATCGCTTGGGCGAAATCGCCCGGCCGCTTTTCCGGCACGAGCCGCGCCGCGCGCTTCGCGAGCTCGGGCTTGGCCGCGGGCAGCGGCGTCCCGATGCCGTAGAAGCGCGCGATCACGCGCTCGACATTGCCGTCGACCGCACTCGCGCGGCGGCCGAACGCGATCGCCGCGATCGCGGCCGCCGTGTAGCGCCCGATGCCCGGGAGCATCTTCAAGCCTTCCTCGGTATCCGGAAAGCGCCCGCCGAGCTCCAGGCTCACGATGCGCGCGCATCGATGGAGGTTGCGCGCGCGCGCGTAATATCCCAAGCCCTGCCAGGCGTGGAGCACGTCGTCGAGCCCGGCGCGCGCAAGCGCATGCACGTCGGGCCAACGCTCGACGAAGCTCTTGAAATAGGGACCGACGGTCGCGACCGTGGTCTGTTGCAGCATGATCTCGCTGAGCCAGACGCGGTAGGGATCGGGCCGCTCGCCCGGGCGCGCGCGCCAGGGAAGCCGGCGTTGTCGCGTCCCGTACCAAGCGAGGAGGCGGCGCGCGAGCCGCGTGGGCTCGGCTTGGCCGCGTGCGCGCGGCCGGGCGGTCTTGCGGGTGGTGGCGCTCGCCATGCTTCGCTAAGATTAGCCGCTCCGCGCGCCCTTCGACAGCTTCACAGGGGACGCGTTGGACCCGAGGCCGTCCCGTATCTTTAAAGACATGGCCCAGAAGACATGGCTCAGAAAGAGACAAGCCCCGGCGAGCCCAAGCAAGGACCCATCGAGCGCGCGACGCGCCTCGGCGGGCCGCGCAGCCTCGCGAGCCTGATGCCGCGGCTCGCGCGCCCGGCGCTCGGAAAGCGCGGGCTCGCGGAGGCGAGCCTGATGACGGACTGGGCCGCGATCGCGGGCGCCGAGATCGCTGGCCACGCGCTTCCCGAGCGGCTCGATTTCGCGCGCGGCGCGCGCCTCGACGGCACGCTCCATCTCAAGGTCGAGAGCGGCTGGGCCCTGGCGCTTCAGCATTGGGAGCCCCAGCTCCTGGAGCGCATCAATGGCAGCCTCGGCTACAAGGCGGTCGCGCGCTTGAAGCTCCATCAGGGCCCGTTGCCCGCGCGCAAGGACCCTGGCCCGGCGCCGGCGCCGCCCCTCGATCCCGCACGCCGCGCGGCGCTCGAGGCCGAGATCGCGGCCGCGGTCGCCTCCCTCGAGGACCCGGCGCTCCGCGCGGCCGCGGCGCGTTTGGGCCTCGCCCTTTTGGCGCGCGACGAGACGGGTGCGTCCATGCCGGCGCGCGGCGTAAAACAGGACCCGTGAGGCGCCGAGTCGTTATCCACAGGAATCTTGCGCACCCCCCGGCGAGCGCGCTTGTGGCCGCCACGGAGCCTGCCCTATACTTACAACATCTTGTGTTCGGGAGGTCGAATTGGCCCGGTTTCTACCAGTTTTTGTAATCCTGGGAGCCCTTTATCTGGGGCTCGCGAGTCCCGGCCATGCGGCCACCACCGAAGCGATGCTGGCCGACCGGTCGCTCGGCAATCCGGCCGCCAAGGTGACGGTGATCGAGTACGCGTCCCTCACCTGTCCCCATTGCGCGGCCTTCGAGAACACCACCTTTCCGGTCTTCAAGACGCGCTACGTCGACACCGGCAAGGTGCGTTACACGTACCGCGACTTCCCGCTCGACCAGCTCGCGGTGCGCGCGGCGATGATGGCGCGTTGCGCCGACCCGGACCAGTATTTCGGCTTCATCCGCGTGCTGTTCAAGCAGCAGGACGACTGGGCCGCGACCCAGGACCCGATGGCGGCGCTCGAGCGCATCGGCTTGCTCGGCGGCATGACCAAGCCCCAGTTCGAGTCCTGCATGCAGAACAAGGATCTGCTCGACGGCATCCTCAAGGTCCGGCTCGACGCCGAGAAGAACCTCAAGGTCGATTCGACGCCGACCTTCTTCGTCAACGGCACCAAGTACGAAGGCGACATGTCGATCGAGGATTTCGCCAAGATCCTCGATCCCCTGATCGCGAAGAAATAACGCCAGCCGAGGACGCCCCGTTGCTCCACTTCACCCGCCTCCGCCTGTCCGGCTTCAAGTCCTTCGTCGAGCCGACCGAGCTCACGATCGAGCCGGGCCTGACCGGCATCGTCGGCCCCAACGGCTGCGGCAAGTCCAACATCGTCGAGGCGGTGCGCTGGGTCATGGGCGAGACCTCTGCCAAGCAGATGCGCGGCAGCGAGATGGACGACGTGATCTTCGGCGGGACCCAGGACCGCCCGGCGCGCAACATCGCCGAGGTCCAGCTCACCCTCGACAACCGCCAGCGCACCGCACCCGCGCAATACAACGACGGCGAGGAGATCGAGGTCGTGCGCCGCATCGAGCGCAGCGAAGGCTCGAACTACCGCATCAACGGGCGCGACATGCGCGCGCGCGACGTGCAGCTCCTGTTCGCCGACGCCGCGACCGGCGCGCGCTCGACGGCGCTGGTGAGCCAGGGGCGCATCAGTGCCATCATCAACGCCAAGCCCGCCGACCGGCGCGCGCTCCTTGAGGAGGCCGCCGGCATCACCGGCCTTCATTCGCGCCGCCACGAGGCCGAGCTCAGGCTACGCGCCGCCGAATCGAACCTCGAGCGCCTCGACGACGTGATCGTCACCATGGAGGCGCAGCTCCAGAGCCTCAAGAAGCAGGCGCGCCAGGCGAGCCGCTACCGCAATCTCTCGGACCATATCCGCCGCGCCGAGGCGATGCTTTTGCATCTCCGCTGGCAGGCGGCGTTGGGCGAGGTCGCGAACGTCGAGACGCTGTTGCGCGCGGCGGAGCAGCAGGTGGCCGAGCTCACGGCGCGCGTCGCCGCCGCCTCGACCCTCGAGGCCGAGGCCGCCGCGGCGTTGCCGCCGCTGCGCATGGCCGAGGCCGCGGCCGCCGCCGAGCTCCATCGCTACGCCGTCGCGCGCGATGCGCTCGATGCCGAGGAGCGCCGCGTGGCCGAGGCGATGGAGGCGGTCGCCGGGCGCTTGATGCAGATCGCGTCCGACACCGCGCGCGAGGAAGCCTTGGCCGCCGATGCGACCCAGGCGATCGAGCGCCTCGACGCCGAGGAGACTTCGCTCGCCGCGGCGCAGGCGCGGGAATCCGATTCGGTCGAGGCGGCGCGCCGGCACCTCGAGGCGGCGGACGCGACGCTCGCGACCGAGGAGACCGCGTTCAGCGCGCTGGTCGAGGAAGTCGCGGCGTCCGAGGCGCGCGAGCACGCGCTTGACGGCCAGATCGCCGAGCTCGCGGCACGTCTCGAGCGTCTCGGGCAGAGGCGGCAGGAGATCGCGGACGAGCGCCAACGGCTCGAGGCCGAGACCGGCGTCTCGAGTGCGCTCGAGGAGGCGAAGCGCGCCGTCGAGGCCGCGGCCGAGGCGGCCGAGCGTACCCGCGCGGCGGCCCTGGTCGCCGAGGAAACGCGCGCCGGCGCCCAGGCGGCCGAGGCCGCGGCACGCGCGGCCCTCGAGGCGCCCGAGGCCGAACGCGCCAAGCTCGCGGCCGAGGAAAAGGCGCTCGCCCACCTGCTCGGCGCGGACCATGCCGACATGTGGCCGCCCCTGATCGATGCGGTCGCGGTGACGCCCGGCTACGAGGCGGCGCTGGCGGCGGCCTTGGGCGACGATCTCGCGGCACCTCTCGACGAAGGCGCCCCGCTCCATTGGCGCGCATTGCCGCCGCTCGCGGCCCCCGCGCCGCTGCCCGAGGGCGCTCGGCCCTTGGGCGACGTCGTGACCGGGCCCGCGGCCTTGGCACGGCGTCTCTCCCAGACCGGCCTCGTCGCCGACGAAGCGACCGGGCGCGCCCTTGCGGCGAGCTTGGCGCCGGGTCAGCGGCTCGTGACGCGCGAGGGTGCGCTTTGGCGTTGGGATGGGTTTACGGTCGCGGCAGGGGCACCCACCGCAGCGGCGAAGCGTCTCGGCCAACGCCGCCGGCTCGAGGAAGTCGTGCGCGAATTGGCCGCGGCGGACGACGCCTTGGCGCCGCTCCGCTCGGCCTCGATCGAGGCGCAGGAGCGAAGCCGCGAGGCCCAGCTCGCCGAGCGCCGGGCACGCGAGGATGCGCGCGAGGCCGAGGCCGCCCATCACGCGGCGCGCGACGCGGAGCGCGCGCTCGCCCAACGCGTCGCGGCGCAAAGCGCCCACCTCGCGGCCCTCGACGAAAGTGCCAACCAGCTCGAGATCGATCGCGGCGAGGCCGAGCGCGTCATCGACGGCGCGCGCGCGGCGCGCGCGGCGCTCCCCGACCTCGCCGAGGCGCGTCGGCGCCACGAGAGCGCGCGTGCGGCGCTCGCCGAGACCCGCGCACGGCAACGCGACGCGCAAAGTGCCTTCGACCGGCTCGCGGGCGAGGCCGAGGGACGGCGCCAGCGCTTGGCCGCGGTCGCGCGCGAGCGCGGCTCCGCCGAGATGCGCGCGGACGCGGCGCGGCGTCAGCTCGCCGAGCTTGCCCAGCGCCGTGAGACGAGCGAGGCCGAGCGCGCGTCGCTCGCGGCCAAGCCCGCGGAGATTTCGGCCCAGCGCTCGAGCCTCCTGGATACGATCGCGGAGGCCGAAGCCAAGCGGCGCGCGGCGGCCGACCGGCTCGCCGCCGCCGAGACGCGGATGAGCGAGGCGGACCAGGCGCTCAAAGCCGCCGAAGGCGAGCTCCATGCCGCGCGCGAGGACCGGGTGCGGCGCGAGGGTGCCGTCGCCGCCGCCGAGCAGACGCGCCTTGCCATCGTCGAGCGCATCGCCGAGCGCTTGAGCTGCGCGCCCGAGGACACTTTCGCCCTCGCCGAGCACAAGGCGGGCGACGATCTGCCGCCGCTCGACGCGATCGAGCAGCGCTTCCAACGCCTGGTCAACGAGCGCGAGAACATGGGGCCGGTCAACCTGGTCGCCGAGAAGGAGGCCGAGGAGGTGGGCGCCCAGATCGAATCGCTCCAGACCGAGCGCGCCGATCTCGTGGGCGCCATCGCGCGCCTGCGTCAGGGCATTTCCGAGCTCAACCGCGAGGGGCGCGAGCGCCTGCTCGCCTCGTTCGAGGCGGTCAACGGGCATTTCGGCCAGCTCTTCACGCGCCTCTTCGGCGGCGGCCGCGCCCATCTCCAGCTCACCGAATCGGACGACCCGCTCGAGGCCGGGCTCGAGATCATGGCGAGCCCGCCCGGAAAGAAGCTCCAGATCCTGTCGCTGCTCTCGGGCGGCGAGCAGGCGCTCACGGCACTTTCGCTCCTGTTCGCCGTGTTCATGACCAACCCGGCACCCATCTGCGTGATGGACGAGGTGGACGCGCCCTTGGACGACGCCAACGTCGACCGCTTCTGCTCGCTCCTCGACGAGATCGCGCGTCATTCGAGCACGCGCTTCCTCCTGATTACGCACCACCGCATGACCATGGCGCGCATGGACCGGCTCTTCGGCGTGACCATGCCCGAGCGCGGCGTCTCACAGCTCGTCTCGGTCGACCTCGCGGCGGCCGAGAGCCTGCGCGCGACGGCGTGAGAACGGGCCCGCGGCGCGGGCCTTTCGCGCCATCGCGTCGCCGCTCGAAACCCCGGAAATCCGGGCCGAATCGGTCCTTTTTGCCGCAGCGTCGCGCGCTTGACACGCGTTTTGCCGCTCCCTAAGGTGCGCCGCAAAACGGCTTCCGAAGCGTCGCGTCCGAGGGGTCGGACCAGGGGTTGCGCCCTCGCGGTGCGCAAGGCAGGGGCGAGGCCATGAGCGAGCCCGAACCTGGGCGGCGGCCGCCCTCCTCCCTCGAAGATCTCGACGCGCGCTTGCGCGAGGCCCGCGGCCGGCAGGTGCCCGAGATGCATGGGCGCGACGGCGGCGGAAACGATCTCGGGATCGCGTGGCGCATCGGTATCGAGCTGGTGTCCGCGCTGGTTGTCGGCGTCGGCATCGGCTATCTGCTCGATCGCTGGCTCGGCACGCGGCCGTGGCTCATGGTGGTGTTTTTCGTGCTGGGCTCGGCGGCGGGATTGCTCAACGTGTTCCGGGCCGTGAAGGGGCTCGGGGGTGCCGTCGGCTACAAGCGCGCGCCCGACGAGTCCCGAACGCGCCGCGACGCGCCCCAGGCGCGCACCGCGCGCCGCGACGAAGACGACGACGAAGACGACGAGACGTAACGGGATTGGAAGCCTTAGGCGTCATCGAGAGCAGGCGACAATGGCCGCAGCCGCAACCGACAGCCCCCTCGCCCAATTCGCGATCCATCCGCTGGTGCCGATCCATCTCGGGCGCGTCGACCTGTCGTTCACCAACTCGTCGGCGGTCATGGTGGCGGCCCTGCTGCTGATCTCGGGGTTCCTGATCCTGGGCATGCGCCGGCCGGCACTCGTGCCGTCCCGCTGGCAGTCGATGGCGGAGCTCTCCTACGAGTTCATCGCCAACCTGCTCGGCGACACGATCGGCAAGGAGGGCATCCATTACTTCCCGATCGTGTTCACGATCTTCATGTTCGTGCTGTTCGGGAACCTGCTCGGCCTGATCCCGTTCAGCTTCACCTTCACGAGCCACATCATCGTCACCTTCGCGCTCGCCTTCGCGATCTTCATCGGGGTCACGCTGCTCGGCATCTGGAAGCACGGCCTCCATTTCGCGACCTTCTTCGTCCCCCCCGGCGTGTCGAAGGCGATGTGGCCGCTCCTGATCCCGATCGAGATCATCTCTTATCTCTCGCGCCCGATGAGCCTTTCGGTGCGTCTCTTCGCCAACATGCTCGCGGGCCATACGCTCTTGAAGGTGTTCGCGGGCTTCGTCTTCGTGCTCGGCATCGCGGGCATCCTGCCGCTCGCCTTCGTGGTGGCGCTATCGGGCCTCGAGTTCCTGATCGCGTTCCTCCAGGCCTACGTGTTCGCGATCCTGACTTGTCTCTACATCAACGACGCGCTCCATCTGCACTGAGCGCGGCCTCGCGTTTTCGTTCAACCGGCTCAACTTCGAGAGGACAACGACCATGGATTTGGCAGCTGCAAAGGCGATCGGCGCGGGCCTTGCCGCGATCGGCGTGATCGGCTCGGGTATCGGCATCGGCGCCATCTTCGCCTCCTTCATCAGCGCGGTCGGGCGCAACCCGGCGGCGCGTGGCGACGTGTTCACGATGACCATGCTCGGCTTCGCGCTGGTCGAGGCCATCGCGCTCTACGCGCTCGTGATCGCGCTCGTCATTCTGTTCGGCTGAGCGATCTCCGGCCCGGAACCGGTTCATGCCTCAACTCGACCCCGCGAGCTACCCGAGCCAGCTTTTCTGGCTGGTGCTCACCTTCGTGCCGCTGCTCCTGATCCTGTGGAAGGTGGCGCTGCCGAAGGTGGGGGCGGCGCTCGAGGCAAGGCGCGCGCGCATCGATGCCGACCTCGACCGGGCCGCCAAGCTCAAGGACGAGGCGGGCGCCGTGCTCGCGGCCTACCAGAAATCGCTCGCGGCCGCGCACGAGGCGGCGCGCGCCGAGCTCAAGAAAGTGGCGGACGAGGCGGCGGGCGAGGCGGCGAAGCGCCAGGCCGAGCTCGGCGCGACCCTCGCGGGCCAGATCAAGGACGCCGAGACGCGCATCGCCGCGGCCAAGGACGCCGCCCTCGCCAACATCCGCAGCGTCGCGGGCGAAGCGGCGGTCGCCGCGACCGAGCGGCTCATCGGCGTCAAGGTCGACCGCGCGGCCCTCGAGCGCGCGCTGGCCGAGGCGGCGCGGGAGTCGCGCTGATGGAAATCCTGCGCGACGCCGAGTTCTGGGTCCTGGTCGCCTTCGTGATCCTGATCGTGGCCGTGTTCAAGCCGGTCAAGAAGGCGTTCACCGGCGGGCTCGATGGGCGCGCGGCCAAGATCAAGGCCGATCTCGACGAGGCCCAGCGGCTGCGCGACGAAGCGGCCGCACTCCTCGCCGAATATCGCGAGAAGCAGACGCAGGCGCTGGCCGAGGCGCAGGCGATCCTGCGCGAAGCCGGCATCGAGGCCGCGCGCGGACGCGAGCAGGCGGCGGCCGATCTCGCGGCGGCGCTCAAGCGGCGCGAGCGGCAGGCGGTCGACCGCATCGCCCAGGCCGAGGCCAAGGCGCTCGACGAGGTGCGCGCGTCGGCGGTCGAGCTCGCCGTCGCGGTGACCGGGAACCTCTTGCGTAGCGCCCTCGACGGCAAGAACGCCGCGCGCCTGGTCGATCAGGCGATCGCCGAGCTGCCCCAAAAGCTCCACTGAGCCGACGACGGCTTCGCCGAGCGACGCGCCGTCCGTCCCGCGCGGCGCATCGCGGCGCCGATGAGGCGCGCTCAATCCTGGAATCGGAATTGGATTTGGCGCCGCGCCCGCGCGGGCGCGCTGCGGCTCAGTGCGGCGGACCGCCCGGGGGTGGTGCTCCCGGCGGCGGCGGCGGCGGCGGCGGATGACGCGAGCTCGCGAACAGCTCGCGCCGTCCGTCGAGCGAGAGTTTCGCCACCACCGAATCGATGGTCGCCTCGATCGCGCGGTCGTACGCCTCGCGGCGCGCGTGGGTCTCGGCGAGGGCGGCCGTGAAGGCGGCGTGGTCGAAGGGATCGGCCGTGAGCAGCGTGCGCAGCCGGTAGCGGCTCGCCTGCAGCTCGGCGAACAGCGTGTCGAGCTTCGAGCGGTTCGCCTGGTAGACGTCCCGGAGCGACGCCTCGTCGGCCGAATCGAGATGCCGGCCGAGACGGTCGAGGATGTCGGCCGGACCGTGGGGCGCGACGTGCCAGCGCACGCCGAGGAAATGCATCGTGGCGCTGCCGATGAAGAACAGGTTCAGCGCCACCGAGACGAACAGCAGGATCTGGAGCTTTCGGCTCACGCGCAATACCCTAGAGGCCGGCCACGTCGTAGGGACTGTCGTCGACGCTCACCAGGTTGCCGTCGCTCGCCGAGGAAACCTGCTCGCCGGTCCCGGCCAAATCGATGCCGGTGAAATCGGTCTGGAACATGCCGGTCACGATACCGAGGACCATGACGAAAGCAAGCGCCGCGGCGCGCGGCCAGAGTGCCCCCAGATCGAGGCTGCCCAGGCCCCAGAAGCGGCCGCCGCGCGCGGGCTCGGCCACGGCGCGTTGGGCGATGCGCGCGACGAGCCGCCCGGCGCGCGCCGGATCGTCCGCCACGGCATAGAGATCGAGCGCGCGGTCGAGCCGCGCGGCCTCGCCGAGCGCGGCCTTCGCCGCATGGTCGCTCGCGATCAGCGTCTCGGCCGGCGCGCGCGCGTCCGCGGGCCAGCGGCGCAAATCCGCGCCGTAAGCCTCGAGAAAATACTTGAAGCGCTCGAAATTCATTCCTCCTCCTTGGGTCCTTGGACCCCGAGGGCCGCGAGCTTGCCTTTGAGCGTGCGCCGCGCCCGCACCAATAGAGCCTCGAGGGCCGAGACCGAGACCTGGAGCGCTTCCGCCGCCTCCTGGTTGCTCAGCTCCTCATAATAGCAAAGCGTCAGCGCCGCGCGCTGCCGGTCCGGCAGTTCGGCCACCGCGCGCGCCACGTCGCGCTCGACCTCGCCGCGGTAGATCTCGGCAACGGCAGTCGGCGCCGGATCGACCGGGTCGCCCGCCGCCTCGAGCGGCTGGGCCGTGGGCCGGCGCTTGCGGTCGAGGCACAAATTCACCAGCACGCGGAAGAACCAGGTGGTGAACTTGCCGCGCCCCGGCTGCCAGGTGTCGGCCTTGGTCCAGAGGCGGAGGAAGGCCTCCTGCACGATCTCCTCCGCGTCGCTCGCGTTGCGCATCATGCGCGTCGCGAGCCGGAGGCTGCGTTGCATGTGGCGTTCCATGAGCTGCCGAAACGCCGCCGCTTCGCCTTTGGCCGTGCGCGCGACCAACTCCTCGTCCGTGTCCTCGCCCATGCGCTCGATCACCCGCGCGACGGCCCGAGAGCGGGGCGCCGGATGGCGCCCCAACTCCAAGACCGCGGCGGCGGCGCCACTCCGGAGGCCGAGACTAGCCATGCCGGAACCGGTGCGGCGCGAACAGCACGTCGGCGGCCTTGCGTTGGTCGTCGCTGAGCTGATCGTAAAGCGGCTTGAACGCCGTGGCAAAGGCGGCAAGCGACTTGGCCCGGGCCGCGGCGACCTGGGCGCGCCACTCGACGCGCTGGACGGCGCTCGCGGGCTGGACCTTCCCGCCCTTCATGCCCTCGTGCAGCTTGGCCATGTCGGCAGCCCCCGCGCGGATCGCGGCGGCGAGCTTGTTCCAGGCCGGCTCCTCGGCGGGCGTGATCTTGAGCACCGCCTTGAGGAAGGCGATGCGCCCGTCGACGAAGCGGCCCTCATGGGCCCAGCCCGGCCCGCCATGGGGCCCCATGGCGATCTCTTGGTCGGCCGGCTGGCCGAGGAGGGCCGCGGGCGGCGGCGGGCCGTCGAGCACAGCCATGGGCGCGCCGGGCGGAGCCCAGCCCTGGGCGTGGGTCGCGAGCGGCACGACGACCGCGGCGGCAAGGCCGGTTGCAACGGCCGCGGCCAGCATGGTCTTGGTGTTCTTGAACATCGAGGGCACCTCAGAATGGTTTCAAGCTGTCCTTCGCGCGACCCATCCAGCCTTTCGATCCCCGCTGGGTCACGCCCTAATATACGGAGCAAGGGCCGCGACCTTGCGCCGGCCGACCCGGGCCGCGGCGCCGGGGCGCGCGCTCAGGAATTTGAAATCTCAGGCTAAATCAGCGTTTTGTAGAACCGCCCCGGCGCCGCCCAGAAATCGGCCGGCGGGCGGCGTCCACGCCCGGCGGCGTCACTCGACGGGATGGGCGCGGTTATAGGCGAGATCGGCGGGCGAGAGCTGGTAGCCGACCCAGATCTCGAGGCTGCCGCCGTTCTGCGGATACTTGATGGGGATGGTCTGGCGCAACGAGTCGACCAGGCTGGTCGCGGTGGCGCCGGCGCCGAAGGCGAGCTGAAGCGGGAAATCCTTCTTCGCCAGGATCTCGCCCTGGAGATTCACGATGGCGACGAAATAGCGCAGCTCGACCGTGTCCGCGGGACGCCCGGGCGGGCGCGTCGCGTCGAACTTGACCGCCAGCGCCACGTCGATCTTGTCGTAGGTGCTCGAATCGTAGGTGCAGTTGAGCTTCGCGTCGTCGATCGAGGCGACGTAGCGCAGATTGGCCGCATTCTCCGCCGCCCCCGGCGTGAAGCGCGTCACCTGGGAGGCGTCGCGCAGAATCTTGGCCGCGGGGCATGGAAGCTCGCCCGTGATCTGGCACGCGCCCAGGGCCGCGAGCGCGAGCATCGCGACCGCGGCCGCCGCCGCCGGGTGAAGGGCGCGCCTCTCGAGCCGCGCGATGAGGCTCCCGGGGCGCATGATCAAAGCTTGCCGTGCGTCCCGTCGCAAAGCGGCTTGTGGCCGGAATGCTTGCAGCCGCAGAAATAGACCGTCTTCGATTCGGGCGCCTTCCATTGCTGCGGCGTGAAGGCGCTTCCCTTGTGGGAGCCGTCGCAGAAGGGCTGCGACTTGCTTTGCCCGCAGGCGCACCACCAATATTCCTCGCCCGCCGCGACCTCGATCGCGAACGGACCCTTCTGGGCAATTTTCGGCGCCGTCATCGATCCCTCATTTGTCGCTCTCGATCCATGCGCCGCGCGCGATCCGTGCGCCGAATTCGCTCCGGCGCCCGCGCGGCGGACCGGCCGGAGGGCCGTCCGTAGCGTCGCGGACTTTAGGGGAGCGCCCCCGGCCGCACAAGCCCCGCGACGCGCGGAAGCGGCCGTCCGGGCCCGACTCCGGCTTGCCTTTTGCCGTCCCGTGCCTGTTGCCCTCAAGGCGCCGAGCGGTCAGATTAGGGCCCCATGGCGGTTTATACCGAAGTCTCCGATCGCGACCTCGCTTCCTTTCTCGCCCAGTACGATCTGGGCGCGGTGACCGCCTTGAAGGGCATCGCCGAGGGGGTGGAGAACTCGAACTACCTGCTCCAGACCGCGCGCGGCATCTACATCCTCACCCTCTACGAGAAGCGCGTCGCGCCCGACGATCTGCCTTTTTTCCTCGGCCTCATGGACCATCTCGCGCGCCAGGGATTCGCGTGCCCGGTGCCGGTCCGGGGCAAGGACGGCAACAGCCTGCGCGAGCTGTGCGGCCGGCCCGCCGCGATCGTGACCTTCCTCTCGGGCATGTGGCCGCGGCGCATCGAGCGGCGCCATTGCGCCGAGCTCGGCGACGCCATGGCGCGGCTCCACGTCGCCGGCCTCTCGTTCGAGATGAAGCGCGCCAACGCGCTCGGGCCGGGCGGCTGGCGCGGCCTCTACGAGGCGTGCGACAGCCGCGCCGACGAGGTGAGCCCGGGGCTCGCGTCCCTGCTTGCGGCCGAGCTCGATTTCCTCGAGGAGAACTGGCCCGAGACCCTGCCCGAGGGCGTGATCCACGCGGATCTCTTCCCCGACAACGTGTTCTTCCTCGGCAACAAGCTCTCGGGCGTCATCGACTTCTACTTCGCGTGCAACGATTTCCTGAGCTACGACATCGCCGTGTGCCTGAACGCCTGGTGCTTCGAGACCGATTTGAGCTTCAACGTCACCAAGGCGCGCGCGCTCCTCTCGAGCTACCGCAAGCGCCGCACGCTCGCCGAGGCGGAGGTCGCGGCCTTGCCCATCCTCGCGCGCGGCAGCGCGTTGCGCTTTCTGCTCACGCGCCTCTACGACTGGCTCAATCACCCGGCGGGCGCCTATGTGCGCCCCAAGGACCCGCGCGAGTATCTGGCGAAGCTCCGCTTCCACCAGGGCCTCGAGCGGCCCTCGCAATACGGTCTCTGATGACGGGCGCCAAACATCCGGCCGAAGCCGCGCGCGCGGACGCCGTCGAGATTTTCACCGACGGGGCCTGCAGCGGCAATCCGGGCCCGGGCGGCTGGGGCGCCGTGCTGGTCTGGAATGGGGCGACGCGCGAGCTCAAGGGCGGCGAGCCCGCCACCACCAACAACCGCATGGAGCTCATGGCGGCGATCGCGGCCATCGAGGCCTTGAAGCGCGCGGTGCCCGCGCGCATCCACACCGACAGCGTCTATCTCAAGGACGGCATCACGCGCTGGATCCTGCGCTGGAAGGCGAACGGCTGGCGCACGTCGGACAAGAAGCCGGTCAAGAACGTCGATCTCTGGCAGCGCCTCGATCGGGCGCTCGCGGGCCACCAAGTCGCTTGGCATTGGGTCAAGGGCCATGCCGGCCACGCGGGCAACGAGCATGCCGACCGGCTCGCGCGCGACGGCATGGCGCCTTATCTAACCGAGCGCTGAAGGGTTCCGGGGGACGCGACGGACATGGCGCGGCGCAAGGTCAAACGGCGGGGCGGCGGCGGCATGGGCTGGGAGGTGAAGCGGCCCGAGCGCTCCATGTTCCGCTTCCGCCGCGACCAGTCGGCCGACGTGGTGCGCCGCGGCGACCGCTGGAACACGGGCGACTTCTACCATTGGTTCCAGACCCTCCCGCTTCCGGCGGCACTCCTCGCCTGCGCGGCACTCTACCTTGCGCTCAACCTCGTCTTCGCGCTCGGCTATCTGGCGCTGCCGGGCCAGGTCGCGGGCGTCAGGCCGGGCGATTTCATGGACGCGCTCTTCTTCAGCATCGAGACCTTCTCGACCATCGGCTACGGCGTCATGTATCCGACGTCGTTTTCGGCCCACGTGCTGGTATCGATCGAATCGCTCTTCGGCATCCTCACCTTCGCCCTCATCACGAGCCTCCTCTTCATGCGCTTCACGCGTCCGCGCGCGCGCATCCTGTTCAGCAAAGTGGCGGTGGTGTCGCCCTTCGAAGGGGTTCCGACCCTCACGTTCCGCATGGCGAACGAGCGCGGCAACCAGATCCTCCAGGCCGAGGTGCGCGCGACCCTGGTGCGCGACGAGCTCACCAAGGAAGGGAAGCCGTTCCGGCGCCAGCACGAGCTTAAGCTCGCACGCAACCAGAGCTCGTTCTTCGGGCTTTCCTGGACCGTGATGCATCCGATCGATCCGGCGAGCCCGCTTCACGGCGCCGACGGAGAGGCGCTCGAGGCGACCGAGGCCGAGATCGTGGTGCTCGTGACCGGGATCGACGACACGCTCAACCAGCAGGTCCACGCGCGCTTCAGCTACACGGCGGCGGAGATTCTATGGGACCGGCGCTTCGTCGACATTCTCGCGCGGCTCGCGGACGGGCGCCGGCTCGTCGACATGACGCGCTTCCACGACACCGAGCCCGCTTGAGGCGCGGCGCCGCGCGATCGCGCGCCAACTTCGCGCGTTCCTCATCCTGAAGAACTCCGCCGCCCTCCTTCGAGACGCCTGCTATGCAGGCTCCTCGGGATGAGGCGCAGCGGGCTTCGCCCGCCTCTTTCCAGGCAAGAGGCACGCTACGCGCGCCAGGTGTCTCGAAGGATGCGGGCGCGCCAGAACCTAAAGATGCGCCAGCACCTGGTCGGCGCCGCTGTGCTCGAGCTTGCCGGGCGCGTCCTCGACGCCCATCCACTTGACCGTGCCGTCCTCGACGATCATGGCGTAGCGCTTCGAGCGCACGCCGAGGCCGGCGGCCGAGAGATCCTGCTCGAGGCCGAGCGCCTTGGTGAAGTCGGCCGAGCCGTCGGCGAGCATCATGACCTTGTCGCCCGAGCCCTGGTCCTTGCCCCAGGCGCCCATGACGAAGGCGTCGTTGACCGAGATGCAGGCGATGGTCGCGACGCCCTTGGCCTTGAGCGCCCCCGCCTGCTGCACGAAGCCCGGCACGTGCTTCGCCGAGCAGGTCGGCGTGAAGGCGCCGGGGAGCCCGAACAGCACCACCTTCTTGCCCTTGAACAGATCGTCGGTCGAGAGCTCGGCGGGCTTGCCGTCCGCGCCCATGTACTTGACCTTGCCGGCCGGAACCTTGTCACCCACTTTGATCGTCATCGCCCTACCCCTTCCGTTTCGGCCCGCGCGCGAGCCTTCGTTGCCGTCTGCCGCCGCATTTTCGAGCGGCCCGGGCGCCCGGGCCGCGGCCCCATAGATACCCGATCCGGGCCTCGAATCCAGCCCCCTCGTGGCCCCTAATCGCGCGCCGCGTGCTTCGCGGCCGAGGCCTCGACGAGCGCCGTGCGCACCGCGTCGGGTGTCAGGAGCTCGGGCAAGGCGACGCCCTGCGGTGCCCCCGGCCCGTAGACCGCGTTGAACGGGATGCCGTAGCGCCCGAAGCTCGCGAGATAGCGCGCGATCTCGTCCGACGGGCGGGTCCAGTCCGCCATCATGCGTACCACGCCGGGCGCGGCCAGGAGCTCGGCCGTGGGGTCGCGCTCGAGGACCAGGGTCCGGTTCGCCTTGCAGGTGAGGCACCAATCGGCGGTCACGTCGACGAACACGACCTTCCCCTGGGCCACGAGGCTCGGGATTTGGGCTTGAGCGAAGGGCTCCCACCCCACGAGCCGATCCTCGGCCGGGGCCGCGTTCCCGGGCGGCAGCTTCGAGGGCAACGCGAAGGCGAGCACGACCAGGGCCGCGAGGCCCGCGACGGACGAGCGCCGCGTGTAGTCGGGCCAAAGCCGGCGCGCGAGAAAGACGAGCGGGATGCCGGCGAGCGCCGCCCCCACGGCGAGGGCCGCCTGGGACCCGATTTCCTCGACCATGACCGAGACCAGCCACGCCGCGGTCGCGGCGAGCGCGAGGCCGAGAATCGCCTTGAGCGCCACCATCCAGCGCCCGCCATGGGGCATGTGGCGCACCGACGCCGGGAACGCCGCGATCGCGAGATAGGGTGCGGCGAGGCCGAGGCCGAGGGTCAGGAAGATCGCCGCGATCTCGCCCGGGCCGCGCGCGAGCGCGAATCCCAAGGCGGTGCCGACGAAGGGCGCCGAGCATGGCGTGGCAAGAAGGGTCGCGAAGGCACCGGTCACGAAATGGCCCGCCATGTCGCGCCGCGTCGCGGCGACCGTGTCCTCGACCGCGACCGAGAGGAATCCCGGCAGCCGCAGCTCGTAGAGGCCCCAGAGATTGGCCGCGAAGAAGCTGCACACGAGGGCGAGGCTCGTGAGGAAGATCGGCTCCTGGAACTGGATGCCCCAGCCGACCGCCCCGCCCGCGAGCTTGAGGCCGATCGCGGCCGCGGCGAGCGCGAGGAACGAGACCACGACCCCCGCGGCGGACGCGAGGAAGCTGAGCCGGATCGAGCGCAGCGCGGCACCCCGATGGCCGACGATGCCGAGGAGCTTCAAGGACAAAACCGGCAGCACGCAGGGCATGAGATTGAGCACGAGCCCGCCGAGAAGCGCCAAGCCGATCATGGCGAGAAGCTCGCCGACCTCGCTCGATTGCGTCGCGGCCTTCGGCGCGATGCGCGTCTCCATCGAGCGCGCGCCGTCGACGAGCGTGAGCGTGAGCGGCGTGGCGCGCCAATCGGGCCAGACCTTGCCCGCACTCGAGATCGGGAGACGCAAGAGGGCGTCATGGCCGTCGGCATCGAGGGTCACGCGCGGTGCGGCGAAGGCGAGGCCCGGCGGCCCCTCGACGAAAAGATCGGGACGGTGGAACGGCTCGCGCGCGTGCGCCGCGACCTCGAGCACCGGACGCTCGCGCGTGCCGCCGATCTTAGCGCTCACGATCGAGAGTCCGGCGGCGACGCCGTCGCGCGGCACCGCGTTCTCGAAGCGGTCGATGAGCTGGATGAAGCGGGACGGCGTCGCCGGCCCCGCGGGAAGGGTGAGCGCCAACTTGGCCGTGCGCGGCACGCAAATCTCGCGGCACACGAGATAGTCGACCTTGAGCTCGAGGGCGACGGGTTCCCCCGGTCGCGCGGGCTCGAGATCGATCGGAAGCACCACGCGATCGTGGTAGCCGAACGTGTCGAGGCCGAGCACCGAGAAGCGCTCGGGCGCCGGCCATTCGAGCGTGGCGCGTTTCAGATTATCCGAGCCGGTCCAATCGAGCGCCGGCGGAAAGCCCGCCGCCCCCGGACTGCGCCAATAAATCTTCCAGCCCGCATTGAGCACGAAGTCGAGACCCAGGCGGAGGCGCGTCGCGTCGCCGACCGCCTCCGTCGCCGAGACGAGACGCAGCGTCGCCTGCTCGTTCGCGACCACGTCTGAGGCGCCGGGCGTGCTCGTCCCGGGCGAGGCGGCGGTGAAATTCGGCAGGGCCGTCGAGGGCGCTTCGAGGAAGGATTGGGCGCCGGCAATGGGAGCCGCGGCCACGAACGCGAGCGCCAGTGCGGCAAAAAGGCGCAGGCCGCGAGCGATCGCGCCACGCCCCAGCCGCGGCGCGGCACGCCCGATTCCGGCCTTTTTCGTTTTCCGGCCCTGTGACATGGCGGTGTTATAGAACGCTCGGCCGCGGATCACAAACCGGGCCCGCTTCACAAAGTTGTGTTACGCTTCCGATCTCGCTGGAGCCGGCGATGCGCCAAAGTACGACGATCCAAGGTGCGACCATGATGAACGACGACGCGGACTCCTATCTTTCGGGACAGCTCCTCATCGCGATGCCGACGATGCAGGATGACCGCTTCAAGCGCACCATCATCTACATGTGCGCGCACAACGCGGACGGCGCGATGGGCCTCGTGGTCAATCGCCTGATCGACGCGTTGAGCTTCCCCGATCTCCTGGAGCAGCTCGGCATCACCGCGCGCCACCCGGTCGACGACATCCGCGTCCATTTCGGCGGGCCGGTCGATTCGGGCCGCGGCTTCGTGCTGCATTCGAGCGACTTCCGCGCCGAGGGCACGCTGCCGGTGGACGCGACCGCGGCCCTCACGGCCTCGGTCGACATTCTGCGCGCGATCGCGGACGGGCGCGGCCCGCGCCGCTCGCTCTTGGCGCTCGGCTATGCGGGCTGGGGTCCGGGTCAACTCGAATCCGAGATTCAGGCGAATGGCTGGCTCAACGTGCCCGCCGACGAGGCGCTGGTGTTCGACGGCGCGATCGAGACCAAATGGCAGCGCGCCCTCTCGAAGCTCGGCGTCGACGCGCGCATGCTGTCGGATTCCGCCGGCCACGCCTGACGCACGCTTCCACGTCTACTCGTAATCGTTCTCCTCCGAGCGCGCATAGCCCGCCTCGTCGGCGAGCAGCGCGAACAGGAGATGATCGCACCAGGCGCCGTTGATGCGGAGATACTTCGTGGCGTATCCCTCCTGGCGGAAGCCGAGCTTCTTGAGCACGCCCTGGCTCGCCTCATTGCTCGGCAGGCACGCCGCCTCGAGCCGGTGCAGGTGGAGCGTCTGGTAGGCGAAGGCGAGCACGAGCTCGAGCGCTTCGGACATGAAGCCCTGGCGCGCATGGGGCCGGCCGACCCAATAGCCGAGGGTCCCCGTCTGGGCGACGCCGCGGCGCACGTTGCCGATCGTCACGCCCCCGACCAGCGCGCTGCCGTTCTGCTGGAAGATGAAGAAGCTGTAGCCCGAATCCTCGCGCCAATCGATGCCGTAACGCCGGAGACGCCTTCGGTACGCCTCGCGCGTGAGCGCGTCGTGCGGCCAGGTCGGCTCCCAGGGGAGGAGGAAATCGCGGCTCGCCTCCCGCAGCTCGGCCCAGGGGCGCCAGTCGCGGTCCTCGGGCGGACGCAGATAGATGCGCTCGTTCGCGAGGCGCGTCGGCGCGGGCGGCGATCCGGAACTGGGCCTCAGGAGCCGCATTCTCGCCCCGCTACTTGAAGCGCGCTTCGATCGCGTCGAACGGCTCGAGCCGGCCGAGCGGACCGAGGGCCGCGAGCGTCGGACGCGAGCCCATGAGGCGCGCGGCCACGCGCGCGATCGCCGCGCGGTCGACCGCTTCCAGGACCTGAAGCGTCTCCGCGATCGGGATCGGCCTGCCGTAGATCAGCATCTGCTGCGCGAGCTGCTCGGCGCGCAGCTCGGTGCGCTCGAGCCCCATGAGCAGGCCCGCGCGCAGCTGGGCGCGCGCGCGCGCGATCTCCTCGTCGGTAAGGGCGTCGCCCGCCTTCGCGGTCTCCTCGCACAGCACGGGCATCAGCTCCTTGAGCCGCTTCGGGTCGGTGCCGGCGTAGATGCCGAACAGGCCGCAATCCTCGAAGCTCGCGACGAAGGAATGGATCGAGTAGACCAGGCCGCGCTTCTCGCGCACCTCCTGGAAGAGGCGCGAGGACATGCCGCCGCCGAGCAGGGTCGAAAGCACCGATGCGGCATAGATTTCGGGATCGGCCGCGCCAATGCCTTCGAAGCCCAGCACCAGGTGCACCTGTTCCGTGTCGCGGCTTTCGCGATATTCGCCGCCAGCATAGCGCGGCGCGCTCTCGGGGGCCGGCGTCGAGGGTGGCAGCGCCGTGAATTGGCGCGTCACCATCTCGAGCACCTCGTCATGCCGGACATTGCCGGCGGCGGCCACCACCATGCGCCCGGGCCCGTAGTGGGTGCCGATGAAGCTCGCGAGCGTCTTGGGCGTGAAGCTGCGCACCAGCTCGGCCGTGCCCAGCACCGGCCGGCCCACCGCCTGGTCGGGATAGGCGACGCTTTGGAAATGGTCGAAGATGATGTCGTCGGGCGCGTCGATCGCCTGGGCGATCTCCTGCACCACCACTTCCTGCTCGCGCTCGAGCTCGGCCGGGTCCAGCGCCGGGTGCTGCAGGATGTCGGCCAGGATATCCATCGCCAGCGGCACGTCTTCCTTGAGCACTTTGGCGTAATAGGCGGTGTGGTCGCGCGCCGTATGCGCGTTGATGAAGCCGCCCACCGCCTCGATCTCCTCGGCGATCTGCCGCGCGCTGCGCCGCGCCGTGCCCTTGAAGGCCATGTGCTCGAGCATGTGCGAGACGCCGTTGATCTCGGGCGTTTCGTGGCGCGTGCCGGCATTGACCCACACGCCGACCGAGGCGGTCTCGACCGAAGGCACACGATCGGTCGCCACCGTCATGCCGTTGGCAAGACGGGCGACCGTCACGTCGTCCGCGCTCATGCCGCCACTTTGACGACCGAGCGGATGTAGTCCTTGAGTGCGTCGAGATTCCATCGGATCTCCTCGCAGCGTTCCGGGCGCTGCATGATGTCGGCAAGTCGGGAAGGCAAAGACGGGCGGATGCCGGTGGCTTTTTCCACCGCGTCGGGGAACTTGGCGGGATGGGCCGTAGCCACGCAAACCATCGGCACGTTCGGATCCTTGCGCCTGGCGCGCGCGGCGGCGATGCCGATCGCCGAATGAGGATCGACCAGCTTGCCGGTCTCGGCGTGGATCGCCTTCATCGTCGCGAGCGTGCCCTCGTCATCGAGCCGGAAGGCCTCGAACGCGGCGCGCACCTTGGCCATGCGCTCGGACGAGATGCGGAACGACTTCTGC
>DATJLQ010000029.1:0-10831 GCA_035509415.1 Alphaproteobacteria bacterium
TCGAGCTGGGCGCCCGTGGTGCCCTCGGGAAAGCGCGCGAGGGCGAGCGCGATATGGCCCTTGAGCACGCGCGTGAAGCGGTCGCGCATCTCCGCACTCGGCGCGCCGATCGCGAGCGTGCGCGTGACATCCGTGGTGCCGTCGAGATATTGGGCGCCGGAATCGACGAGATAGAGCTCGCCCGGCTCGAGCTTGCGCTCGCTCTCGGCCGTCACGCGGTAATGGACGATGGCGCCGTTCGGGCCGGCGCCCGAGATGGTGGCGAACGAGAGATCGCGGAACTTGTCGCCCGCGCGGCGCAAATCGTGGAGGCGCTCGGCCGCCTCGATCTCGCCCACGCGTCCCTCGGCACCCGCACGCTTCACCCAGGCGAGAAAGCGCGTGAGCGCCGCGCCGTCGCGGAGATGGACCGCGCGCGCCCCTGCGAGCTCGACCGCGTTCTTGCACGCCTTGGGAAGCGAGACCGGATCGGCCCCGCGCTTCACGCGCGCCCCCGCGCGCTCGAGCCGGTCAAGCACGAAAGCGCTGCAGCTCGCGGGGTCGGCGAGCACGCTTGCCTGCGCGCCGCCCAATCCGTCGAGGGCCGCGGCGAAGTCCGCGCGCGGCCGCACCGTCACCTCGTTCCCGAGCCACGCGTCGAGCCCGGGCGAGAGCTTGCGCGGATCGGAGAACAGCTCGACGCGCCCGTCGCGCGCGACGATCGCGAAGGAAAGCGGCAGCGGCGTGTGGGGCACGTCGCCCCCGCGAATATTGAGGAGCCAGGCGATCGAATCGGGCGCCGTGAGCACGGCGGCGTCGACGCCGTCGGACGCGAGCTGCCCCGCGACCTGCGCGCGCTTCTCGGCCGAGCTTTGGCCCGCATGCTCGATTCCGTGCGGGACGATGGGCGCGAGTGGTGCCGGCGGCCGGTCCCGCCACGCCTCGTCGAGCGGATTGGTCTCGCTGGCGACGAGCTTGGCCCCTGCGGCCTCGAGCGCCGCCGCGTAATGGAGGCGCTCGTTCGCGCTATGGAGCCAGGGATCGTAGCCGATCGCGGCGTCGCGCGGCGCGTTCGCCTTGAGCCAGGTCCAGGGCGGCGTCTCGATCAGATGGCGCTGCTCGAAGAGGGCTGCGTCCACTTGCGCGCGCGCTTGGAGCGTGTAGCGCCCATCGACGAAGATCGCCGCCTTGTCCGCGAGCACGATCGCCGCCCCCGCCGAGCCGGTGAAGCCCGTGAGCCAGGCCAGGCGCTCGGCGGACGGCGGCACATATTCGCCCTGATGCTCGTCGCCGCGCGGCACGATGAATCCGGCAAGGCCGCGACGCGCGAGGGCCGCGCGCAGGAGTGCCAGGCGCTCCGCGAAGCCCGGCCCCGCCTGCGCGCGTTTTGCCATCTCGGCGCGTAGCTCGGCCTCGAGCGCCAGGAGCTGCGCGGTCAAGGCAGCGCTCGGCTGCGCGGTCACGAGCCGGGTCCAGGCCGCACGATCCTCCGCCTCGGGGGCGGCGGCCACGCCGGCGACGAGGTCGCGTAGCTCGGCGACCGGCGTCTCGATGCCGTGTTTCCTCAAGAGGCGCGCCAACGGCTCGTCACCTTGATAGGCCGCGCGGCAGGCGGTTTTTTCGTTCGGCTTGGACGCGGCTCGGTCCATGGAATCTGCGGCTCCTCGGTTCGCGCTCGAGGCCAAGCTAGGCCCCGCTCCGATGGGAGGCAAGGCCTCGGGACGCGCGCGACAGCCGGCGCGGCCGCGGTTTCCTTGGCGCGAGGAAGCATGCTGGCCTTGACGCCGCGGCGCTTCGGTCCGGCCCGCTTTCCCAGCTCTGTCCCGCGAATCTTGCATTCGCGACCCTTAATACATGCTAAATTTGCATTGCTGCGTTGCGGTATGCCTACTGGCATCCGCCCGGCCGAGCGATCATTTTCTTGCGCGAACGGGGCGACCCGTCGAATCAGCCAAGGCTAGACCTAGCGCCCGGCGCGGCCCATCGAGGCCGGGCCAAGGCGTTCGGCCCAGGAAATCGAGCCAGCAAAACAAAGGAAGACGACAATGACCGCGACCATCATCAAGCTCCAACCCAGCACCTTCGGCCTCGGCCGGATCATCGGCCGGCTCGTGCTCGAGCCGCTGGCGCGCCTCAAGGCGCGCGAGGCGGCCTACCAGGAGCTGATGTCCCTCGACGACCACATGCTCAAGGATATCGGCATCACCCGGAGCCAGATTCCCGGCGTCGTGCAGGGGACGATCGACCCCCATGCCGCCGTCAACGAGAACAAGCCGGTAATCGCGGCCTAAGGGCCGCGGCGGGGCTGAACGGCCCCGAAAGGGCGAAAAGCGTCGAATATTGCGCGGACTTCCTTGTGCCCGGCCTTGGGGACTCCCAAATCCGGGTCGTGAGCCGCGTATCGTCCGACCAGGAAATCGACCGATCCGGGCCGGCCGGGGTTCTTTGGACCCTGGCCGGGCTCTTGGCGTTTACGCTGGCCCTGGGCTTGGCGCCGGCCAAGGCCGAGCCGGGCGCGGCCTCGGCCGAGGTGCCGCTCACCTGGCCCAACGGCGTGCCGCGCCCGGCCGAAAAGCCGAACCTCGGCACCTTCTTGAGCCTCGGCCGGAAGATCGACGTCTCGCTCTCGCCGCCGCCCGGCGCTGCCTTCGCCGACTATTACGCGCGCCTGCCGCCGAACACCTTGCGGCCGGGCAGTAGCGCGCTCACCGCCCCCGGACGGCCGCTGCCGCTCGCGGTCGGGAGCGGCAATTTGACGCTCGCGCCGACGCTCAATTTCGGCGCCGCGACGCCCGCGAGCCCCTACGATCCGCGTATCTCGGCGCCGGCGTCCCAGCGCCTCAATCCGACGCCGGGCCTCGACGCGTCGATGGATCTCGGCAATGTCACCCTCGATACGGTGTTGAGCCGGCCGCTCAACCGGAACGTCGACAATCCGGTCGCGGCGACCGGCCAGCCGGCCGCAATCCGGCCCAACATGGGCGTCGATCTCAAGCTCAAATTCTGACGCACCCGCGGCGAAGGACGAGCGTGGTCCAGAGCCCGAGCTCGATGCGCCGCCCGAGCGCCCAGCCCTGGCTCCGGTAGGCGCTCAGCACCGAGGGCACTTGGGTGGTCAAAATCCCCGACAAAACGATCGCCGCCCGCGGCGCCGCCGCGCGCGCGAGTGCCGGCGCCATGCGCTCGAGCGGGCGCGCGAGGATGTTCGCGACGATGAGGTCGTAGCGACGACGGCCGCGAAGCGCGCGCCGCGCGAGCCCGTCGCTTACCACTGGCCGCACCCAACGCGCCACGCCGTTGCGGCGCACATTGGCGCGCGCGACGTCGACCGCGATCGGATCGATGTCGGCCGCCATCACCGCGACGCGCCAGAGCCGCGCGATGGCGATCGCAAGGATGCCCGAGCCGGTGCCGAGATCGAGCGGGCAGCGCGCGCGACGGTCCTGCGCGAGCACGCTCAGCGCCAAGAGGCAGCCGCGCGTCGATTCGTGGGTCCCGCTGCCGAAGGCGAGGCCGGCATCGAGCAGGAGCGGAATGCGCCCGCCGGGCACGGGGCCCTTGAAATAGGAGCCATGGACGAAGAACCGGCCGGCGGCCACGGGCGGGAATTGGGTGCGGTTCTCGGCGAGCCAATTGCGCGCCGGAAGCCGCACGATGCTGATTTCCGGCCGCGCGATGCCGGCGCGCTTGGCGGCGCGCGCGACGAGCCGCTCGAGCGCCTTGCGCGCGGGCGCCTCGCCTTCGAGCAGGATTTCGAAACGCCAGTTCCGTTCGTCTTCGCCGCTGTTGAAGCAGGTGTAGGCCTCGCCGATCGCGGCGAACGCCTCGTCGAACGCGCCGCCCGCGGCTTTCGGGACCTCGAGCGACACGGTCCAAAGCTGGCGCGTTGCCGCGGGCTCGTCGCGCGCGGCGGCGGCGCCGCTCATACGGGCGAGACGAAGCGCGCGATCACCATCTTCTCGCCCGCGCGGTCGAACTCGATGCGCAGCTTGTCGCCGTCGACCGCGATCACGTTGCCGTTGCCGAATTTCTGGTGGAACACGCGCTCGCCGACCTCGAAATTTCGCGCCGTCTCGGCGAAGGGTGCGTCGGGCTCGGCCGCGCGCCGGCGCCGCGCAGGTGCCGGATAGCCGCCCGACTGGCCGCCCGAATAGCCACCAGGCCCGCCGACATAGCCGAAGCTGGCTCCCGGCGTCATGGCGCCGGTGCCGCCATAAAGCCCGGTCTCGGTCACGACCTCGAGCCGGTCCTGGGGCAGCTCCTCGACGAAGCGCGACGGGATGGCGCTTTGCCATTGATTGTGGACGCGCCGGTTGGCGGCGAAGGAGACGTAGACGCGCTGGCGCGCGCGCGTGAGGCCGACATAGGCGAGGCGCCGCTCCTCCTCGAGCGCCTTCAAGCCCCCCTCGTCGAGCGCGCGCTGGTGCGGGAACAATCCCTCCTCCCAGCCAGGGAGGAACACCATGTCGAACTCGAGCCCCTTGGCGGCGTGGAGCGTCATGAGGCTCACTTGCTCGGCCGCGTCGCCGCTTTCGTTTTCCATCACGAGGCTCACATGCTCGAGGAAGCCCGCGAGGCTTTCGAATTCCTCCAGCGCCCGCACCAGCTCCTTCAAATTCTCGAGCCGCCCGGGCGCCTCGGCCGATTTGTCGGCCATCCACATCGCCGTGTAGCCCGATTCGTCGAGCACGGTCTCGGCGAGCTCGACATGGTCGGCCGTCGCGACCGCGGCGCGCCAACGCGCGAAATCGCCCAAAAGCGCCGTGAGCGCGGCGCGCGCCTTGGCCGTGAGCTCGTCGGTCTCGGCGAGCTCGCCGGCCGCGCGCGTCAAGGGCATGCGCTCGGCGCGCGCGAGCCGGTGGATCGCCTGCAGCGTGCCGGCGCCGATGCCACGGCGCGGCACGTTCACGATGCGCTCGAAGGCGAGGTCGTCGTCGGGCTGGACGATGACGCGGAAATAGGCGATCGCGTCGCGGATTTCCTGGCGCTCGTAGAAGCGGAGTCCGCCGATCACGCGATAGGG
Organism: Alphaproteobacteria bacterium; assembly: GCA_035509415.1. Lineage (GTDB taxonomy): Bacteria > Pseudomonadota > Alphaproteobacteria > JACZXZ01 > JACZXZ01 > DATJLQ01. The sequence goes on from DATJLQ010000029.1 coordinate 5,003, forward strand.
CAAGCCGATCTGGATGAAGCGCTCCTCGAACTCGCGCGTCTGGAAGCCCGCGCGCACCAGGATCGCGACCTCGCCGAGCTTGGTGCCCGCGCGTTGCAGCGCCTCGATCTCCTCGCCGACCGTGCGCGCCTCCTCGCCGCCGTCCCAAAGCCCGCGCACCGAGATGGGCCGGCCCTGCTCGCCCTCGGTCCAAAGCGTCTTCCCGAGCCGCCCAGCATTGTGCGCGATGAGGCCCGAGGCGGCGCCCAATATGTGCCCGCTCGAGCGGTAATTCTGCTCGAGCCGCACGATGCGCGCCCCCGGGAAATCCTTCTCGAAGCGCAGGATGTTGCCGACCTCGGCGCCGCGCCAGCTGTAGATCGACTGGTCGTCGTCGCCGACGCAGCAGATGTTCTTGTGCTTCTGCGCCAGGAGCCGCAGCCAGAGATATTGCGCGACGTTGGTGTCCTGGTACTCGTCGACCAGGACGTATTTGAGCCGCTCCTGATACTCCTTGAGGATTTCGGGATGCTCGGAGAAGAGCGTGAGCCCGTGCAGCAGCAAATCGCCGAAGTCGCAGGCGTTGAGGGTCCGGAGGCGCTCCTGATACGCGGCGTAGATTTCGCGCAAGCGCCCGCCCGCCATCTCGCCGATGTCACCCTTCGGCACCTTCTCGGGCACCAACCCGCGATCCTTCCAGCGCTGCAGCACGGCGAGCACGGCGCGCGCGGGCCAACGCTTGTCGTCGACCGCTTCGGCCTCGAGCAGCTGCTTCACCAGGCGCAGCTGGTCGTCCGCGTCGAGGATGGTGAAATTGGATTTGAGCCCCGCCGCCTCCGCGTGGCGCCGCAGGATGCGAGCACCCAACGCGTGGAAGGTGCCGAGCCAGAGCCGGTCGACCGGGAAGCCGAGAAGCCGCTCGATGCGCTCTTTCATCTGGCGCGCGGCCTTGTTGGTGAAGGTGACCGCCATCACCTCCCAGGGCCGCGCCAGGCCCTGGTTCAGGATATGGACGAGCCGGGTCGTGAGCACGCGGGTCTTCCCCGTGCCGGCGCCGGCAAGCACCAACACCGGCCCCTCGACCGCGAGCACGGCGCGGCGCTGGGCTTCGTTCAGATCGTCGAGATATCGGGCCGGACGCGCGGCGAGCGCTGCGCCCTTCGGCGCCGGCGCTTCGCTCTCGGGTAGGGAGAAGGCGTCGTCGGCCGAGTCGCTCTCGAACGGGTTCGGCAGGGGGTCGGACATCGTCCCCCTATATAGCATCTTGGCGCGGTCTCGGCGAAGCGCACGCGCTCGAATATGCGGCACCACGTCGCCGGCCGCGCCTCAAGGGCGCGGCATGACGTCGAACGCGATCGAGATGCGCCGCTGGGTCGAGCTGAAGGGCACGGTATCGTGGAAGAAATAGCCCGGGAACAGCAACATGCGTCCGGGCTTCGGCTGGATGCGGCGGGTGACCGGCGCGGCCTTGAGATTGAGCCGCTCGGGCGGGCGGCCGAGCTCGAACCAGCCCGCCTCACCCGCGCCCTGGGCCACCACGTCGGGGAGCAGCGGATAATAGACGCCGCCGATATAGCCGTCGAAATGCACATGGGGGGCGAGATTGCCCTCGCCCTTGAGGCGTGTCGCCCAGCAGCTGAAGATCCAGCGAGGCGGGAAATGCGCGGGAAACGGATGGGGTGGGGTGCGCGGCACGCTCGCGATGTAGCGCCCGACGGCGTCGCGCATCATGCGCTCGAGCGCGGCAAGCGCCCCCTTGGGCGGCTCGAGCAGGAGCTCGCCGGTCTTCTCGAGGGCGTCGTTGTGGTAGGTCGGGTGGTCCTTGTCCGGCACCTTGAGCGACGGGTCCGATTCGACTTGCGCGACCAGCGCCGCGTTGAAGGCGGCGAGGCTCTCGTAGCCCGGCGGCGCCTCGAAATCGACAACCTGGACGAAGCGGTCGAAATCGAGGAGCGCCGAGGCGCCGCGCTCGTCGCCGAGCTCGCGTAGACTCAAGGCGAGAAGTGCTGTGCCTTCGACGCTGCCGGGGACGCGCTCGAGCCAGCGCTGGCAGGCGTCGCGCGCCGCCGCGGCGTCGCCCCGCATCAGGAGCGCGTTGGCAAGGTTGCTGTAAATGTCGGCGCGGGCGTTGGGGAGTGCCAAAGCGCGCCGGTAGGCGGCGATCGCGTTGTCGAGGCGCCCGAGCTGCTCGAGGGCCAGGCCCAGATCGCGCTCCCCCGCCGCCGTCGCCTCCGAAGCGAGCGCGCGCTCGAAAGCCCCAACCGCCTCCTCCGCCCGGCCGAGCGCCAAAAGCGTCGTTGCGAGATTGTGGTGCGCCGGCATGAGCTCGGGCCGCAGCAGGAGTGCCGCGCGATAGGCGGCCGCCGCTTCCTCGAGGCGCCCCAGGCGCTTCAAGCCGTTGGCGAGATTGTAATGCGCCTCGACGAAATCGGGCTTTTGCGCGAGGGCGCGGCGGTAATAGCCGACCGCCTCGGTCTCGGCCCCCGTCTCGAGGGCGAGCATGCCCGCGAAACCGAGCACGTCGGGCCGGTCCGGGAGCAGCGCCAGGATCGCGCGGCAGGCCTCGAGCGCCTCGACCGGACGGCCCGCGCGATAGGCCGTCATCGCCCGGTGCTGGAGCGCTGCGAGCTCGGCGCCGGGCGCTTCTGTCGCGGCGCCGGCGCCGGACTTGGCGCCGGACTTGGCGCCGGTCGAAGTCTCAAATTTGTCGTTTCGGTGCCGTTGGCGCGCCATGCTAGAACCCGGGCCGCTTTCGAGGGCTCGCTCGAGGGCTGGTCTTGACGTTTCGCCCGAAGTTGAGCCGCCGGGCGGCGCGATTATGGCCCTCGCATCGTGAGCGGGCAATCGGCGCCCGGCCGGACGGGGTCTCCCGGAAACGCCGAGCGCTCGTGCAAGCCCCGAGAATCGAACGTGAATCCTCGCTTTTCCCGAGATTTTGTCTTTCGCTGCAGCGCGATCTATGAAGAGTTCCGCTAGTCACCATTGAAAAAAATCATCGGGATATTATTGGGCCAGGACTAGACGCCAGATCGGCTCTTTTTATATACATGATGGAAGTCACTGGGGCGTGCCGTGTTACTTAGGTGCGGTGCGGCAGGGGAAAACTGAAACGGTCCGTCACAACCAGCCGAAAGGTCGGCCGGAAGCGCCCGGCAACGCGCCAATGCGCTCGAAGCGTGCCTAAAATACGTGAACTTACAATAGCTTAACCAACGCGCGCCGTCGAAAGCGAAGTCACAAGATGCGCCGCTCGAGCCTGATCGTCCTGGCCTTGGTGGTCCTCGGCAATCTCGCCGTCTGGGCGTTGCTCAATCGCCCGCTCCACATGCCGTCCTGGTCGGGCGACATCCAGGGCGTTTCCTTCAGCCCCTATCGCGAGAGCGAGAATCCGCTCACCGGCAAGTACCCGACCGACGCCGAGATCAGCAGCGATTTGAAGCTGCTCTCGACGCGCGTGGGCGCCGTGCGTACCTACAGCACGACCCAGGGGGTCGAGGACGTGCCCGCGCTCGCCGCGAAATACGGGCTCGAGGTCACCGAAGGTGCGTGGCTCGACAAGGACCCGATCAACAACGAGCGCGAGATCTCGGCCCTGGTCTCGATGGTGAAGCGCTACCCGGACATCACGCGGGCCCTGGTGGGCAACGAATCGATCCTGCGCGGCGACGTGACCGTGCCCGAGATGATCCAGTATCTGCGGCGCGCGCGCAGCCAGATCCAGGTTCCCGTCTCGACCGCCGAGCCATGGCACGTCTGGCTCGCCCATCCCGAGCTCGTCAAGGAGGTCGACTTCATCGCGGTCCACATCCTGCCCTATTGGGAAGGTGTGCCGGTCGACCAGGCGGTGCCCTACATCCAGCAGCGCTACGACGAGCTGCGCGAGGCCTATCCCCACAAGCAGATCGTCATGACCGAGGTCGGCTGGCCGAGCAAGGGCCGCCAGATCGGCGGCGCCGTGGCGAGCCTCGCGAACCAGGCGCGCTTCATGCGCGACTTCCTGAACTTCGCCGACCGCGAGGGCGTCCAGTATTTCCTCATGGAAGCGTTCGACCAGCCCTGGAAGGAGAAGATCGAGGGCACGGCGGGCGCCTATTGGGGCCTCTACGATTCGGACCGCCAGCCCAAATACTCCTTCACCGGGCCGGTGATCGTGAACGGCTATTGGCCGTATTTGGCGCTCGCGGGCTCGCTGCTCGCGTTCCCCGCGATCCTGTTCTTCCTCCTGCGCTGGCCGGGCCTGCGCTTCGAGGGACGGCTCTTCTTCGCGACCATCGCGCAAGGTGCCGGCTCGCTCCTGGTCTGGACGCTGCTCGCCGGTGCCGAGCGCTACATGGGCTGGACCGACGTGGCGCTGTGGTCGGTCATGGTGACGGGCCAGTTCGCGCTCCTCGGCCTCCTCGTGACCGAGACCGGCCAGATGGCGCTCATGCTTTGGACCCGGCGCTGGAACCGCGAGTTCCGGCCGCTCGTGCCGTCGCCCCAGACGCGCCTCCCCAAGGTCTCGCTCCACGTGCCGATCTACAACGAGCCCGCGCACATGGTGATCGAGACCGTCAACAGTCTCGCGGCCCTCGACTACCCGAACCTCGAGATCCTGGTGATCGACAACAACACCAAGGACCGGGCCGTGTGGGAGCCGGTCGCGGCCCATTGCGCCGAGCTCGCGAAGAGCCTCGGCGAGCGCGTGCGCTTCGTCCATGTCGACAAGCTCGCGGGCTTCAAAGCGGGCGCGCTCAACCTCGCCCTCGGCCTCGCCGCCCCCGACGCCGAGATCGTCGGCGTCATCGACAGCGACTACGTGGTGCGTCCGGACTGGCTCAAGGCGACGGTGCCCTATTTCGCGCGTCCCGAAGTGGCGCTGGTGCAGTGCCCGCAGGATCACCGCGACGGCAAGCAGAATCTCTTCAAGGAAATGATCAATTGGGAGTATGCCGGGTTCTTCAATCTCGGCATGGTGCTGCGCAACGAGTCGAACGCGATCATCCAGCACGGCACCATGACTCTCGTGCGCCGCGCGACCCTCGCCGAGATGGGCGGCTGGTCCGAATGGTGCATCACCGAGGATGCGGAGCTCGGCCTCCGCCTCATGCATGCGGGCTACGAGACCGTCTACATCAACGAGAGCTTCGGCCGCGGCCTCTCGCCCGACAGCTTCGCGGGCTACCGGGTGCAGCGCTTCCGCTGGGCCTATGGCGCGATGCAGATCATGAAGCGCCACGCGCGCTGGTTCGCGCCCGGCGAGCGCGGCCTCTCGCTCGGCCAGAAGTTCCATTTCCTCGCGGGCTGGCTGCCCTGGCTCGGCGACGGGCTGCAGCTCGCCTTCACGCTCGCGGCCCTCTTCTGGACCGTGCTGCTCGCCTTCTGGCCGGCCTGGTTCGAGTTCCCGCTCGGCGTGTTCGTGGTGCCGGCCCTCGTCATGGTCGCCTTCAAGCTGATCCAGACGCTCTGGCTCTACCGCGCGCGCGTCGGCTGCTCGCCGCGCCAACGTGTGGGTGCCGCCATCGCGGGCATGGCGTTGAGCCACGCGGTGGCCAAGGCGGTGCTCATCGGCCTCTTCACCGGCCAGCGCCCGTTCCTGCGCACGCCCAAATGCGAGGACAAGTCCGCGATCATCCGCTCGATCGTGGTCGCGTGGGAGGAGTTCGCGCTGTTCTCGCTGCTCTGGCTCGGCGCCATCGTGATCGCGATCGGCGGCTACGCCAACGACGACGCGCTCACCTGGGTCGCGATGCTGGTCGCCATGTCGCTCCCCTATGGCGCGAGCCTGATCGCGTCCTTCGCGAGCGCCATGCCGAGCCTCGCCTGGAGCCGCGCGCCGCGCACGCTCGCGGTTCCGGCCGGCGTCGCCGC
>DATJLQ010000030.1:0-13255 GCA_035509415.1 Alphaproteobacteria bacterium
CGAATTTCGCGAGAATCGTGGTGGCCGCGAATCCCGACATGGCGCCCAAGGCCATGGCGGGTCCGACCCAGGTACCGCGCGCGGCGTTGGGCGTAGGCGTTGAGATGACGGGCTCCGATGCGATTGCGAGGACGGGCGGGGGCTCTTATATGGCCCGGCGCCGGAACCCTGTCCAGCTTGCGCTCAGTCCGGTAGTGACGCAGTTTGAAACTCCGGCCATGGTCCAAGTTCGCGTCATCACCGGGCCCCCGGGACCGGCCGTCGGCCGGCCCGAGGCCAAGCTTCACGTCCCGGTGATCAACGTCTTTCCAGCGCTAAGGCGTGGATGGCCGGACCAAGTCCGGCCATGACCCATGCCAGGATTTCAAACTGAGGCACCACTGACTTGCGCGAAATCAGCGGTTCTTGAAGCGCGGCGCGCGCTTCTCGACGAAGGCCTGCATGCCCTCCTTCTGGTCCTCGAGCGCGAAGGTCGAATGGAACAGCCGGCGCTCGAACAATACGCCCTCGGCGAGGCTCGTCTCGTAGGCGCGATTGACCGCCTCCTTCGCCATCAGGACCGCCGGGCGCGAGAGCGCGGCGATGGCGCTCGCGACCTTGACCGCCTCCGCGACCAGCTCCGCGATGGGCACGATCCGGCTCACCAGGCCCGCGCGCTCGGCCTCGGCCGCGTCCATCATGCGGCCGGTGAGCACCATCTCCATCGCCTTCGCCTTGCCGACGGCGCGCGCGAGGCGCTGGGTCCCGCCCGAGCCGGGGATGGTGCCGATCTTGATCTCGGGCTGGCCGAACTTGGCGTTCTCGGCGGCCAGGATGAAGTCGCACATCATGGCGAGCTCGCAGCCGCCGCCGAGGGCGAAGCCCGCGACGGCCGCGATCACGGGCTTCCGGCACCGGCTCACGCGCTGCCAGCCGACGGTAATGAAGTCCGCGAGATAGACGTCCATGTAACCTTTGGATTGCATCTCCTTGATGTCGGCGCCGGCGGCGAATGCCTTCTCGTTGCCGGTGATCACGATGGCGCCGATCGCGTCGTCGGCCTCGAAGCCGTCGAGCGCCTGGGCGAGCTCGGCGATGAGCGCCGCGTTGAGCGCGTTCAAGGCCTCCGGCCGGTTGAGCGTGACGAGGCCCACCGGGCCGCGGGTCTCGACCAGGATGCTCTTATAGGCGGGGTTCGACGGGGCCATGGGATCGCTCCTTGAGCACGATGGGGCGCACGATCAGCCGGGCGAGAGATAGAAGCGGACGGTGGTCTCGCTCTTCTCGGGATAGATTTCGAGGCGCAGCGTCTCGCCCTCGCGCCGGTAAACGCCCGGGCTCAGCACCTTCCAGCCGAGCTGGGGGAGGGTGAGCGCATAGAACTGGAGCACCACATCGCGCGACGCGGTGCCGCGCGCATAGGCCTCGACGATGCGGCCCTGGGGACTGTCGAACACGGTCCCCGCCCCCTCGACCATGGCGAGCCCGGGCATGAGCGGCACGTCCTCGGTGCCCTCGACGAAGGCGGCGGCGGCATGCGCGCGCGGGATTCCGGGTGCGGGCGGGAAGGGTGCGCCTAGCAGAAGCATTGCCCCGAGCGCCGCCCCGCACGCCACCATGGCGAGACGCGCGCGAAAGCGCGGCCAACGTCCGAAGGAAGGATCGAGCTCTCGTGCCATCGGAACTCGCTTTTACCTCAGCGCTGGTGCCGGGGACAGAAAAACGTCGAGCGATTGCCCTGGCCGATGCGCTTGATGCGGCACGGCAGGTGGGCCGCCTTGCAACGCGGGCAGGCCTCGCCCGCGCGCCCATAGACCGCCCAGCTATGCTGGAAATAGCCGAGCTCGCCCGAAGGCTGCACATGGTCGCGCAACGAGGAGCCCCCGGCCGCGATCGCCTCCTTGAGCACCTTGCGGATCGCGGCCACGAGACGCTGGGCGCGCTTTCCGGTGCAGGAGCGCGCGAGGCGCTTCGGCGAGATGTCGGCCCAATAAAGCGCCTCGGAGGCGTAGATGTTGCCGATGCCGGCGACCACTTGCTGATCCATGAGGGCGGCCTTGATGGGGGTGCGCTTCCCTTCGAGCGCCGCCGACAGCGCCTCGGCAGTGAACGCCTCGCCCAAGGGCTCGGGCCCGAGATGGGCCAAGAGCTTGTGGCGCGCGAGCTTCGCCGCGTCCACCAGCTCGAGCCGGCCGAAGCGGCGCGCATCGGTGAAGCGGAGCTCGGTGCCGTCGTCGGTCTCGAACAACACGTGATCGTGGGGCCCGGGCGGCGGCGCGGCGCTTGCGGGCCCGACCACCATGCGCCCCGACATGCCGAGATGGGCGAGCAGCACGAGCCCGCCCTCGAGATGGATCAGGAGATATTTCGCGCGCCGCTCGATGCGCTCGACGCGGCGTCCCTGGACGCGCGCCGCGAAATCGCGCGCCACCGGCGTGCGCAGGTCGCGCCGGCGCACGGTCACGCGCGCGAGCCTTCGGTCGAGCAGTTTCCGCTCCAGGCCGCGCCGCACCGTCTCGACTTCCGGAAGCTCGGGCATGGCCCACGAACCTAGCCTATGCCCGGGCGCTGCGCTATGGTCCGGCGCATGGCGGGCACCAGGGCAAGAGCCGGACGGACCGAGGACACGGGCGAGGCCGATTTCGGCTTCCGCCGGGTGCCGCGCGCGGAGAAATCGGGCCTGGTGCGCGACGTGTTCGACCGGGTCGCGTCCCGCTACGACCTCATGAACGACCTCATGAGCGGGGGCGTGCACCGGCTCTGGAAGGACGCCATGATCGACTGGCTGGCGCCGCGCGCGGGCCAGGATCTCCTCGACGTGGCGGGCGGCACGGGCGACATCGCGTTCCGCTTCATGCGCCGCACCCAAGGCAAGGCGCGCGTCACCGTTTGCGACATCAATGCGCGCATGGTGGAGACCGGGCGCGACCGGGCGCTCGACCGCGGCATCGTGGACGGCATCGCCTGGCTCGTGGGCGACGCCCAGGCGCTCCCGGTGAAGGACGCATCGGTCGACGCCTACACGATCGCGTTCGGCTTGAGGAACGTGACCGAGATCGATGCGGCGCTCCGCGAGGCGCGGCGCGTCCTGAAGCCGGGCGGGCGCTTCCTCTGCCTCGAGTTCAGCCGCGTCGTGGCGCCGCTCCTGGGCCCACTTTACGATCGCTTCTCGTTCGACGTGGTGCCCTGGCTCGGCGCGCGGGTCGCGGGCGACCGCGACGCGTATCTTTATCTTGTCGAGAGCATCCGCCGCTTCCCGGACCAGGAGGCGTTGAAGCGCCGCATCGAGGCGGCCGGCCTCGGCCAGGTGCGTTATCGCAACCTCTCGGGCGGCATCGCCGCCCTCCATTCCGCCTGGCGCCTTTGAGCGGGGCCGTCCTCACCGGCGCGCGCCAGCTCGCGCGCCTCGTCTCGATCGCGCGCACGCTCGCGCGCCACGACGCGTTGTTTCCGCTCGAGGATCTGGGCGCACCCGCGATGCTCATCGCGGCGGCACGACTTCTCTCGCGGCGCGACCCGCGCATGGCGGCGTTGAGGCCCGGCTTGCGCCTCGCGGCAGCGCTCCAGGCCTTGGGCCCGAGCTTCATCAAGCTCGGTCAAGCGCTCTCGGTGCGCTCGGACCTGCTCGGCGCCGAGATCGCGGCGGATCTCTCGGCCCTGCAGGATCGTTTGCCGCCCTTCGGCGCCGCCGAAGCGCGCGCGACCATCGAGGCCGAGCTCGGAAAGCCCGTGGCCGAGCTCTTCAAGGAATTCGACGACCGGCCGGTCGCCGCCGCCTCGATCGCCCAGGTGCATTACGCGATCACGGCGGAGGGCGAGGAAGCGGCGGTCAAGATTTTGCGCCCCGGCATCGAGGCCGCCTTCGCGCGCGATCTCGCCCTCTTCGATTGGCTCGCCTCGCTGGTCGAGCGCGCGCGGCCCGAGCTCAGGCGCTTGAAGCCGCGCCAGGTGGTCGCGACGTTCCGCGAAACGGTTCGGGTCGAGATGGATCTGCGCCTCGAGGGCGCGGCCGCATCCGAGTTCCGCGCCTCCCTCGCCGAGGACGCGCGCGTGCGCATCCCGAAGGTCGATTGGTCGCGTACCGCGCGCCGCGTCCTCACCCTCGAGCGCATCGTGGGCATCCCGGTCGACGAGCGCGCGGCGCTCGTCGCCGCCGGCCACGATCCCGACGCCCTCATCGCGCACGCGGCCGAAAGCTTCTTCACGCAAGTGTTCAAGAACGGCTTCTTCCACGCCGACATGCATCCCGGGAACCTGTTCGTCGATTCCGAGGGGCGTCTCGTCATGGTCGATTTCGGCATCATGGGCCGCATCGACCGCAAGACGCGCATCTTCCTCGCCGAGATGCTGGTGGGTTTCCTCTCGGGCGATTATCGCGCGGTGGCGGAGGTGCATTTCCGCGCGGGCTACGTCAAGCGCGGGAAATCCCTCGAGGCGTTCATGCTGGCCGCGCGCGCCATCGCCGAGCCCATCGTCAACAAGCCGCTCCACGAAATTTCGCTCGCGCGTCTCTTGGGCCAGCTGTTCCAGGTGACCGAGACCTTCGAGATGGAGACCCAGCCGCAATTGCTGCTGCTGCAGAAATCGATGCTGGTGGCCGAGGGTGTGGGGCGCATGCTCAACCCCGAGATCAATATGTGGCAGCTCGCGCGGCCCCTGGTCGAGGCGTGGATGATCGAGAATCGCGGTCCCGAGGCGATGATCCGCGACCGGCTCCAGGGGCTCGCGGACCTCGCGACGCGCCTCCCCGACCTCGCGCGCGACGCGGGCGACGCGTTGGAGCAGCTCGCCCAAGGCGGCCTGCGCCTCGATCCCGAGACGATCGCGGCACTCGCCGAGCGGCGCTCGGGCGGAAAAGCGCTTCTCTGGCCGCTTTGGGCGGCGGTGGCGCTCCTGTTCCTGATCCTCCTGGTGCTTCTCTGACGGGCCGGCCCAGCGGGTCCCCGCTGCGGCTCCGCTGGCGCGGGAGCGCTAGTCAGATGCGTTCCTTATTATATGCATAAAATGCCGGATAGGCCCCGAAACGGCCCTTTTTACGTCCCCGTTGCCAAAAGGGAGGCGGGGAGGCTATTGTGTATTCACACTCAGTTTCCGTAAATATCGGGAGTTTTTACAGTGCTTGTCGGCAAGCGCATTCTCCTGATCGTCGCGGGCGGCATCGCCGCCTATAAGAGCCTCGACCTCGTGCGCCGCCTGCGCGAGCGGGGTGCCGCGGTGCGCGCGATCCTGACCAAAAGCGGCGCCGAGTTCGTCACCCCGCTTTCGCTCGCGGCGCTCACCGAGGATAAGGTCTACCAGGATCTTTTCTCGCTCACCGACGAGCACGAGATGGGCCATATCGAGCTGAGCCGCGAGGCGGACCTCATCGTCGTGGCCCCCGCGACCGCGAACATCATGGCGAAGATGGCGCAAGGCATCGCGGACGATCTCGCGACCACGGCGCTGCTCGCGACCGACAAGCCGGTCACGATCGCGCCGGCCATGAATCTCCGCATGTGGCTCCATCCCGCGACCCAGGCGAACTTGAAGACGCTCCAAGCGCGCGGCGTCGCAATCGTCGGCCCGAACGAGGGCGACATGGCGTGCGGCGAATACGGACCCGGACGCATGGCCGAGCCGTTGGAAATCCTGGCCGCGATCGAGGCTCATTTCCGCGACCGCTCGCCGCTCAAGGGAAAACGCGCCCTCGTCACCAGCGGCCCGACCCACGAGGCGATCGATCCGGTGCGTTATATCGCGAACCGCTCCTCAGGCAAGCAGGGCCACGCGATCGCATCCGCCCTCGCGCGCCTCGGGGCGGCGACCACTCTCGTCACCGGCCCGACCCACGAAGCCGACCCCGCGGGAGTCGCGGTCGTGCATATCGAATCCGCGCGCGACATGCTGGCGGCCTGCCTCGCCTCCTTGCCCGCCGACGTCGCCGTGTGCGCGGCCGCGGTGAGCGATTGGCGCCCGAGCGAGGCGGCCCCTGAGAAGATCAAGAAGAACGGCAAGACGCCTTCCCTGGCGCTTACCGAGAACCCCGACATCCTCGCGTCCCTCGCCCAGGCCGGGAACCGGCGCCCGCGTCTCGTGATCGGCTTCGCGGCCGAAACCGAGAAGCTCATCGAGCACGCACAGGCGAAACGCGCGAAGAAGGGCTGCGATTGGATCTTGGCGAACGACGTTTCGCCCGAGACCGGCACCTTCGGCGGCGACGCCAACACGATCCATCTCGTCTCCGAGCAGGGCGTCGAGGATTGGCCCACCATGACCAAGGTGGGCGTGGCCGAGCGACTCGCCGCGCGTATCGCCGAGCGGCTCCAAGAGGTGGGCCCGGGAGCGAAGCCGTGAGCGGTCTCACGCTCTCCCTGAAGCGCTTGCCCCACGGGGCCGGTCTGCCGCTTCCGGCCTACGCGACACCGGGCAGCGCCGGGCTCGATCTCGCGGCCGCCGTCGAGAATAGCGTCACGATCGCGCCGGGCGGCCGCGCCTTGGTGCCGACCGGCTTCTCGATGGCGCTGCCCCAAGGCTACGAGGCGCAGGTGCGGCCGCGCTCCGGGCTCGCGTTGAAGCAGGGCCTCACGATCCTGAACGCGCCCGGGACGATCGATGCCGATTACCGCGGCGAGGTCGCGGTGCTGCTGGTGAATCTCGGCCCCGAGCCGGTCGAGATCGCGCGCGGCATGCGCATCGCCCAGCTCGTCGTCGCCCCCGTCTCGCGCGCGGCGCTCGAGGAAGTCGCGACGTTGCCGGATTCGGCGCGCGGTGCCGGCGGGTTCGGCTCGACCGGCAATGGCGCCCGCCCGGGTGTCGCGCGCGGCATGGAGCTCCCGGACGGGCTCACGAAAATGGGCGGCGACCGCTGATGCTGCGTCTCTCGAAAAAGCTCATGTTCGCGATCGAGGCGGTGCTCGACATCGCCTACAATGCCGGCAGCGAGCCCGTGCAGTCGCGCGAGATCACCAAGCGCCAGGGCATTCCGCGACGCTATCTCGAGCAGGTGCTGCAGCAGCTCGTGCGCGCGGGCATCCTCGCTGGCGTACGCGGCCCGCGCGGCGGCTACCGTCTCGCGCGCGAGCGGCGGCGCATCTCGGTGGGCGAGATCGTGCGTATCGTGCGCGCGATGGAGAGTGCCGAGGACCCGACCGCCGACCCGGCCGGCTCCGAGCTCGGCCACAAGGTGGTGCGGCCCTTGTGGCAGGAGCTCCAGAACGAGGTCATGACGCGACTCGATACGCTCTCGATCGAGGAGCTGTGCCTCAGGGCGCACCAGGCGAACCTCAAGAGCGAGGCGTTCCAGAAGCTCGACTACGTGATCTAGCGGCCGCGATTCCAGCGCAGGCGATCGGGCGAATTCGGGAAGGAAGCACCATGCACGATTCGGGCGGCGAGGCCGGCAGCAAGAACGAGTTCCGCGGGCGCATCTACGATTCGGTCCTCGAGACGATCGGCGCCACGCCGCTCGTGCGCATCCACCGCCTGGCCGAGGAGGCCGGCTGCAAGGCCGAGATTCTGGCCAAGCTCGAATTCTTCAATCCCCTCGCCTCGGTCAAGGACCGGATCGGCTTCGCCATGATCGAGGCGGCCGAGCGCGCGGGGAAGCTCGGCCCCAAGACCACCCTCGTCGAGCCCACCTCGGGCAATACCGGGATCGCGCTCGCCTTCGTGTGCGCGGCCAAGGGGCGGCGCCTCATCCTCACCATGCCCGAGAGCATGTCGATCGAGCGGCGCAAGATGCTCATGCTGCTCGGGGCCGAAATCGAGCTCACGCCCGCGAGTGCGGGCATGCGCGGCTCGATCGCGCGCGCCGAGCAGCTGGTGGCCGAGCTCGGCGACGCGGTCATGCTGCAGCAGTTCAAGAACAAGGCCAATCCCGAAATCCACCGCCGCACCACGGCCGAGGAAATCTGGCGCGACACCGGCGGGAAGCTCGACGTGCTGATCTCGGGGGTCGGCACCGGCGGCACCATCACGGGCTGCGCCCATACGCTCAAGCCGCGCCTGCCGCAGCTCCGCATCGTCGCCGTCGAGCCCGAGGACAGCCCGGTGCTCTCGGGCGGGCTTCCGGGGCCGCACAAGATCCAGGGCATCGGCGCGGGCTTCGTGCCCGAAATCCTCGACACCAAGATCATCGACGAGGTGATCCGCATCGGAAACGACACCTCCTTCGCGACCGCGCGCAAAGCGGCGCGCCTCGACGGGATTCCGGTCGGCATTTCCTCAGGCGCGGCACTTGCCGCCGCCCTCGAGATCGGCACGCGCAAGGAGATGGCGGGAAAGCGCATCGTCGTGATTATCCCCTCCTTTGCCGAGCGCTATCTCTCGACTGCCCTCTTCGAGGGGCTGTAGCGCGCGATGCCGATCACGGACCAGGAGCTCCTGCGTTACGCGCGCCACGTGGTGCTCGACGAGGTGGGCGAGGAGGGGCAGGAAAAGCTCCTCGGGTCCAAGGTGCTCGTGGTCGGGGCCGGCGGGCTCGGCTCGCCCGCGTTGCTCTATCTGGCGGCCGCCGGCGTCGGCACCCTCGGCATCGTCGACGACGACGGGGTCGATCTCTCGAACCTCCAACGCCAGATCGTGCACGCGACGGACCGCGTGGGCATGGCCAAGGTCGAGAGCGCCAAGATTTCGCTCGAAGCGGTCAATCCCGAGGTGCGCGTCGTGGCGCACCGGACGCGCCTCGATGCGTCCAATGTCGCGTCCCTCATCCGCGGCTACGATCTCGTGCTCGACGGCAGCGACAATTTCAAGACGCGTTATCTCTTGAACGACGCCTGCTATTTCGCGCGGCGTCCGCTGGTCTCGGCGGCGCTATTGCGCTTCGACGGCCAGGTCTCGACCTTCAAACCCTATCTCGAGGGCGAGCATCCCTGCTACCGCTGCCTGTTCGCCGAGGCGCCGCCCGCGGACCTCGTCCCGCGTTGCGAGGAGGCGGGCATTTTCGGCGCGGTCGCGGGGGTGGTGGGCTCGCTCCAGGCGGTCGAAGCGCTCAAGGAGCTGCTCGGCCTGGGTGACAGTCTCTCGGGCTCGCTTTTGATCTATGACGGGCTCGGGGCGAATTTCCGCAAGATCAAAATCCCGCGCGATCCCGACTGTGCGCTGTGCGGCGCACGCGCGACCATTCGCGACCTCGAGCCCCACGCGGCGTGAGCGGGCGGAGAACGGAGGCCGCGATGGGGGTCGCGACGTTCGAGGCCGAGGCCGGGCGCTTCAGACGCGAAGGCTGGGTGCGTTTCCCGGGGTTCCTCGCGTTGGCAGAGCGCGCCGCACTCGCCCCACTTTGCGAGCGCATTCTGGACCAATGGCTCGCGCGCCGCGCCGCCCGAAGCGATTCCACGCGCCAAACCAATTTGGCCTATCTCACCGATCCGCGCTACTTCGCGGGCCGGCCCGACGACCTCGTGCGCCTGCTCGAATTCGTCGCCGACCCGCGCATCCTCGCAATTCTCGGCGCCGTGGGCGGTGCCGTGCCCGTCTTCCACAACACGCAGCTGTTCCACAATCCGCCCGAGCCCGATTGGGCCGGGCCGTGGCATCGCGACACCCAGTTCCTCGCGCGCGATCCGGCGCTCGAGCGGGAACGCATGGCACGCTTCACGAGCGTCCATTTCCGCGTCGCCTTCGAGGACGACGCGCGGCTCCAATATGTGCCGGGCTCGGAGCGACGCTGGGACACCGCCGAAGAGGAGTCGATCCGGCGCGGCGGCAACCCCGAGGCGGCGGCGAGCGATGACATGCCGAAAGCCGCGACCCTCGCGATGAAGGCGGGCGACGCGCTGCTGTTTCACGCCTGGGGCATCCATCGCGGCCGGCGCTACGGCGCAGCGCCCAAACGCCGCACGCTCGACATCATTTACATGTGGGGTGCCGAGAACGACTGGGCACCCGCGCATGCGACCTGCTTCGCGGACGAAGCGGCGCGCACGGCGATCCTCGCGCGACTTTCGCCCCACGCGCGCGCATTCTTCGAGCGCTTCGTCGCGGTCCATCGGCCTTATTGGAAGAGAAGCCGCGCGCCCTGATCGCCGCGCAGCAGCACTCAAAACATCGTCTCGAGCACCCGGTCGGGCGGCGCGTGGCCGTCGACGAAGGTCTTGATGTTGATGATGACCTTCTCGCCCATGTCGATGCGCCCCTCGATCGTGGCCGAGCCCATATGCGGCAAGAGGACGACGTTGGGCAAGGCGACCAGCTTCGGATTGATCGCCGGCTCGCGCTCGAACACGTCGAGCCCCGCGCCCGCGATCTCGCCCGCGGCCAGGAGCCGCGCGAGCGCGTTCTCGTCGATCACCTCGCCTCTCGAGGTGTTGACGATATAGGCGTGGGGCTTCAGGAGCTTCAAGCGCCGCGCCGAGAGGAGATGGTAGGTCGCGGGCGTGTGCGGGCAATTGACCGAGACGATGTCGACATGCGCCAGCATCTGGTCGAGGCTTTCCCAATAGGTCGCCTCGACCTCCGCCTCGAGCTGGGGATGGGCGCGCTTCCTATTGTGGTAATGGACCGAGAGGCCGAAGCCGCGCGCGCGCCGCGCCACCGCCGAGCCGATGCGCCCCATGCCGACGATGCCGAGACGCTTTCCCCAGATGCGGTGGCCGAGCATGGTGGTCGGCCCCCAGCCTTGCCAGGTGCCCGAGCGCAAGAGGCGCTCGCCCTCGGTCAAGCGGCGCGGCACGGCGAGGATGAGCGCCATGGTCATGTCGGCCGTATCCTCGGTGAGCACACCCGGCGTGTTGGTGACCGTGATGCCGCGTTGGCGCGCCGCCGCGAGGTCGATATGGTCGACTCCGGTGCCGAAGGAGGCGATCAATTTGAGCTGCGGCCCGGCATGGGCGAGGACCGCCTTCCCGAGCTGGTCGGTGACCGTGGGCACCAGCACGTCGGCGGCTTTCGCCGCCTCGGTGAGCTCGGCCTGGCTCATGGGCCGGTCGTCGCGGTTGAGGCGCGCCTCGAACAGCTCCATCATGCGCGTCTCGATCGCGTCGGGCAGCTTGCGCGTGACGATGACGACCGGCTTGCGCTTGGCCATTCGAACTCCCCGGAACTGCCGCGGGCGGGCCCATGCGGCGCGTGGCCCGGATGGGGCCCGGACGCGGCCCGAAGGGCGGAAACCCTCGCGGAATCGGCCGTGCGGCGCGGATCGGGCAATGCGGCGGGCGGCCGGCTTGCCATAGCAATCCCGCGCCCCCTTGTCCAGCCATGGTTGCGCGGCATCGTGAGCGCCCGAGTCGCGCGCAAGCGATGCCCCGTCTCCCTTGACCGGGCGGCGCGGGCGGCGTTTAAGGAAAAGGCGCGTCGCGGCGGCGGGCCCAACACCCCGCTCGGCGCGCGATCGAGACCGGGATGTCGAACCGAGCGCAGCGCCGCCCATCGATCTTCTACCGAGGCCCGGCCCGGCCCGCGCCGCGACGCGGGCGCCGGGCGCTCGTGGGGCTGACCGTCTTTGCGCTCCTGTTCGGGCTCGTGATCGCGTCGGTCGGCCACGCCGCCTTCTTCGAGGAGCTCTGGCAGCACCAGATCGAGGCGATCCGCGCCGCCGACGCGCCGCTGCCGGTGCCGCGTTTCGTCTCCTTGCGCGCCGACAAGGTCTATGTGCGCGCCGGTCCCGGCGTGCGTTATCCGATCGAATGGGTGTTCGAGCGCAAAGGCATGCCGGTCGAGGTGGTGGCGGAGTTCGACAATTTCCGCAAGGTGCGCGACATCGAGGGCACCGAGGGCTGGGTGCACATGAACCTTCTTTCGGGCCGGCGCGACATCATCGTGACGGGTGCCGTGCGCACGTTGCGGCGCGAGCCGCGCACCGACGCGCCCGCGGTCGCGCGCGCCGAGCCCGACGTGATTGGCCAGCTCCTCGAATGCAATCCCGATTGGTGCCGCATCGACATCGAGGGCTTCCGCGGCTGGCTCAAGCGCTCGGAATTCTGGGGCCTGCTGCCGAACGAGAAAATCGAGTAGCGGCCGCGCCTGGATTTGGTGGCGTTATTCTTCCGTCGCGCGCAATCCTCATGCGCGGGCTTGGCCGGCGTATCCACGCCTCGCCTTGCGGCGATCGAATTCGTGGATGCCTGGGTCAAGGCCTTCGGTCGGCCCGGGCATGACGGTTCGGGGAATCGGAGACCGAGCTCGACTCCGCACGCGTTGCGCGTCAGTCGAAATCCTCGGCGAGGGCTTGGCGCACCGCTTCGGGCACCACCGCCATGTGGCCGTAATTCGCATGCGAGAGGCCGAGAATTACTTGCGTCCCCGGCGACTTGAATTTCGCGATCTGGGCGCGCGTGAACGGAAAATGCACGAACTGGACCGAGGACGCCTTGCCTTCCTCGGTGGTGCGATCCTGGTCCGCCTCGGGACGCGCCTTGACCGTCTCGCCCGCGAAGGAGAGGAACGCGGTCTCCTCGATCGCACCCAAGCGCGCCAAGACCTGCTGGCGCATTTTCGGGTCGTCGATCTCGATCATGAAGGTCGCGACCAGCTCGTCGCCCTTGGGCACCAAGGGGTCGTAGGCCGCGATCTCGCCCGGCACCTGCTCGGGCCCGCCCTTCTCGATATAGACCATCTCCTGCACCTGGTGGCGCATGGTCTCGTAGCATTCGAAATAGAAGGTGACGAAGGGCCCGACCTCGACGCGCCGCGCGCGCTTCAAGGCCGAGAGGCGCGTGCGCTCGGAAGAGCGTAGCTTGAGATAATCCGCGAGCGGGAGAATATCGGCGGGATCGATATTATGCTTGGGCATGGTTAATCCCCGGCTCAGGATCCGATGCCGTAGGCGAATGCCATGAGCTGGATCGGGTGCGTGACCAAGCGCGGTGCCGCACCCTCGTCCCCGTCCTCGTTCGTCATGCGCTCCATGCCTTGGGCGATGTGCACGCCCGCGAGCGGACATTCGGAGGCGACGAAGGCCTTGTGGCCGCCGCGCGCCTGGCGTGCGACCGGCCGGCCGACCTTGAGGGCGGTGTCGAAATTCGCCTTCTTGAAGCCCCAGGAGCCGCCATGGCCCGAGCAGCGCTCGATCACCTGCACCTCGGTGTCGGGGATGAGGCGCAGCATGTCGGCAGCCTTCTGGCCGATGTTCTGCGCCCGGGCGTGGCAGGCGAGGTGCACGGCGACGCCGCCCGCGAGCGGGCGCAAGCCCTCGGCCAGCCCCTCCTTCTTCGCGATGTCGACGATGTACTCGCTCACGTCGTAGGTGGCGCGGGAGAGGCGCCTCACCGCCGCATCCTCGGGCAGGATGAGCGGCCATTCGAACTTGAGCATCAGCGAGCAGGAGGGCACCAGCGCCACGACGTCGTAACCCTTG
>DATJLQ010000031.1:0-8998 GCA_035509415.1 Alphaproteobacteria bacterium
CGAATTTCGCGAGAATCGTGGTGGCCGCGAATCCCGACATGGCGCCCAAGGCCATGGCGGGTCCGACCCAGGTACCGCGCGCGGCGTTGGGCGTAGGCGTTGAGATGACGGGCTCCGATGCGATTGCGAGGACGGGCGGGGCTCTTATATGGCCCGGCGCCGGAACCCTGTCCAGCTTGCGCTCAGTCCGGTAGTGACGCAGTTTGAAACTCCGGCCATGGTCCGAGTTCGCGTCATCACCGGGCCCCCGGGACCGGCCATCGGCCGGCCCGAGGCCAAGCTTCACGTGCCGGTGATCCAGGTCTTTCCAGCGCCAAGGCGTGGATGGCCGGACCAAGTCCGGCCATGACCCATGCCAGGATTTCAAACCGAGGCACTACTCTCAGTCCTTGCGCTCTTCGGGCTGGAGATATTTGGCGAGAAAGGCCGGCACGCGCACGAGCGCGTCGGCGCGCGCGGCGGGGTCGGTGCCGGTGATCGGCACCACGCCGCTCGACGAGGTGAATTGCGGCAGCTTGCGGATCGGCTGATCGGGCCAGTCGAAATCGTGATAGGCGCTGGGATAGATGTGGATCTCGACCGGCGCCCCGCGCGATTGCGCGTCCCTGAGCATGGCGCGGCACGGCTCGGCCGGGGTCCAAACGTCCGCCGCGCCGACCAGCACCAGGAACGGAATCGACGTCGTCCAGGGCGTTCCGCTGCGCAGGAGCGGCGGGAGCTTGGTCGAGGCGCACCAGCCCGGATAGAAGGCGACCGCGACGCGGAAATCCCCCTCGGGCAGGTCCTTCGGCCGGCCCAGGCTCACGCTGCCGATCGAGAGCAGCACCGCGCCGCCGCCCTCGGACCAGCCCATCGCGCCGACCCGGTCCGGGCGCACGAAGGGCTGCGCCTGGAGCCAAAGCAAGGCGCCGTAGGCATCGGCCGGCCGCGCGCGCAGCACGGCGACGTCGAAATTGCGCGGCCCGCACATGACGCGCACGTCGCGCGGCGTAAAGCTGTCGACCATCAAGACGGCGTAGCCGCGCGCGA
The DNA here is from genome assembly GCA_035509415.1 of Alphaproteobacteria bacterium. Taxonomy (GTDB): domain Bacteria; phylum Pseudomonadota; class Alphaproteobacteria; order JACZXZ01; family JACZXZ01; genus DATJLQ01. Next base: position 1,030 of record DATJLQ010000031.1, read on the forward strand.
CCAGTAGCGCGGTCCAGGCGGTGACCCGCGCTTCGGGCTGGCCGTGGCGCAGCAAGCCGCCGCAGCCGTGAAGGAGCACGAGTGCCGGATGACGTGCCGTGTCGGCGGGGCGCACGAGATACCCGTCGAGCGAAACGCCGCGGTCGAGGGACGGAAATTGGACCTTGGCCGAGACGCTCGCGCTCGACTCCGCGGCGTGTGCGGCCGGACCCCAAGCCGTCAGGGCCGCGAGCAGGCCCAGGGCCCAAAGACCGAATGCCCAAAGACCGAATGCCCAAAAACCGAGCGCGCGCGCGGTCGGATGCGCGCGACTCGCGGTGGCCGGTCTGGAACGGGCGCGGATCGGGACGCGGAACATGAGAGCCCCTCACGCAGCTCCTGCGCAACCCCTTCATCGCGCAGGATTATAGCAGAGACGCCGGCGCGGCCCCAGGGCTGGACGCGGGCGGCCTCAAATGCGATAGTCCCGCGCGCTGAAACGCTGGCCGAGGATTTCCTTTCCATGACCATCGGAACGCGCCTTTTCACCTGGCTCCACGGCGAGCTGGTCGGCGCCGATGCTGACGGCAACCGCTATTACCGCGAGAAGGGCGGCGTGCGCCGGGACGTGGGCGGGCTCGACCGCGAGCGGCGCTGGGTGATCTATCGCGGCGAGGCCGAGGGCTCGAAAGTGCCGCCCGAGTGGCACGCCTGGCTGCACCATACGGTCGAGGCGCCGCCCAAGGATTCGGCGCCGCGCCGCGCCTGGCTCAAGAAGCACCTGCCCAACCAGACCGGCACTTCCGCCGCCTACCGGCCGCGCGGCCACGAATATCGCGGCGCCAAGCGTGCGCCCGCGACGGGCGATTACGAGCCCTGGCGGCCCGAGTAGCGATCGGCGGGGAGGGCTCGTTGGCGCTCAAGATCAGCCGCGACATCAGCGAGGTCCTGGTCGGCGCGGTGGCACTGGCCGCGTTCGCGGCCTTCGTCGCCTTCGCCTTCACGGTCAACCAGCGCTCGATCACGGGATACCCGCTGGTGGCGCGCTACAATCACATCGACGGGTTGGCGCTCCACGCCGACGTGCGGCTCGCCGGCATCCGCGTCGGCGAGGTGGTGGGCGAGACGCTCGACCCCGCGACCGACCAGGCCGTCGTCACCATGACGATCGAGAACGGAGTCGAGATTCCGGACGACAGCGCGGCGATCGTCGCGACCGAGGGGCTGCTCGGCTCGAAGTTCATCAAGATCGATCCGGGCGGCGACGAGCGGTCGCTCAAGCCGGGACAGAGCTTCGACTACGTGCAGGATTCGGTCGATCTCGAGCATCTGCTCCAGCTCGTGGTGGAGCAGGCGGAGGCGCGGCGCGCGGCCGCGCATGCGCCGAGTCCGAATTAGCGCGCGCGACGGCGAGGAGGCGAGATGCTGGGAAAAAACCTGGTCGAGACCATCATGGGCGCCTTCGTCCTATTGGTGGCGGCGATGTTCCTCGGCTTCGCCTATTTCTCGGCCGACCTCTCGCCCTCGGGCGGCTATCCGGTGACGGCGCAGTTCAGCTCGGTCGACGGGCTGAGCCCCGGCTCGGACGTGCGCATCGGCGGCGTCAAGGTCGGCATCGTCAGCTCGCAGTCGGTCGACCAGAAGGATTATCGCGCGCGCGTGACCATGGATCTGCAGCCCTCGGTCAAGCTCCCGACCGACACCAAGGCCGAGATCGCGAGCGCGGGGCTGCTCGGCGGCAGCTACGTCAAGATCGTGCCCGGCCACGCCGCGACCTTCATCGCGCCCGGCGGCGAGATCAAGAACACCCAAGGCGCCATCGTGCTCGAGGAGCTCCTGGGCAAGATCATCTTCCTCGCGACCGATCAGGGCGGCCCAAGCTCGGGTGGCCCAAGCTCGGGCGCCCAAGCCCCAGCGCCTAATTCGGGCACGCCAAGTCCGGGTACGCCAAGTCCGAGCATGCCAAGTCCGGGTGCGTCCGGGCCAGGGACGGGAAATGGCGCCCCCACCAAGTGACGAATCGGACCCGCCCGCGAGCGCCATGCGCTGGGACCCCGAGCGCTATGGCCGCACCGCGCGCTTCGTCGCCGATCTCGGCATGCCGGTGGTGGCGCTCCTGGCGGTCAAGCCCGGCGAGCGCGTCCTCGATCTCGGCTGCGGCGACGGTGCGCTCACGCTCAAGCTCAAGGAGCTGGGAGCGCTCGTGGTCGGCGTCGACCAGAGCGCCGAGCAGGTCGCGGCCGCGCGCGCCCTCGGCCTCGACGCGCGCGTCATGGACGCGACCCGGCTCGAGTTCGCCAACGAATTCGACGCCGTGTTCTCGAACGCGACGCTCCACTGGGTGAAGGACGCGGGTGCCGCGATCGCGGGCGTGCACCGGGCGCTCAAGTCGGGCGGCCGCTTCGTCGGCGAGTTCGGCGGCGAGGGCAACATTCAAAGCGTTCGCCGCGTGCTCCATTCGGTGCTCGCGCTACGCGGCCTCGATCCCAAGGCGGCCGACCCCTGGTACTACCCGACCCCGGCCGAATATAGAGCGCGCCTCGAGGCCTCGGGCTTCGTCGTGCGCGCGATCGAGCATTTCCCGCGCCCGACGCCGCTGCCCACGGGCCTCGAGGATTGGCTCGCGAACTTCGCCCAGAGCTTCATCGACCGGGTGCCGGCGGCCGAGCGGGCCGGCTTCGTCGAGGAGGTCGTGGCGCGGCTCAAGCCGAGCCTCTACGACGCCGTGAGCGGGCGTTGGGTGGTCGACTATGTGCGGCTCCGCTTCGCGGCCGAAAAGCCCCGGCGCTGAGGAAATCGGCGCGGGCGCCGGGGATGCGGACGACGCCGGGGAGCGGTCGCAATTCCGCCGCACTCCCCTATATGATAGGGCCGGTCCCGCGCCCCGGGGCCTAAAAGAGCCAAGCGAGCAGCAGCCTTGAAGAAGAAAGCCCCCGCGATCGAGTTCCCGGTCTGGCGCACGCCCGAGGGCGAGGCGGTCTCCTGCCTCGACAAGATCAAGGTGCTCAACGAGAACCTGCAGGAGATCCACGAGCTCTCCCAGGAGGCGCTCGAGGACGCGATCCTCATGGGCTGCGACGAGGGCCAGGTACGCGCGACGCTCAAGCACCTGCTCGAGACCCTCGACAACCCTTACCGGAAGAAGGCGTGATGCGCCGCGCGCGCCCGCTCCTCGCCGCACGCCTGCCAGCCCTCCTGGCGGCTGCCTTGTGCGCGACCCTCGGCGCCAGCGCCGGCACGGCGCGCGCCGACAGCTGGATCGACAACAACGTGGCCGTGCTGCAGGTGCTCGACAAGGTGGTGTCGCGCATCTCGACCATCGACGCGCCGATCGGGAAGCCGGTCGCTTTCGGCACGCTCGAGATCACGGTGCGCGCGTGCCGCAAGCATCCGCCCGAGGAGCCGCCCGAATCCGCCGCCTTCATCGAGATTCGCGAGAAGAAGGCGGACGAGGCGGCGAAGCTCGAGTTCAGCGGCTGGATGTTCGCGTCCTCGCCCGCCCTCTCGACGCTCCAGGACCCGGTCTACGACGTCTGGGTGGTGGACTGCAAGAATTCCAAGAGCTGATCGCGCCCGAGCTCGCGCGCGAGCTCGGCGTTGCGCCGGAGGGCCGCCGAAAGGCGCCGCCGGTACTCGTCGCGCGCGATCTCGAGCGCGCCGAACTGCGCCAGATGCTTGGTGATGAACTGGGTGTCGAGAAGCATGAAGCCGCCCGCGACCATGCGCGCCACGAGATGGACGAGCGCCACCTTGCTCGCGTCGCGCGCGCGGCTGAACATGCTCTCGCCGAAGAACGCGGCCCCGAGCGCCACGCCGTAGAGCCCGCCCACGAGTTCGCCGTCCTGCCAGCACTCGACGCTGTGGCCGACGCCCATCTCGTAGAGGCCGAGATAGAGGCGGCGGATGTCGTCGTTGATCCAGCTGTCGGGCCGCTCGGCGCGCGCCTCGGCGCAAGCGTCGAGGGTGGCGGCGAAGGCGCGGTCGACATGGACCTCGAACGGCTCCTGGCGCACGGTCTTGCGCAGGCGGCGCGGCACGTGGAAGCGCTCGAGCGGCAGGATGCCGCGCTCCTCGGGGTCGAGCCAATAGAGCTGGGCGCTGGTGCGGCTGTCCGCCATCGGGAACACGCCGACCGCATAGGCGCGTAGCAGCAGCTCGGGGGTGAGCTCGGCCATGGGGGAATTATAACGCGGGCATAGGCGCGCCCAAAGACCCCGCGATACGGGACCGTCACGTCAATATTGTCATGCCCGGGCCGGCCGAAGGCCGTGACCCGGGCATCCACGTCTGTCACTTAAGTAAAGACATGGATGGCCGGGACGAGCCCGGCCATGACGGTCGTAGGGAGTCCTATACCGTTGGCCCCGGACAGGCTATTGGAAATATCCAGTGTTCATGTGAGCATTGCGACGAGCCGACGCGCGTGCCAGCATTCCGGCATGCGGGATGCATGGATATACATCGTGACGAATCGCCCGAATGGAATCCTCTATGTGGGTGTTACGAGCAATCTCAAGCGCCGCGTATGGGAACATAAAGAAGGTGCGGTTGAAGGATTTACCAAGCGCTATGGCCTAAAGCGTTTGGTATATGCCGAGCGTCACGACGATATTCGAAATGCAATACAACGCGAAAAGACGATGAAACATTGACCGCGCGCCTGGAAAGTTCGATTGATCCTCGCACAAAATCCGCAGTGGACGGATCTTTTCGATCGGGTCGGATGAGAATCGATTTCGTCGAAACCCAAAATCGGAGCGGGCAATCGGAATCAGCGCGCCCTACCGCTCGAGCCCGAGCCAGCGCTCGAGCCAGTGGGTGTCGTAGGCGCCGTTGATGACGTCGCTGTTGGAGACCAGGCGCCGGTGCAGCGGGATCGTGGTCTCGATGCCGCCGATCACGTACTCGTCGAGCGCGCGCCGCAAGCGCAACAGGCATTCGTTGCGGTTGTTGCCCGAGACGATGAGCTTGGCGACCAGGCTGTCGTAATAGGGCGGCACCGCGTAGCCGGCGTAAAGCGCCGAATCGACGCGCACGCCGAGGCCGCCCGGCACGTGGTAGTCCGTGACCCGGCCGGGCGACGGCGCGAAGGTTTCGGGGTTCTCGGCGTTGATGCGGCATTCGATCGCGTGGCCCTCGAGGCGCACCTGGTCCTGGGTCAGGCTCAAGGGTGCGCCGGCCGCCATCTTGATCTGCTCGCGCACCATGTCGAGGCCCGATATCGCCTCGGTCACCGGATGCTCGACCTGGAGGCGCGTGTTCATCTCGATGAAGTAGAAGCGCCCGTCCTCGTAGAGGAACTCCATGGTGCCGAGGCTGCGATAGCCGATGGCGCGGATCGCGTCGGTCGCGATCTTGCCGATGCGCGCGCGCTGCTCGGCGTTCAGGGCCGGCGACGGCGCCTCCTCGAGGATTTTCTGGTGGCTGCGTTGGAGCGAGCAGTCGCGCTCGCCGAGATGGATCACGTTGCCGTGGTTGTCGGCGACGATCTGGATCTCGATGTGGCGCGGATGCGCGAGGTACTTCTCGAGATAGAGCGAATCGTTGCCGAACGCGGTCGCGGCCTCGGCGCGCGCGAGGTGGAACGCGGCCCCGAGCGACTTCGGCGATTCCGCGACCTTCATGCCCTTGCCGCCGCCGCCGCCCGCGGCCTTGATCAGGACCGGATAGCCGATGACGCTCGCCGCCGCGAGCGCCTCGTCCGCGTCCTTGACCGGCCCGTCCGAGCCCGGGACGGTCGCGACGCCCGCCTTCACCAGCGCCGCCTTGGCAGCGACCTTGTCGCCCATGAGGCGGATATGCTCCGCACTCGGGCCGATGAAGGCGATGCCGTGCGCCTCGACGATCTCGGCGAACTTGGCGTTCTCCGAGAGGAAGCCGTAGCCGGGATGGATCGCGTCGGCGTTGGTGATGGTCGCGGCCGAGACGATCGCCGGGATGTTGAGGTAGCTCGCCTTGGCCGCGTTGGGGCCGATGCATACGCTCTCGTCGGCGAGGCGCACATGCATGGCGTCGGCGTCCGCGGTCGAGTGCACCGCGACCGTCGCGATGCCCATCTCCTTGCAGGCGCGCAGGATGCGGAGCGCCACTTCTCCGCGATTCGCGATGAGCACCTTCTCGAACATGGATCGGTCTCGATCGAAAATTGGCGGGGCGCGCGCGGGCTCGGCGCTCAGTCGATGACCATCAGGAGCGAGCCGTACTCGACCGGAGCGCCGTTCTCGACCGCGATGCGCGCGATCTTGCCGGCGCGGGGCGAGACGACCTCGTTCATCACCTTCATCGCCTCGATGATCAGGATCGGCTGCCCCTCCTTGACCTCGTCGCCGAGCTTGACGAAGGGCGGCTGGTCCGGCGCGGGCCTGAGATAGGCCGTGCCCACGAAGGGCGATTTCACGGCCCCCGGAAGATTGGCGTCGTTGGCCGCATCGGCCTCGGGGCCGGGCGCGGATGCCGCCGCGGGCTCGGCCGCCGGGCGCGCGACGCGCGCGGGCTCGGCCGTGGGCGTGCCGCGCGCGACCCGGATGCGCCAGCGGTCGGTCGCATACTCGATCTCGCCGAGGCCGGTCTCGTCGAGCAGTGCCGCGAGCTTGCGCACGCGCGCCGCGTCGATCTCGTCGGCCCCAGCGCTGGCGGACGTCTTGTCGCGCTTCGCCATCAGGCCCCCTTCGATTTGCGTGCGGGCTTCTTCGCGGGCTTTTTCGAGGTCTCGGGCGCGGGCGACGCCTCGGCGATCAGGTCCGCGATCGCGTCGAGGGCCAAGAGATAGCCGCGCGCGCCGAAGCCGCAGATGACGCCGCGCGCCGCGCGCGAGACGTAGGTCGGATGGCGGAACGCGTCGCGCCGGAAGATGTTCGAGAGATGCAGCTCGACGATCGGGCAATCGCAGGTGAGGAGCGCGTCGAGGATCGCGACCGAGGTCGTGCCGTAGCCCGCCGGGTTGATGACGATGCCGCCGACGGCGCCGCGCGCCTTTTGGATCCAGCTCACGAGCTGGCCCTCGTCGTTCGACTGGCGGCACTCGACCGCGAGGCCGAGCGTCTTGCCGTGGCGCTGCGCCGCCGCCTCGATCTCGGCCAGCGTGGTGCGGCCGTAGATATCGGTCTGGCGCGTGCCGAGCATGTTGAGGTTCGGGCCGTTGAGGACCAGGACCTTGGCTTTCATGGTGCCACCTGCTTTGTGCCGCCCGCGCGTGCCCTTGCCCTGGAGCCGCTCTCGCGCCCGAAGCCTTATAGCCAGGGGGCGCGCCGGTCGCAAGCGAACCCGCCCTGACGCCGAGCCGGATCCGCGCGCGGCCGCCCCCGGGGACGCGCGCTTGGGTTCCGGCGGGTACGCGGGCCCGACTCGGCGGGATTTGCATAAGCCTTTGATCGGGTGCGCGTTATTGCCCACTTGATGGAGTAGGGCGGGCTCCGTATATTGCGCTCCGTTTTGGGCCCCGGAGACTTCCCGTCCAGCGAAGGTGCCGGCCCCGGCTTTCGGGTTCTGGAGTGAGCGCATGATTCGTCCGACGCTTCCGCCTGATTACCGTCCGACCGAGCGCGAGCCCTTCATGAACGAGATGCAGCGCGAGTATTTCCGCCAGAAGCTGTTGCGCTGGCGCGAGGACCTGCTGCGCGATTCCTCCCAGACCCTGGCCAACCTCCAGCAGGAAAGCCTCGCCGAGCCCGACATCGCCGACCGCGCCTCGCTCGAGACCGACCGCTCGCTCGAGTTGCGCACGCGCGACCGCGAGCGCAAGCTGATCGCCAAGATCGACGAGGCGCTGCGCCGCATCGAGGAAGGCACCTACGGCTATTGCGAGGAGACCGCCGAGCCGATCGGCCTGAAGCGCCTCGAGGCGCGCCCGATCGCGACCTTGAGCCTCGAGGCCCAGGAGCGCCACGAGCGCCTGGAGCGCACTCAGCGCGACGAATAGAAGAGTTGCGCACAAAGCCGCGACGAATAGAAGAGTTGCGCACGAAGCCGCGACGAATAGAAGAGTTGCGCA
>DATJLQ010000032.1:0-14596 GCA_035509415.1 Alphaproteobacteria bacterium
GTCTAACCGTGGTCCGTGAAGCCGGATCCGGGACCCTGCATGGCGGGTAGTTTGACTGGGGCGGTCGCCTCCCAAAGAGTAACGGAGGCGCGCGATGGTGGGCTCAAGCTGGTCGGAAATCAGCTGTTGAGTGCAATGGCACAAGCCCGCCTGACTGCGAGAGCGACAGTTCGAGCAGAGACGAAAGTCGGTCATAGTGATCCGGTGGTCCCGAGTGGAAGGGCCATCGCTCAACGGATAAAAGGTACGCCGGGGATAACAGGCTGATGACCCCCAAGAGTCCATATCGACGGGGTCGTTTGGCACCTCGATGTCGGCTCATCACATCCTGGGGCTGGAGCAGGTCCCAAGGGTTCGGCTGTTCGCCGATTAAAGTGGTACGTGAGCTGGGTTTAGAACGTCGTGAGACAGTTCGGTCCCTATCTGCCGTGGGTGTACGAGACTTGAGAGGATCTGTCCCTAGTACGAGAGGACCGGGATGGACGCACCTCTGGTGTACCGGTTGTGGCGCCAGCCGCATCGCCGGGTAGCTATGTGCGGCCGGGATAACCGCTGAACGCATCTAAGCGGGAAACCCACCTCGAAACCAGGTCTCGCCGAGAGCCGTGGCAGACCACCACGTCGATAGGCCGGAAGTGGAAGTGCGGTAACGCACGCAGCTAACCGGTACTAATCGCTCGATCGGCTTGCTCTACATTTCGCGTCTCGCGCAGCGGCAAACCCCGCAACGCGCCCCACGCGGCATTCTCAGACCCTTACCTCAGAAGATTTCCGTCCTTGGATGGCCTGGTGGCCATAGCGAGGGGTGAACACCCGATCCCATTCCGAACTCGGCCGTGAAAACCCTCAGCGCCGATGGTACTCCGTCTCAAGACGTGGGAGAGTAGGTCGCTGCCAGGCCCTCCAAGGATGGAAGAATCGCCGACACCGTCACGTCCAACGCAATGTCCGACGCCCGCAACCCTTATCGCGGGGTGGAGCAGCCCGGTAGCTCGTCAGGCTCATAACCTGAAGGTCGCAGGTTCAAATCCTGCCCCCGCAACCAGACTTGAATCGCCGACTTGAAACGCAAAAGCCCGCCACACCGGCGGGCTTTTTGCCGCCCGGCACGCACCCGTGAAAGCCGGACGCGAAGGGGCGTCAGAACTTTCTTTGCTGTCGCTGGCAATGCGCCGGCGCGCTCGCTGGATAGCCCGGCGCGGTTTGGAATAGATCGCCCGTGAACCGATTGAGCGTGAAGACGCTTCCGCTCTTGTCGCCATCCGCGGTCCAGACTATTTCCTGGTTCGTGATCTGCGTGATCGTTCCTGCGATTCTGACCAGCTGCTGGGGCGCTCTTTCGTCGTATGCTTCCTCCTCGACCGTCTTTCTTGCGAGATCGAGCGTATAGGTCTGGTGACGGGTATAATAGACGCAGGTCATGACGATCGGTTGGTCGGCCTGCGCGTAGGACTTCGCCGGCGCGATCAGCGCGCAAGCCGCGATCGCCGCGACCCCGAAGACTTCGGCGCGGCGCGCCATGCGCGATCCGACTCCCGCCATTCGATCCTCCCTCAATGTCGACCGGGAACGCGGCCGCCGGAAAAATCGGGTACTGCGGCCGCTCCCGTCGCGCGGTCCTGCTCGCATGTTAGTTGAGTAACGGTCTCTCGGGCAATGGGCGCGGGGCCGGCGGAGCCCCGCGCATGCCTCGCCAGGGCGCCCAATATTTGCTAAAGAGGATCGGCCGCGTCGCGGATTTTCAGCGTGCGCCTAGTCCGGCTCCGCGACCGATTGGGACGGGGGGTAAGCCATGCACATCAAGCACTACGTTCTGGACGTCGGGATTTTAGTCGCCTTGGCAGGAACCGGCTGGGTCGCAATGCCTCGCGCCAACGAGCCGATCGCGGCGCCGTCGGCGTTAACGGTGCCGTCCCGGACCCTGCCCGCATCGTTGGATTGGCACCGGCCGAAGGGGCCGATGTCCGTGCCGGGCGACAGGGTTTCGGGCAACGACTGCATTCCGTCGGGCCAGGCTTGCGTCCTCAACGGCACGCCTTGTTGCGGCACCTTGACCTGCAAGGGCAATTTCCCGAACACGACTTGCCAATAGGACCGGTTGGGCGCAACGGCCTGCCGCCACCAAAAAGGCACTTGCTGCGGACGCGCATTTCAAGGGTCGGCCCTCGGCGGTTGCGTGCCCGCGCGCCTAGACTTAACCCGCCGAAACAAGGCACCAATCGGCGCATCTGCCGCGATGTCGGCGCGCCCTCGACTCGCGACCGATCGAGCATCGAGGTTGCGTCATTGACGCGGTCGGGGGGCCCTGTTAACGCTTCACCGCGACTTGTTTTCGTCTTTTCAATCGGCATTCATTGTTTTGGGGGTGGCAAATGAAGCGCATCGCGATGTCGTGGCAGGCGATCCTGTCGGGAACCATGATCGGCGCCCTGGGCCTGCTGCTCTTTTGCAACGCCGCGTCGGCGCTGAATTTGCCCGATCCGATGGAGCAGGAGATTCTCGTCAAGTCGACGCTCATGACGTTCAACGACGCCAACGAGACCGACAATTACAGCGTCTTGCTCGCGTCGTCCGCCAAGCCGTTCCGGGATCAATTCACGGCCGAGAAGCTGACGGCGATCTTCAAGCCGTTCCGCGACAAGAACGTCGATATCAAGATGGTCGTCGGCATGGCGATGAAGCCGACGGGTGCGCCGGAAATAAACAACGACGGCGTCTTGCGGCTGCGCGGGTATTTCGAGACCAAGCCCAAGCACGTGGTCTACGACTTGAAGTTCATTCAGTCGGACGGCGTGTGGAAGCCGATCGGCATCCACGTCGCGACGGAATAGTCCGGCATGTCGAGCGATAGTCGATAAGGGGAAACCAAGCGGCGCCGCAGAGCGGGCGCCGAACGGATAACGCGTTGCCGCCGAAGACGCCGTTGGACGCATTGGGGGGAGTGGTGATGGATTATGCGGGCCCCGGGCTGCGCGCGGTCGAAGGCATCATCGACCTCGCGGTCACCCTGGCCGTCTTGTGGGTCGTCGCCAAAATCTTCGGCCAGACGACGGAAGGCGGGTTCAATCTCACCGGTGCCGCGGCCTTCGTCGGCGCAATCGTCGCCCTGCTTTATTTCATCGTCATGGAGGCGACCCTCGGCGCCACCCTGGGGAAGCTCATCGTCAAGCTGCGCGTCGTCAACGAGGCCGACGGCTCGCCCATCGGCTGGCGCGCGTCGGTGGTGCGCAACGTGCTGCGGATCGCCGACGGCGCCTTCCTCTATCTCGTCGGCTTCATCCTGGTCTTGGCCACGAAGAAGCGGCAGCGGCTCGGCGACCTGGTCGCCGGCACGGTCGTGACCCGCATCGCCTGATCGGGCCCCCCGGGCGCGGCGCGCCTCGAGCGACATGTCGCCAAGCGATGCCGAGTGGGCTCAACGCATCCTGAGCATCGGATCGCGGTCGGTGCGGGCCCCGGCAACGAGACGCCCGAGCCCGGCCGAAACAACGGCGCATCGAAAAGGCTCCGTCTCCGGGGCCTTTTGCCGCTATCGACAGCGCGCGTCGCCGCGCGGCCTCGAGGCCGCGCCGCCTACGCCCTATTCCCCGTCGCCCACCTTCGCGCGCGCGCGCACGGCGCCGACGCCCTTGTTGTCGACGAACTCGTTCCACACCTGCTCGAGCGCCTGCATGGCGTGGGTCATGTCGGCGAACACGACCGGCTCGATGCGGCCGCGGATCGCGCGCACATGGGCGTCGCACGCGGCGTCGATCGCCTTCCAAAGCAGGATCCCCTTCTCGCTCAGCCGCACATGGACCGAGCGCCGGTCGTGCGCCGACGGCATCTTGATCAGGTAGCCGGACGTGCTGAGCTTGGCGAGGTTGTAGGTGACGTTGGTGCCGAGATAATGGCCGCGCTGCATGATCTCGCTGACCGTGTACTCGCGGTCGCCGATGTTGAACAGGATCAGCGCCTGGACGTTGTTGATGTCGCCGATATGGAGCCGCTCGAGCTCGGTGCGGATGACGTCGAGAAACCTCCGGTGCAAGCGCTCGAACAACCCGACGGTCTGAATATACGCGGCCTTGGTGACTGGGCCGCTGCCGCCGCTCGAATCTACCATCTGTCCACTCCCCCTCGGGATGCCGAGGACGCCGCCCATCGGCCCCCGCTCCCGTCCCGGAGAGCGTCGGCCCGGCTTGTGCGTCTCGGAGGCACCCAGGCGCCTCAGGCGCCCGGGTCGCGTCTTCGATCCCGGACGATCATAAGCATGCACTGAAATCCAACGGCGCCGCAAGGGGAGGGCCGCGTCGGGCCGCGCGCCAAGGTCCCGAACCCGCTTACGAATCCGGCGCGGCCGGGCGCAGCGCAGGAGCGCCGATAATTTTACTCAATTTAGCGTCAATTCTTGCGCAAGATCATGCTGCGACACGGCCGGTTCGCGCCATGCCGGGCCGCGGCACGCCCAGGTTGCGGCATGCCCAGGTTGCGGCATACCCGGGGCGCGGGATGCACAGTTCGCGCTTCGCGCGCATGGCCGCCCGCCTTGACCCTCGTGCGCGCCGCCCCGTAGGATCGGTCGAGGCAAACCATCGTTTCACGATATGAGAGCGCCGATCCGCCCGAGTCGGGCGCCTCGGGGCGACCGCAGGCGCTGCCCGTCCCAGAGACGCCGCTTGACCAGGACCGCAGGAGCATCCCGATGAGCACCACCACCCCGACTCGCGCCGACCGCGCCAACGAGTTCCCCATCCCGAAGACCATGAAGGCCTGGGTGCTGGGCGGGCCCAACGAGCTGAAGCTGGTCGAGAAGCCGGTGCCCGAGCCGGGCCGCGCCGAGGTGCTGGTGCGTATCGACGCGATCGCGGTGTGCGCGACCGACATCGAGATCATAAATCACGGGCTCCCCGCGATCGTCGATGGCGGCTCGCCCTTCAACCGCAATTTCACGCCGGGCCACGAATACATGGGCACGGTGGTGAAGCTCGGCCCCTCGGTCGACGAGTACAGGATCGGCGACCGCATCGCGGTCGAGGTGCATGCGGGCTGCGGGCGCTGCCAGCGCTGCCGCGAGGGCATGTACACCTCGTGCCTGAATTACGGTTTTGCCGCCAAGGGCCATCGCGCCAACGGCTTCTCGACCGACGGCGGCTTCGCCGAATACGCGATCAACAGCATCAACACCATGGTCCACGTCGCCGACCACATCTCGGACGAGGAGGCGACCCTCATCGTCACCGCCGGCACCGCGATGTACGGCTTCGACGTGCTCGGCGGCATCATCGCGGGCGAGGGTGTGGTCGTCACCGGGCCGGGGCCGATCGGGCTCATGGGGGTCGCGGTCGCGAAGGCGCTCGGCGCCCAGCCGGTGATCCTGACCGGCACGCGCGACAAGCGCCTCGAGATGGGAACGAGGCTCGGCGCCGACCACGTGGTCAACGTCACGCGCGAGAATCCGGTCGAGGCGGTGAAGCGCCTCACGGGCGGCAAGGGGGTCGAATACGTGCTCGAATGCTCGGGCGCGCCCAACGCGCTCAACGAGACCGCGCAGATGGTGAATCGCGGCGGGCGCATCTGCCTCGCGGCGTTTCCGGCCGAGCCGGTGCCGGTCGATCTCGCCTATCTCGTGCGCAACAACATCTACGTGTTCGGCATCCGCGGCGAGGGGAAGAGCGCGACCCACCGTGCGGCCGCGCTCATGGGCCAGCGGCGCTTCGAGGCCAAGCTGATCCACACCCACACTTTCCCGCTCGCCGAAGTGCCGACCGCGATCAAATACGCGCGCGAGCGCATCGACGACGCGATCAAGGTGGTGGTGAAGATGCGCGAGACCTGAGCCCTTCGGCTCGGACCCAACGGGCGCCATTCGAGCGCTCGACGGAAAAAGACGATCGTTCGAGGGGCAGGGAGGAGACGAGACGATGAGCGACTCGACGACGACGCGCGCCTCCGAATTCCCGACCGACCGGGAAATCCTCGGCTACAGCCGCTACGTGGTGCTGGCCGCGGCCTTCGCGGCCATGTTCATCATCAGCCCGTTCGAGTACGCCTGGAGCTCCATGTCCGGCCACATCGCCGCGATCTACGGCTGGTCGCACGAGCAGGTGGCGCTCATGTTCACCATGTTCATCCTGTGCCAGTCGGTCGGCATGTTGCCGGGCGGGATGCTGCGCGACCGGTTCGGGCCGCGTTGGACCACCGCGATCGGCGGCCTCTTCGCGGGCCTCGGCATCCTCTCGATCTCGTTCGGCCCGTCCTACCCGCTGGTGCTCGCCATCTGGAGCGTCAGCAGCCTGTTCGCCGGCTTCATCTACAACAACGCGGTGACCACCGGGAACAAATGGTTCGCCGACCGGCGCGGGGTCATGACCGGCCTCATCGCCGGCGCGTTCTCGTGGGGCTCGTTGCCCTTCATCTTCCCGATCCGCGCCATTCCGAAGACCTCGCCGCCCGAGACCTTCTTCCACGTCATCTACATCATGGCGGCGATCGTGGGCGGCGTCGCGGTCGTCGCGGCGTTCTTCATGAAGGATCCGCCGGCCGGCTGGCACCCCCCGGGCTGGAGGCCCAAGACCAAGGCGACGGTGCGCCCCTCGGCGCATCATTACAGCGTGGGCGAGGCGTTGCGGACCTGGCAGATGTGGCTCCTCGTCGTCTCCTTCATCCTGGTCTCGAGCGCCGGCCTCGCGGGCATGAGCAAGATCGTGGGCTATTCCAACAGCTTCAAGTTCACCGCGACCGCCGCGACCGCGGCCGCGGGCGGCATCGCGATCGCCAACGGGTTCGGCAAGGTGATGCTCGGCGCGCTCTCGGAATGGTTCGGCTGCGAGAACATGATGATCGCGAGCTACGTGCTGTGCGGGCTGCTTCTGTTTCTCACCATCTATGCCGGCACCAGCCATTCCGAGATTCTGTTCGTGGTCGCGGCGATCCTCGCGATCTTCTTTTGGGCGTCGCTTTTCTCGCTGTTCCCGATCACCATCGGCCATTATTACGGCGCCCAGGAGGCGGGCGGGAATTACGGGCTGCTCTACGCCATCGCCAAGGGCTCGGGCGGCCTCTATGGCGGCGTGCTCTCGGCGATTCTGATCACCCACCACGGCTTCACCTTTGCGATCGCGGTCGCGGGATTCATGGCGGTGCTGGCGGGCCTGATCCTGATCCCGCTCAAATTCAGCCCGCCGGTCTGGAAAGGTGCTGGGGCATCCTGGCAAAAGGGCGCGCTCGCGCGGCACCCGGGCGGCTGAGGGACGGCGCGGCACCTATTGACGCGGCGACCCGGTTCATGGACCTATCCTCCTCGCTTGAGGCCCGGGCCCGGCTCCGCCCGGGCCGTGCCCCATTCCGCTCAAACCCTCGAACGGACCCAGGATGAGCGACGAGAAAGACCCAGACGGCCGCCCCGCCCGCGGGCTCGCGCGCGGCCTCACCAATTACGGCGACCGCGACTTCTCGCTCTATCTGCGCCGCTCCTTCGCCCAATCCATGGGCTATTCGCGCGCCGAGCTCGCGCGGCCCATTATCGGCATCGCCTATCCGCCGAGCGGTTTCAACAATTGCCACCGCCATTTCCCCGAGCTGCTCGCGGCCGTAAAGCGCGGCGTCACGGCGGCAGGCGGGCTCCCGCTCGAATTTCCGACCGTCTCGCTGGGCGAGGTGTTCCTCGCCCCCACCAGCCTCATGTTCCGCAACCTCATGTCGATGGACGTCGAGGAGATGGTGCGCGCCCAGCCCATGGACGCGGTGGTGCTCATGGGCGGGTGCGACAAGACCGTGCCGGCCCAGCTCATGGGTGCGCTCTCCGCCAACGTGCCCGCGATCCAGCTCGTGGGTGGGCCGATGATGACCGGGCGCTACCGCGGCGAGCGGCTCGGCGCCTGCACCGATTGCCGGCGTTTCTGGGCGCGCTATCGCGCGGGCGGCATCGAGGCCGCCGAGATCGAAACGGTCGAGGCCAATCTCGCGACCACGGCCGGCACCTGCGCGGTCATGGGCACCGCCAGCACCATGGCCTGCATCGCCGAAGCGCTCGGCATGTCGCTCCCGGGCACGGCGGCGATCCCGGCGGTCCATGCCGACCGGCTGCGCGCGGCCGAGGCGACCGGCGAAGCCGCCATGCGGCTCGCGTCCTCGCGCCTCACGCCCGACAGGATCGTCACCAAGAAATCGATCGAGAACGCGCTCCGCGTGCTGCTCGCGATCGGCGGCTCGACCAACGCGATCGTGCATTTGACCGCGATCGCGGGCCGGCGCGCGATCGAGATCCCGCTCGCCTGGCTCAACGCGCTCAGCGACGAGACGCCCGTGCTGGTCGATTTGAAGCCCACGGGCGACCATTACATGGAGGATTTCTACGCGGCCGGCGGCGTGGGTGCGGTCCTGCGCGAGCTCAAGGAAAAGCTTCATCTCGAGTGTCTCACCGTGACCGGGGCGACGCTCGGCGAGCGCCTCGAGGGTGCTGCACCCTATGTCGATCGCGGCGTGGTGCGCGCGGCCGACGCACCCATCGAGAAGATGGGCGGGCTCGTGGCGCTGTTCGGCTCGCTCGCGCCGCGCGGCGCGATCCTGAAGCGCTCGGCCGCGGACCCGACTCTTTTCGAGCGCGAAGGGCGCGCGGTCGTGTTCACGTCGCTCGCGGACTTGGCCGCGCGTATCGACGATCCGACGCTCGACGTGACCAAGGACGATTTCCTCGTGCTCCAGAATGCCGGCCCCACGAGCGGCTCGGGCATGCCCGAGGCGGGCTATCTTCCGATTCCGGCCAAGCTCGCGCGCCAGGGCGTCAAGGACATGGTGCGCATCTCCGACGCGCGCATGAGCGGCACCGCCTTCGGCACGATCGTGCTCCATGTGACGCCCGAGGCGGCCGCCGGCGGTCCCTTGGCGCTGGTGCGCTCGGGCGACCGCATCAAGCTCAGCGTGAGCGAGCGCCGCCTCGATTTCCTGGTGGGCGAGGCGGAGCTCAAGACGCGTCGCGCCGCGTGGGAGGCCGAGCAAAAGTCCCGCACGCGTCCGAGCCGCGGCTATCAGAAGCTCTACATGGACGAAGTGCTCCAGGCCGACCAGGGCTGCGATTTCGGTTTCTTGCGTGGATGAGGGAAGGCGAGGGTTAAGGGACGATGGGTGAGTTTGGGATCGGTCAGCCGCTAAACCGGTTCGAGGACCGGCGGTTTCTTTCGGGCCAGGGACGTTATATCGACGATTTCAATCTGCCGGACCAGGCGCGCGCGGTCGTCGTGCGCTCGCCCCACGCCCATGCGCGCATCAAGTCCGTCGATCTCGCGGCCGCCAAGGCGTCGCCGGGCGTGCTCGCGATCTACACGGTCGAGGACCTCCTGGCCGATGGGCTCGGCACCACGTCCCCCACGATCCCGCGCAAACGCCCCGACGGCTCGCCCATGTTCGCGCGGCCCCATCCGGGCTTGGCGCGCGGCGCGGTGCATTTCGTGGGCGATCCGGTCGCGCTCGTGGTCGCGGAGTCGGTGAACCAGGCGAAGGACGCGGCCGAGCTGGTCGCGATCGACTACGAGGAGCTCCCGTCGGTGACCGCAACCGCCGAGGCGACGCTCCCCGGTGCCGCGCCGGTCTGGCCGGAATGCCCGGACAACATCTCCCACGTGTACGAGGTCGGCAACAAGGCCGCGACCGAGGCCGCCTTCGCGGGCGCGAGCCATGTGGTGAAGCGGCGTTATCCGATCAGCCGCATCCATGCCCAATTCATGGAGCCGCGCGGGGCGCTCGGCGTCTATGACGAGCCCAGCGAGCGCTACACGCTCTATTGCGACGTTCAGTATCCCCATCGCGTGCGCGCCGTGCTCGCGGGCAGCGTATTCAAGATTCCCGAGCACCGCATCCGCGTGGTCGCGAACGACGTGGGCGGCGCGTTCGGCGCCAAGGGCTGGCAATATGTCGAGCACCGGTTGGTGCTCTGGGCCGCGCAGAAGCTCAGGCGGCCGGTCAAATGGAGCTGCGAGCGCAGCGAGGTGCTGCTCGCCGACGAGCATGCGCGCGACCATGTGGCGGAGGCGGAGCTGGCACTCGACGGCGCGGGCAAGTTCCTCGGCCTCCGGGTGCGCATGACCTCCAACCTCGGCGCCTACCTCTCGTCCGACCGGAACCTGATCTCGACCTTCAGCAATTTGGGCACCCTCGTCGGCGTCTACGCGATCCCGGCGGCGCACGCGCATCTGACCTGCGTGTTCACGAACACGAGCGCCACCGCACCCTATCGCGGCGCCGGGCGGCCGGAAGCGATCTACGTCATCGAGCGCCTGATCGACGACACGGCGCGCGAATTGAAGCTCGACCGCATCGAGCTCCGGCGCAAGAACCTGATCCCGGCCTCGGCACTGCCCTACAAGACGCCGCTCGGCGTCAGTTACGATTGCGGCGAGTTCGCGCGCGGCATGGAGAAGGCGCTCGAATTCGCCGACGTCGCGGGCTTCGCCAAGCGCCGCGCCGAGTCCGAGGGGCGCGGCAAGTTGCGCGGCCTCGGCGTCATCAACGCGATCGAGCGCGCGGCGGCACCCGGCTTCGAGTTCGCCGAGATCCGCTTCGACACGTCGGGCGGTGCCACGCTCCTCATGGGCACCAAGAACCAGGGCCAGGGCCACGAGACCACGTTCCGCCAGATCCTCTGCGAGAAGCTCGGCCTCGATCCCGCGCGCGTGCGCTTCGTCGACGGCGACACGGATCAGGTCGCGGCCGGCACCGGCACCATGGGCTCGCGCTCGACCGTGATCGGCGGCACGGCGGTCGCAATCGCGGCCGACAAGATCGTCGCCAAGGGAAAGCGGCTGGCGGCGCATTTGCTCGAGGCGAGCGAGGCGGATCTCGCGTTCGCCGAAGGGCGTTTCACCGTCGCCGGCACGGACAAGGGCATCGCGCTCGAGGAGGTCGCGCGCGCGGCGTACCTCCCGCAGAAGCTTCCGCCCGGGTTCGAGCCCGGCCTCAACGAGAGCGGCACCTTCTCGCCGCCCCAGGACACGTTCCCCAACGGGACCCACGTCGCCGAGGTCGAGATCGACCGCGCGACCGGTGCGGTGGCGCTCGCGCGCTATCATGTGGTGGACGATGTGGGCATCGTCGTGAATCCGAAGACGCTCAAGGGCCAGATTCATGGCGGCGTCGCCCAGGGGCTCGGCCAGGTGCTCATGGAGCAGGTGGTCTATGAGCGCGGCAGTGGGCAGCTCCTGACCGCCTCCTTCATGGACTACGCCATGCCGCGCGCGGATTCGATGTGCAACATCGAGGTCGAATCGAACCCGGTGCCGACCAAGCTCAATCCCTTGGGCGTCAAGGGTGGGGGCGAGGCGGGGACGGTCGGCGCCTTGCCCGCGGTCATGAACGCGATTCTCGACGCGCTCGCACCCCTGGGGGTTAAGGACCTCGAGATGCCGGCGACGAGCGCGCGTATCTGGCAGGCGCTGGCCGCGGCTGGCGCCACTTAGCGTCCTCCCCCCTTGAGGGGCAGGAAGGCGACGCGCTAGCGTCGCGAGGTGGGGGGTGGAGTCCTCGATCCTTGGCGTTACCCCCCACCCGAACCCTCCCCCTCGAGGGGGGCGGGGAAACGAGAATGGGAGCAAGGCGCATGGCGAACGCGTCGGTCGATGGGGTACAAAGCGTCGATCTCGGCGTGCCGGACTTGAAGGCGAGCGCCGAGTTCTACACCAAGATCTGGCGCCTGATGCCGGTGGGCGAGAGCTCGGGCTCGGTCTATCTACGCGGCACCGGGCCGCACCATCACATTTGGGGCCTGCATGCGCGGCCGCGCGCCGAGCTCTTGCGCGTGACCCTCACCGCTCCCGACCGGGATGCGGTCGACGCGCTCCACGCCTCGCTCGTCGCCACGGGCGTCGCCGAGATCGAGCCCGCGGGCCCGATCCGCGAGCCGGGCGGCGGCTACGGCTTCGCGTTCCGCGATCCCGAAGGGCGCACCATGCGCATCCTCGCGGACGCGATCGGCTGCGCCGAGCCCGCCTACGAGCCCGACCGGCCCTACAAGATCACCCACGTGGTGCTGAATACGCGCGCGCGCGACGCGATTTCGGACTTCTATTGCAAGGCGCTCGGCTTCCGGCTCATCGACAAGACCCGCATGCTGAGCTTCCTTTGCTGCAACCGGGACCATCACTCGATCGCCTTCGCCGAGGTGGACGCGGTGACCCTCAACCACGTGGCGTTCGAGATGGACGAGATCGATTCGGTGATGCGCGGGGCCGGGCGCATGCGCGACCACGGCTATCCGCTCGCCTGGGGTGTCGGGCGCCACGGGCCGGGCGACAACGTGTTCGCCTATTTCGTCGGCCCCGACCGGGAAGTGATCGAATATACCGCCGAGATCGAGCAGGTGGATGCGGGCTACCAGTTCCGCGGGCCGGACCAGTGGGGCTTTCCGCCCGGGCGCACCGACCAATGGGGCATCGCGGCGGGCCCGTCGCCCGAGCTCAAGGACGCGCAGCGCCGCCTCGCCTTCGCGGACCGCATCTTCCATCCCGCGCAAACGGGGTGACCCTCTTGACCGGAAGCGTCATGCCCGGGCTTGGGCCGTGGCTCAGTTCGAAACAATGGCTTCGATGTCATGGCCGGACTTGGTCCGGCCATCCACGTCTTGACGCTCAATAGACGTGGATCGCCGGGACGCGAAGCTTATCCTCGGCCCGGCCATGACGGAGTGCGTGCTATCGGGCGCAGCACGTCGCCCGAGCGTTAGTCCGCCGCCGCGGCGTCGCCCGCCGGCCTTCGCGCCTTGAGCGTCGCGATGAACGCGCGCCAGGCGGGACGCAATTCCGCGAACAGCGGATCGTCGCGGTGCGCGAGCATCACCTCGCCGAACAGCTTCATCCCGATCGCGAGCGCTGCCGCCTCCTCGGGCGGAAAGTCGAGCCGTCCGCGGACGCGCTCGGCGATCGAGATGATCTCGTCGTGATTCGCGGCCTCGAAGGCGAGGGGTGCGCGCGGCGCCTCGTCCTCGCGCGGGCTCGCGAGATGCTCGACGGTGATGCGGTAGCGGTGTTGGCGCAAGGCCATGGCGATTCTCCTCGATCGTTCGAAGGCGACGGCAAGCGCGCGTCTCGTCGCGAGCCTCATGGGCGGTCCTAGTCGCCGCGCAGTTCCTTGGTCGCGCGCTTCAGGATCTCGGCGACCCGGCGTTGCTCCTCGGGCGGCGCGTCGAGCTTGCCGCCGATCGCGAGCTTGAGCGCGCGCCGCGCGGCGTAGAGCTCGGCCTCCGCGTCGCCGCCGGACGACGCCGCGGCGTCGGCCTCCTCGGCCGCGAAGAATTCGCGCACCCGCGCCATGCGCCGTCCGGCGCGCGCGAGCTGGGCGAGCATCGCCTGGATCACCTCGCGGTTCGCCTCGAGATGGGCCTTCCCGGCCGCGGTGATGCGGTAGAGCTTCTTGGCACCCTCGGCCTCGATATCGGCATGGCCGATCTCCTCGAGATAGGTGAGTGCCGGGTAGACCATGCCGGGGCTCGGCGCATAGAAGCCGCTCGAGCGCTCCTCGATCTCCTTGATGAGCTCGTAGCCGTGGCGCGGCTTTTCCTCGATGAGGGCGAGGATCAGAAGCTGCAGGTCGCCCGAGGCGAGCTTGCGTCCGGGGCCGAAGGCGCGCCCGCCGGGCCCGTCGCCGCCCAGGAAGTGCGCCGCGAAGCCGTGGCGGCGGAAATGGCGGCCCATGGCGTGGTGCGGGCCGCGGTGTCGATGATGGGTGTGCATGAGTGTGTCCTTGGTTAGAGCGTTAGATATATCGTAAGATATATTGGCCGATTGGATTGTCAAGAGCGATTTTGGGCCGCCCTGGGTAAGGCGCCCTGGATAAGGCGCCACGAACATGGAAAAGCCCGCCGAGGGGCGGGCTTTTCGCAACGTGAAGACAAGCCGTGAGCGCGCGGCGCTCAAGCGGGGGTCACGCCCGGATCGCCTCGAAGGGCTGGCCCTTGGTGGACGCGACGAAGCCGTTGAAGACCTCGTAGGTCTTGGCATAGGCGGGGCGCGCCTTCATCGCCGCCAGCCAACGCGCGACGTTCGGGTAGCCCGAGAAGTCGCAATGGACCAGCTCGCCCGCCGTCGTGAGCGAGAGGCCGAAATAATCCGCGATGGTGAGCGTCTCGCCGCAGAGGAATTTCTTCTTCGGCCCGAGCCAGTGCTCGTCCAGCACCTTGAGCCAGATCTTCGACTTCTCCTTGCCCCAGGCGACCACCGCCGCCTGCACCGCCGGGTCCTCGCGTTTCAGGGTCGGAAACACTTGCGGGTAGATGAGCCCATAGCCCCAGTCGCGGTAGAAGTTCGAGTTGAACCAATCCATGATCTCGTTGACCCGCGCGCGCGCCTTGAGCTCGGTCGGGTAAGCGGGCGAGCCGATCTTCTCGGCGAGATAACGCAGGATCGAAGCGCTTTCCGTGAGCCGCCACTCGCCCTCCTCGAGCATGGGGATGAGGCGGTTCGGGTTCATCTTGGAATAGGCCTCGCCGTAATGCTCGCCGGTGAAGATGTCGACCACCTTGAGCTCGCAGTCGATGCCGCTCTCGGCGATGAAATGCATCACCGGCCGGCTCGTGGTCGAGGCCGGGTGCGTGTAGAGACGCATGGCGATCCTCCCTGGATGTTTTGCA
>DATJLQ010000033.1:0-1367 GCA_035509415.1 Alphaproteobacteria bacterium
GCGCGACATTCTCCACACCGGCCCCTGGGGACTCGGCCTGCTGCGCTGCGCGCCCGCGGTGGGCGCGGGGATCATGGCGCTGCTTCTGGCGTACCGCCCGCTCGGCAAGCGCGCCGGGATAAAGATGCTATGGTGCGTCGCGGGCTTCGGCGTCTGCACGATTCTCTTCGGCGTGTCGCACAGCCTCGCGCTCTCGCTCGCGGCGCTCGTTTTCGTCGGCGCCACCGACATGGTCAGCGTCGTGGTCCGCGGCATCCTGATCCAGCTGCGCACGCCCGACGAAATGCGCGGCCGCGTGAACGCCGTCGACATGGTCTTCATCGGCGCGTCCAACGAACTCGGCGCCTTCGAGTCCGGCGCCACCGCGTGGGCGTTTGGCACCGTGCC
Organism: Alphaproteobacteria bacterium; assembly: GCA_035509415.1. GTDB lineage: Bacteria > Pseudomonadota > Alphaproteobacteria > JACZXZ01 > JACZXZ01 > DATJLQ01. Next base: position 388 of record DATJLQ010000033.1, read on the forward strand.
GGCGGTCGTGCTCGGCGGCGTCGGCACGCTCGTCGTCACCGCGCTCTGGGCCTGGCTGTTCCCCGACCTGCGCAATGCCGACGAGCTCGTGACGCCCACGCGACGAGACTAATCCGCGGCCTGCTTCTTCTCTTCGACCACCGCGCCGTGATACACCGCGGCCGGCCGCCACGCCTGGACGTTCGTCCCCGCCGCTCACGCGCGTCTGCATCTCGCCGCTAATGTTTTCGGTGCGCCGATCCGCACACGAGGCGCAGCGCGCAGTCCGCGCCAGTATCGCCCGGTGGAAGGGCGGGGTTTCAACCCCGCCAAAAGACGTCGGGGCGAAGCCCCTTCCAATGCGCAGCCTCACCCGCAGCAAGTGTTCGCGTTTCCCTGCCACGAGCTGCTCGCGCGCGCCCGCCGAATCGCCCAATCTCGCCGGCCGCCGTGCGCTAATCCGCGGCCTGCTTTTTCTCCTCGACCACCGCGCCGTGATACACCGCGGCCGGCCGCCACGCCTGGACGTTCGTCCCGCCGCTCACGCGCGTCTGCATCGTCGAATTGTAGAAATTGTACGGATGGACCGCCTCGATCGCGCTCGCATCGTCGAGCTTCTTGTAGAGCTCGGCGGGCAGCGTCCACTCGATCGCGGCGAGGTTGTCGTCGAGCTGCGCCACTTTCGTCGCGCCCAGAATGATCGACGTCACTCCCGGCTTCGCGGCGAGCCAATTGAGCGCCACCTGCGCGGGAGGCTTGCCCGCCTGCTTCGCCACGTCGAGCAGCACGTCGAGAATCCGCCAGTTGCGCTCCGTGAAGCGATTGAAAAGCCCGCCCGACGGCAGCGCCAGCCGCCCTTCGCCCTTGCCCTTGTCGCCCTCGCGCTTGTATTTCCCCGCGAGGAATCCGCCGGCCAGCGGACTCCACGGGCACAGCCCGATGCCCATCTCCTGCGCCACGGGAATATGTTCGCGCTCGATATTGCGCTCGGTGAGCGCGTA
>DATJLQ010000034.1:0-2264 GCA_035509415.1 Alphaproteobacteria bacterium
ACGCCGGCGCCCACCGTGCGGCCGCCTTCGCGGATGGCAAAGCGCAGGCCCTCGTCCATGGCGATGGGCGCGATCAGCTCCACCTCCATCTGCACGTTGTCGCCCGGCATCACCATCTCCGTGCCTTCCTTCAGCTTCACCGTCCCGGTCACATCCGTCGTCCGGAAGTAGAATTGCGGCCGGTAATTGGTGAAGAACGGCGTGTGGCGGCCACCTTCCTCCTTGGTCAGGATGTACGCCTCCGCCTGGAAATTCGTGTGCGGCGTGATCGACCCCGGCGCCGCCAGAACCTGGCCCCGCTCCACCTCTTCGCGCTTCGTGCCGCGCAGCAGCGCGCCGATATTGTCCCCGGCCTCGCCGCTGTCCAAGAGCTTGCGGAACATCTCGACGCCCGTCACCACCGTCTTCGTCGTCGGTCTGAGACCCACGATCTCGATCTCGTCGCCCACCTTGACGATGCCGCGCTCGACCCGGCCCGTCACCACCGTGCCGCGGCCCGAGATCGAGAACACGTCCTCGATCGGCATCAGGAACGGCTTGTCCTTCGCCCGCACCGGCTGCGGGATGTACTCGTCCACCGCCGCCATCAGCTTCAAGATCGCCTCGTGGCCCAGCTCCTTGTTCTTGTCCTCCAGCGCCATCAGCGCCGAGCCCCGGACGATCGGGATCTTGTCCCCCGGGAACTGATAAGAGCTCAGCAGCTCCCGCACCTCGAGCTCCACCAGGTCCAGGAGCTCGGGATCGTCCACCATGTCGACCTTGTTGAGGAACACCACGATCGCCGGCACCCCCACCTGCCGCGCCAGCAGGATGTGCTCGCGCGTCTGCGGCATCGGGCCGTCCGCCGCCGACACCACCAGGATCGCCCCATCCATCTGCGCCGCGCCCGTGATCATGTTCTTCACGTAGTCGGCATGCCCGGGGCAGTCGACATGCGCGTAGTGACGCTTCTGCGTCTCATACTCCACATGCGCCGTCGAGATCGTGATCCCGCGCGCCCGCTCCTCCGGCGCCTTGTCGATCTGGTCGTAGGCCGTGTACGTCGCACCGCCCGTCTCCGCCAGGATCTTCGTGATCGCCGCCGTCAGCGACGTCTTCCCGTGATCCACGTGACCGATCGTCCCCACATTGCAATGCGGCTTCGTCCGCTCGAATTTCGCCTTCGCCATGGCTCAGTCTCCGGTTGAACCTTCTCTCTCGTAAGCTGCCTCTGCCCGATGGGCGCCGCGCCAAGATGGCGCAGCTCAGGCCATCTTGGCGCGGACCTCGTCCGCCACCGCTTGCGGCACCTGCTCGTAATGATCGAAATGCATGGTGTATTGCGCGCGCCCCTGGCTCATCGAGCGCAGGTTGTTGACATAGCCGAACATGTTGGCGAGCGGCACCATGGCATTGATCACCTCGGCATTGCCGCGCTGATCCTGACCCGTGATGCGCCCGCGCCGGCTGTTGAGGTCGCCGATGACGTCGCCCATGTAGTCGCGCGGCGTCACCACCTCGACCCGCATGATCGGCTCGAGCAGCTTCGGCCCCGCCTTGGCGAGACCCTCCTTCATCGCCGCGCGCGCCGCGATCTCGAAGGCGAGCGCGCTGGAATCGACCTCGTGATAGGCGCCGTCGGTCAACGTCACCTTGAGGTCAATGACCGGGAAGCCCGCCAGCACGCCGTTGTCGAGCGAGCCCCTGACGCCCTTCTCGACGCCCGGCACATATTCCTTGGGCACGGTGCCGCCGACCACGTCGTTCTCGAACTCGAAGCCGCCGCCCGGGGTGAGAGGCTCGAAATGCATCTTGACGCGGGCGTACTGGCCCGAGCCGCCGGTCTGCTTCTTATGCGTGTAGTCGATATCGGCCTGCCGGGTGATGGTCTCGCGATAGGCCACCTGCGGCGCGCCGATATTGGCCTCGACCTTGAACTCGCGCTTCATGCGGTCGACGATGATCTCGAGATGCAGCTCGCCCATCCCCTTGATGATGGTCTGGCCGCTCTCGTGATCGACCGAGACGCGGAAGGACGGGTCCTCGGTGGCAAGACGCGCCAGCGCCTGCCCCATCTTCTCCTGGTCGCCCTTGGTCTTGGGCTCGACCGCGATCTCGATGACGGGATCGGGGAACTCCATGCGCTCCAGCACGACGGCATGGGCGGGATCGCACAGCGTGTCGCCGGTCGTGGTGTTCTTGAGGCCCGCCAGCGCCACGATGTCGCCGGCGCGCGCCTCCTTGATGTCCTCGCGATGGTTCGCGTGCATCTGCAGCATGCGGCC
>DATJLQ010000035.1:0-15863 GCA_035509415.1 Alphaproteobacteria bacterium
GTCACCGGCACGGCGATCATGTTGGTCGCGACGCCGAAGGCCGCGAGCCGGTCGAAATGGTAGAGCGCGTAGGGAATGGTCGCGAGGCTGGTGACGAAGCTCGTGAAGGCGACGCCCGCGACGTAAAGCAACGGCCGGCGCCAGAGGCCGGGCCCGCCGGCCCAGGCGAGCATGCGACCGCGCCATACCTCGTACGCCGCGATGAGCGCGATCACCGCCGCGAAGGAAAGCTGGAAGCTCGGGCCGACCACGCTTTCGGGCTGGATCAGCATCACCGCGACCGCGGCCCAGCACACCATGCGCATCGAGATCGAGGTGCGGTCCAGCATCACGCCCAGCAGTACCACGCCGGTCATGAGGAAGGCGCGTTGGGTCGGGACCGTGGCGCCCGTGATCATGAGATAGAAGAAGGCGCCGCAGAAGGCGACCAGCGCCGCCCATTTCTTGATCGGATAACGCAGCGCGAGATAGGGCACGAGGGCCAAGAGCGCGCGCACGCCGAAGAACAGCGCGCCCGTGATCAGCCCGAGATGGAGCCCGGCGATGGCGAGAAGATGGGCGAGGCCGGAATCGCGCATCGCCTCGACCACGTCGGGCGGGATGTAGCCGCGCTCGCCGGTCATGAGGGCGGCGGCGATGCCGCCCTCCGCCCCCGGCAATTGCGCCGTCACGCGCGCGGCGATGCGGTCGCGCAAGGACGCGAGCCAGAGCGAGAAGCCGCTCGGGCGCGCGGGCTCGACCGTAGGCTTCCCGTAGGCGTAGCCCACCCCGCCGAGACGGAGGAAATAGGCGTGGCGCTCGAAATCGAAGGCACCGGGCGAGACCGGCTCGGAGGGCGGCAACAGCACCGCGCGCACGCGCATCCGGTCGCCGGGCCGCATGAGCGGCTCGTCGCCGCGCACGCGGACGCGCACGCGCGCGGGCGTTTTGTCGGATGCGAGGCCTTCGATCGAGGGATGGTCGAGGGTGATGCGGCGCCCATGCGCGACCTCTTCCACCTCGATCACGCGCCCGCTCACCTCGGTCGGGCCGATCCGCGTATCGAGACGCGGAGCCGCGACTTGATCCGTGCGCCAGGCCGCGAGCGCAAAGCCCAGGGCGAGCGCCGCCACGGGGAGGGCGATCAGCAAAATCCCGTGGCGACGCCGCCCGACATAGGCGGCCGCGAGCGCGAGCAAGGCGATCAGCGGCGCCGGCCAACGCGCGGGCTCGAAGGTGAGCGCGAAATAGAGCCCGATCCCCGCCGCCATGAAGGCCGGCAGCCAAAGCGGCCAGCGCTCGCGCTCCGCCTCGAGCTCGCGCCACAGGAGATCGCGGCCGCGCCCGACAACCCCTTCGTGCATCGGGGTCCGCGCCTTCGCCGCTGGCCGATCGAACTCGGCGCCGCTCCAATCCATCCCGCTCGCCCCTGGCGCCGGCCGCCCCAGGTACCTGGGCATCGAAATCCGTCGGCCCGACCTGCTTGCGTATCGAGCCTTTGTGAGACGCGCCGGCCCGGATATGCTACACGAGCCGCCCCGATGCTGACGAGTGGCAAGGCTCCGAGCCGACCTGTCGAGGACCGAGCCTCAGGTTCGCCGGCTCCTCATCCTGAGGAACCCCGCCGCCATCCTTCGAGACGCTTGCTGCGCAAGCTCCTCAGGATGAGGGCGGCGGCGGGCAAGGCCCGCCTCTTGTTCGAACAAGAGGCGCGCTTTGCGCGCCGGATGTCTCCAAGAATGAGGCTGCCACGTCCTTCGTAAGAGGAATCGCCCATCGATGCCCGTGATCGTCCGATTTGCTCCCTCGCCCACCGGCTTCCTCCATATCGGCGGCGCGCGCACCGCGCTCTTCAACTGGCTCTATGCGCGCCATACCAAGGGCAGGTTCCTGCTGCGTATCGAGGACACGGACAAGGCGCGCTCGACCGAGGCCGCCAAGGCCGCGATCCTCGACGGGCTGAGCTGGCTCGGCCTCGATTGGGACGGCGACGTCGTCTATCAGTCGGCACGCGCCGAGCGCCATGCCCAGGTCGCGCGCGATCTTCTCGCGGCCGGCCGCGCCTATCGCTGCGTCTGCACCGCGGAAGAGCTGGCGGCGCGGCGCGAGGCGGCGCGTGCCGCGGGCCGGCCCACGGGCTACGACCGGAAATGCCGCGACCGAGATCCCGCCTCGATCGCCTCCGGAATGCCCTACGCGATCCGCCTCAAGGCGCCCGTCGAGGGCGAGACCGCGATCGACGATCTGGTCCAGGGCACGGTACGCGTGTCCCACGAGCAGCTCGACGACATGATCCTGCTGCGCGCGGACGGAACGCCGGTCTACATGCTGTCGGTCGTGGTCGACGACCACGACATGAACGTGACCCATGTGATCCGCGGCGACGACCATTTGACCAACGCGTTCCGCCAGACCCAGCTCTACCGCGCGCTCGATTGGAGCGTGCCCCACTTCGCCCATATTCCGCTCATTCACGGGCCCGACGGCGCCAAGCTCTCGAAGCGCCACGGCGCGCTCGGCGTCGACGCGTACCGCGACCTCGGCTATCTGCCCGAGGCGATGCGCAATTATCTCCTGCGCCTCGGCTGGGCCCATGGCGACGACGAGATCATCTCGACCGAGCAGGCGATCGAGTGGTTCGACATCGGGCAAGTGGGCCGCTCGCCCGCGCGTTTCGACTTCGCCAAGCTCGACAATCTCAACGGCCATTATCTGCGCGCGGCCGAGAACGGGCGGCTCCTCGAGCTCCTGCGCCCGATCTTCAAGAAGGAGCTGGGCCTCGAGCCCGATCCCGCCGCCGAGACGCGGCTTCTGCGCGGCATGGACGGGCTCAAGGCGCGCGCCAAGACGCTGGTCGAGCTCGCGCGCCTTGGGAGCGCCTATGTGCGCCCGCGCCCGATCGCGCTCGACCCCAAAGCGGCCGCCCTGTTGGACCCGGCCGCGCGCGCCCGCCTCGCGCACCTCGTCCCCGCGCTCGAGGCGCTTGCCAGCTGGGACCAGGGCTCGATCGAGGCGGCCGTCCGCGCCTCGGCCGAGGCCGAGGGGGTCAAGCTCGGCGAGCTCGCCCAGCCGCTCCGCGCGGCCCTCACCGGCTCGACCGTCTCCCCCGGCATCTTCGAGGTCATGGAGCTCCTCGGAAACGCCGAAGTTTTGGGCAGAATCAGGGACGTAACTTAGATTGTCCGCGCCTTAGGCGTGAATTGATAAATCGCCCCAAGCGGTTTATTGTGCATCGCATCAGAACGAGTCCCTCGGGCCCCGATTCGGGCCCGCAGCCGGCGCCAAATCGAGGGAAGTCCCATGAGCCAAGTCGAGACCAAGTCCCCCGTCACCAAGCCCGAGACGATGACGCTCTCGGATCCCGCGAGCAACGTATCGCTATCGCTACCGGTGATGAGCGGGACCATCGGGCCCAAGGTGGTGGACATCCGCAAGCTCTTCGGCGCCACCGACATGTTCACCTACGATCCGGGCTTCACCTCGACCGCGAGCTGCGAGTCCAGGATCACCTACATCGACGGCGACAAAGGCGTGCTGCTCCATCGCGGCTATCCGATCGAGGAGCTCGCCGAGCATAGCGACTTCATGGAGGTCGCCTACCTGCTGCTCAACGGCGAGCTGCCGACCGCGCCGGAGAAGAAGAAATTCACGCGCGACATCACGCTCCACACGATGGTGCACGAGCAGCTCTCGGCCTTCTATCGCGGCTTTCGGCGCGACGCGCATCCGATGGCGGTGATGTGCGGCGTGGTGGGAGCGCTCTCGGCCTTCTACCACGATTCGACGGACATCACCGACCCGGGTCACCGCAAGATCGCGTCCTACCGGCTGATCGCGAAGATGCCGACGATCGCCGCCATGGCGTACAAGTACACGATCGGCCAGCCCTTCGTTTATCCGCGCAACGACCTGAGCTATGCCGAGAATTTCCTGCGCATGACCTACGCCGTGCCGGCCGAGGAGTACCAGGTCAATCCGGTGCTGGCGAAGGCGATGGACCGCATCTTCATCCTCCACGCCGACCACGAGCAGAACGCGTCCACCTCGACCGTGCGCCTCGCGGGCTCGAGCGGCGCCAATCCCTTCGCCTGCATCGCGGCCGGCATCGCGTCCCTCTGGGGCCCGGCTCACGGCGGCGCCAACGAGGCGGTCCTGAACATGCTGCGCCAGATCGGCAGCGCGGACCGCATTCCCGAATTCGTGAAGCGCGCCAAGGCGAAGGACAGCTCGTTCCGCCTGATGGGCTTCGGCCACCGGGTCTACAAGAACTACGACCCGCGCGCGGCGGTGATGCGCCGCACCTGCTACGAGGTGCTCGACGAGCTCGGCCTCCACGACGATCCGCTCCTGAAGCTCGCCATGGAGCTCGAGCGCATCGCCCTCCAGGACGAGTATTTCGTCGAGCGCAAGCTCTATCCGAACGTCGACTTCTACTCGGGCATCATCCTCAACGCGCTCGGCTTCCCGACCAGCATGTTCACCGTGCTGTTCGCGGTCGCGCGCACGGTCGGCTGGGTCGCCCAGTGGAACGAGATGATCGAGGATCCGTCGCAGAAGATCGGCCGCCCGCGCCAGCTCTATACCGGCCACGCCAAGCGCGGCTACGTCGCGATCGCCGAGCGCAAATAGCGCGCCATGGCCTCGGGCGGACCCGAGAGACGGGAAGAGGACGGCGCCGCCGATTGGGCGCTACGGCCGCCGCGCCGCATCCGCCTCGTCGCCGCCAACGACAATGGCCGCAAGCTGCGCGGGCCGGACGCGTGGCGGCGCCTCATCCAGACGCTCCTCCTCGCCGCCGCCGCCGCGGCGATCCTGATCCTAGCGCGCGGCATGCGCTGAGGCGGCCGGCCCCGGCGCATTCGGCCGGCGCTCAACTCGGCGCGTAGCCCTTGGGCGCTTCCTGCATAAGCGCCAAAGTGTGCCCGTCCGGATCCTCGAAGAACGCCATCCACAGATCGTGGTCGTCCATCTTCGCGATCCGGTGCGGACGGCTCGTGAAGGCGAGGCCGCGCTTTTCCAGCTCGGCGACCGCGAGGGCGATGTCCGCGCAGCGGAAATAGATGCAGCCGCGCGGGACGAGATCGCCCGGATCGCGCACCTTCTCCAGCATCAGCCGCACGCCCGCGCAGTCGAAGAACGCGAGATCGCCGAAGCGATAGAGCTTACGGAGGCCGAGCACGGTGCCGTAGAAGGCTTCCGAGCGGTCGGTGTCGGTGACCGGGAGCGAAATCTGACCGATATGGTCGAGATTGAGCCGCACGCGGCCTCCTAGCTGCGCTCGATCAGCTCGATCTTGTAGCCGTCCGGATCCTCGATGAAGGCGATCACGCTGCCGCCATGCTTCATGGGCCCGGGCGGGCGCGGGATTTTGACGCCCTCGGCCGCGAGGCGCGCGCACGCGCCGTAGATGTCGGGCGTCGAGATGGCGAGATGGCCGAACGCCTCGCCCATCGCGTAAGGCTCCTGACGCGGCCAATTGTGGGTGAGCTCGATCACGGTCGAGTCCTCCTCGCCGCCATAGCCGACGAAGGCGAGCGTGAACTCGCCGCTCGGATAGTCGCGCTTGCGCAATTCCTTCATGCCCAGGAGCCGCGTGTAGAAGTCGAGCGACTTCCCGAGGTCGCGCACCCGGATCATGGTATGCAGCAGGCGCGCGCGCTCGAATCCGGTCTTGCCCGCGGCGGCTTGGGGCTTGGTGTCGGTCGTGCTCATGATAAGCCTCGTCGATTGGAGCGCCGGGCCCCGCGCGCCGCGCGAAGCACCCGACCTGAGACGGCAGTTTACGACGCCGGGGCCGCTTTTGTCTTGTGCGCGATGGTCTCGAGCACGGCGCGCGCGGCGGCGATACTCGGCGCCACGCCCACGGCGCCGAGGGAGGCGAGCGCCGGTGCCGCGCCCTCGATCTGCGCGCGCCGCGCGGCCTCGTCTGAGAGGAAGCGACCGACCGTCTCCGCGAGCCGGTCGGACCGGCAATCGTCCTGCAGCAATTCCGGGATCGCCGGCCGGTCGGCCAGGATGTTGACGATCGAGGCGTAGTTCACGCGCCGGTGGCGAAAATAATAATGGCGCAACAGCCACGCGGTCGCGGGCGAGACCTTGTAGGCGATCGTCATCGGGCAACGCGCAAGGGCGAGCTCGATCGAGACCGTGCCCGAGGCCGCGAGGGCGGCGTTCGCCGCGGCGAAGGCGTCGAATTTCTCCGCCGTGCCGCGCACGAGCGTGGTCGGCACCGGCCAGCTGCGGATCGCCGCCGCGACCTCGTCGGCCACCGTCTCGACCGTCGCGACCACGGCGCGTAGGCCGGGGAAACGCGCGGCGAGCAAGCCCAAGCTCGCGCCGAACACGGGCAACAGGCGCTTCACCTCGCCATGCCGGCTCCCGGGCAGCACCGCAAGCAGCGGCGCGTCCTCGGGGATGCCATGGCGCGCGCGAAACCCTTTGCCGTCGCCCTTATCCGCCCCCTCCTCGATCACGGGATGGCCGACGAAGCTCGTGGCCAAGCCCTCCTTCTCGAAATAGGGCGGCTCGAAGGGGAGGAGCACCAGGAGTCGGTCAAGGAACTTCGCGACCAGCTTCGCCTTCCAGGGCCGCCAGGCCCAGACCATGGGGGCCACGTAATGGATGAGCGGAATGCCCGCGCGCGCGGCCTTGAGGCGCTTCTCGACCCGGAAGCAGAAGCCGGTCGCATCGATCGACACCACGGCGTCCGGCTCGAGGTCGCGGATGCGCGCGACGGTCTCGCGCACGCGGCGCAGGATCTGGGGCGCCTTCGGCAGCACCTCGGCGAGCCCCATGATCGAAAGCTCGGCCATGGGAAAATCGCTCGCCAGGCCCTCGCCGATCATGCGCTCGCCGCCGATGCCGGCGAAGCGCACGGCGCCGTTGGTCTCGCGCTTCAAGGCCGCCATGAGGCGCGCGCCGAGCGCGTCGCCCGAGGGCTCGCCCGCCATGAGATAGATGAGCGGACCCTGCCCGGCGCCGCGCGTCTCGGCCGAGGATTCCGGCACCTTGACGCCCACCACGAAGAGGCCGGCCGCGTCGGCCGCGCGCGCAAGCGCGTCGCGGTCGAGGACCAGCGCCGCCCCCGCCTCGACCGCGATGCCGGCGAGCCCCGCCGCGCGCGCGCGCTCGATGGTGCGGAGGCCGATCGTGGGCAAATCCATCCGCGCCTCCTGCCCCGGCTTCTTGACCTTGACCAGCACGCCGCCTTTGGCGTCGGCACCTCGGAGGCGCGCGAGCAAGGCGCCCGCGCGCGCGATCATCGCGTCGGTGCCGTCGGCCCGCTCGGTCGCGATCACCTGGCCGCGATGGACAATCGCCCCTTGCCCCCGATCCACGCGCCCGATCGACTGCGCCGCGGCGATGCCGATCTCGATGTCGCGCGCGGACTCGGCGTCGGGTGCGAGGCGCCCGTAGCGGCCCTCCGCGGCCAACAAGCTCGGATCGATCGTCTCGACCCCGACCACCTCGAGCCCGAATTTCTCCGCCGCGTGCGCCACGGCACGGAGGAATCCGTCGTCGCGCAGGATCGCGCCGCGCCTTCCGAAGATGAAGCTCCAGGCGACCCAATCCGGAAATCCGATGGCGAGAAGGTCGCGCAGGCCGCGCGGACGGCGCAAGGCGCCCACGAACACGACGCGCTCGACGCCTTCGCTCCGCGCATAGCGGAGCGCGCGGCCGGGCGAGCCGAGCGGAAGGCGGACGGGGTTTATGCCGGCGATGGGGCCGGGCTCGGCCTGGCCCTCGATCGCGACCAGTGCGACCGGCCAGCCCTTGGCGCGGCACGCCTCGACCAAGCGCGCGGGCAAGGCCCCGCCGCCGGCGACGATGCCGAGCTTGGACGCCATCGCGGGATTACTCGACCTCACCCGGCTTGGGCTGGCAGATCGCCCGGGTCGAATCGGCGCGGATGAAGCCGACGATCTCCATCACCACCTCGTTGTCGTGATAGATCTCCTCGACGTCCGAGAGGCGCTCGGCCATGGTGCCTTCCTGCGCGAACAGGAGGCGGTAGGCGGTGCGCAGATTGTGGATCTGGTCGCGCGAGAAGCCGCGCCGCTTCAGGCCGACGATGTTGAGGCCGGCGAGGCGCGCGCGGTTACCCATCACCGAGCCGTAGGGGATCACGTCGCCCTCGACCCCGGACATGCCGCCGATCATGGCGAAGCGCCCGATGCGACAGAACTGGTGCACGGCCGAGAGCCCGCCCAGGATCGCCCAGTCGCCCACCTCGACATGGCCCGCGAGGGTCGCGTTGTTGGCCATGATGACGTGATCGCCCACCTTGCAGTCGTGCGCGACGTGGGCGCCGACCATGAACAGGCACCGGTCGCCGACGCGCGTCACCATCCCGCCGCCCTCGGTGCCGGGATTCATCGTCACGTGCTCGCGGATCACGTTGAGGGCGCCGATCGCGAGCTCGGACGGCTCGCCCTTGTATTTGAGGTCCTGCGGAATGTGGCCGATGGACGCGAAGGGGAAAATCTGCGTGCCCGCGCCGATCGAGGTGCGCCCGTCGATCACCACATGCGGGCCGACCGCGACGCCGTCGGCGAGCCGCACGTCGGGCCCGATCACCGAATAGGGGCCGATCTCGACGCCGCGCGCGAGCTCGGCCTTGGGATCGACGATCGCGGTCGGATGGATGCGCGCCCCCGCGAGCGCCGCCGTGACGTTCGCGACCATGGGCCTACTCGTCCATGATCATCGCGGCGAAGGTGGCCTCCGCCACGAGCACGCCGTCGACCTTGGCCTCGCCGCGGAAACGCCACACCATGGCGCGGCTGCGTTCCTTGGTGACCTCGATGCGCAGCTGGTCGCCCGGCATCACCGGGCGGCGGAAGCGGCAATCGTCGACCGCCATGAAATAGACCAGCTTCCCCTCGGCCGCCGGCCCGAGCGTATGCACCACCAGGACCGCCGCGGTCTGCGCCATGGATTCGATGATCAGCACGCCCGGCATCACCGGGCGCTGCGGAAAATGGCCCTGGAAATGGGGCTCGTTGATCGAGACGTTCTTGATGCCGACGGCGCTCTTGTCCGCGATCGCGTCGATCACCCGGTCCACCATCAGGAACGGGTACCGGTGAGGGATCATCTCCATCACGCGATTGACGTCGAGTTCGACGGGCTTCGCCTCGCTACCCGTGGAGGTGGTCGCTTCCATCGCCATTTCGTCCGCCCGCACCCCTAGCGCCGCGCGCTCCGGGAACGCCCGGCGCGGCCTTTCGTCCGGCCGGACGCCCAGCGGCGGCCGACGCAGTCAGGCACTTTGTGCCCGATCTACGGGAAATTATCAACGTCGCTAGAGCCTTGACGATTCGGGGCGCGCCACGGCGCGCGGCCACCCGCCGAGACCGGCCCGGGCCGCGCCTCTCCGGCCGCGGCGCGCCGCCCGGCCTATTTCGGCACCTCGATCGTGACCTTGGTCAGGCGCGCGTTCAGGCGGCGCAGCACCTCGGGTGTGATGTTCATGTCCGGTTCGGCATGGATCACCGCCTGGGTCGGCAGCACGAGCGTGATGCCGTTCTCCTTGGCGATCTGGTCGACGATCTGGGTCACCGTCGACTCGACCTGGCGCATCGCCTTGTCGAACGCGGCCTCGATCTTGGTGCGCCGGTCCTGGACCTCCTTCTGCGCCTCGGCGACCTTCTGCTCGAACTCGCGCTGGCGCTGCTGCAGCGCCTCGGGCGAGAGCACCGCGCGCTGCTGCTGCAGGTCCTGCTCGAGCTTGCGCAGCTGCTCGTTCTTGCTTTGCACGATCTCCTGGTAGCTCGCGCGCAGCTTGTCGACCTGCGCCTTGATGTTCTTGGCGGCCTCCGACGTGCTCATCACGGCCTGCACGTCGACCACCGCGACGACGGGGGTCGGGAACTTCCGCGCCTGGGCCGCGGCCGGCGTCGGACCGGCAAGCAGGAGCGACGCCGCCACGCCGACGACGCCGATAATGATCTTCTTGTGCATGTTCATGTCCTAAAACTTGGTTCCGAAGCTGAAGCGGAAGAGTTCATCCACGTCGTAGTTCTGCTTGAGGTAGGGCCGCGCGATGTCGACCCGGATCGGGCCGAACGGCGAGCGCCAGGCGAGCCCGACGCCGGCCGACGCGCGCGGCATGGCGCTGTTTTGGATATTCGAGGGATCCTCGCCCGGGAGCGAGCCCACGTCGGTGAGCGTGCCCACATAGTTGAACACCTTGCCGACGATGCCGAACTCCTTGGGCAGGCCGAGCGGCACCGTGAGCTCGACGTCGCCCACCGCGTAGGCGAGACCGCCCAAGGCGTCGCCCGACGGCGCGTCGCGCGGGCCGACGCCCGCGGCCCGGAAGCCGGGGAAATTGTCGCCGCCCAGGAAGAAGTGATCGACCACGCGGATGGTGTGGCCGCCGACCGGATTCATGTAGCCGCCTTCCGCCGAGACCGCGACGTCCCACACGCCGCCGAGCGGATAGTAGTAGGCGCCGGTCACGCGCTGGCGCAAGTAGTGCACGCCGCCGCCGAGACCGGCGAAATCGTTGCCGTAGGTGACGATGTAGCCGCTCGTCGGATCGAGCACGTTGTCGCGCCGGTCGTAGGCGAGCCCCTGGCCGATCTGGGACGTCGTCGCCGTGCCCTCCTCGTTCAGGATCGCGACCGCGGCGCCCGTCTGCACGTCGCCGATCTCGTCCTGGCGCAACGTGTAGTGCAGCGACTGGTTCAGGTTGTCGACGATGTTGTAGCTGCCGCGCAACGTGCCGCCGGTGGTGAGCTGCTTGTACGAGCTTTCGCTCAGGTAATCGTGGCGCACGTGGAATACGTCGGCGCCGGCCGTGATGTTGGTGTCCATGAAATAGGGGATCGTGTAGCTCGCGTCGACCTCCTGGGTCACGAACGAGAGGCCGAAGCGCACGGCCACGTCCTGGCCGGTGCCGAGGAAGTTCTTCTCGCGCACGCCGAAGTCGCCGATGACGCCCTCGGTCGTGGAATAGCCGGCGCCGAGCGAAATCTCGCCGGTCGGCTGCTCCTTGACCTCGACGTTGACGACGGTGGTGTCGGGCTCGCTGCCGGGCACGTTCGAGATGTCGGTGTCCTTGAAGAAGCCGAGATTCTTGAGGCGCCGGCGCGACTCCTCGATGCGCGCGGTGTTGAACGCGTCGCCCTCGGCGAACTGCAGCTCGCGCCGGATCACCTTGTCGAGCGTGCGCGTATTGCCCTTGATGTTGATGCGCTCGATGTAGACGCGCGGGCCTTCCTGGATGTCGTAGGTCACGTCCAGGATGTGCTTCTCCTTGTCGCGCCGGACGCGCGGGCGCACGTCGACGAAGGCGTAGCCGTGGTTGCCGAGCTCGTTGCTGATCGCCTTGATCGTGCCCTCGACCTTGTCGGCGTCGTACCAGTCGCCTTCCTTGGTCGTCACCAGGTCCCGGAGCTTCTTCGGGTCGACGTTCTTGACCGAGCTCACGACGTTGATCTTGCCGAACTTGTAGCGCTCGCCCTCGTCGAGGGTGAAGGTGATGTAGAAGCCGCTGCGGTCGGGTGCCAGCTCGGCGATCGCCGAGACCACGCGGAAGTCGGCGTAGCCCTGCGAGAGGTAGTATTTGCGCAGGAGCTCGCGGTCGAAGGTGAGGCGGTCGGGGTCGTAGGTGTCGTTCGAGGTCAGAATCTTCCACCACGCGGATTCCTCGGTCTGGATCACCTCGCGCAGGTCGCCGTCGCTGAACACGTGATTGCCGATGAAGCTGATGCGCGTGACCTTGGTCTTCTCGCCCTCGTTGATCTCGAACACCACGTCGACGCGGTTCTCGGGCAGCTTGATGATCTTGGGATCGACGGTCGCGCCGAACCGGCCGCTGCGGTGGTAGACGTCGAGGATGCGGCGCACGTCCTCCTGGACCTTGTTGCGCGTGTATACAGTGCGCGGCTTGAGTTGGATCTCCTGCAGGAGGTCCTTGTCCTCGATCTTCGAGTTGCCCTCGAACGCGACGCGATTGACGATCGGGTTCTCGATCACGTGGACGATGAGGGTGCTGCCGTGGATCTGGAGCGTCACGTCGGCGAACAGCCCGGTCGCGAACAGCGCCTTCAACGATTCGTCGAGCTTCTCGGGGTCGAAGGTGTCGCCGAGATGGACCGTGAGGTAGCTGCGCACGGTCGCGGGCTCGATGCGCCGGCTGCCGTCGATGCGGATTTCCTTGATGATGTCGGCGCCGGCGGGCGGCGCGGTCGCGCCGGTGGGGGCCGAGGGCGCGGCCGCGGGCGCCGTCTGCGCCGCCGCCCGGGCGCTGAGCCCGACCGCCGACAGCGCGAACGCCGCCGCCACACACATGCCCAGCGTCCGCCCCCTCATCAACCGCACGCGTCGCTCCCTGCCAATCTTCTTACGCTCGGACCGCTACGAAATGAGATTGGCGACGTACTGAATGACCTTGAGGTGAACGAGATCGTTCCAGGTCGCGAAAATCATCAACAGCAGCACCAGTGTGAGCCCGATCCGGAAGCCGTAATCCTGGATGCGCGGGGCGAGCGGGCGGCGGCGCACCGCCTCGACCGCGTAGAACATGAGATGGCCGCCGTCGAGCATCGGGATCGGGAAGAAATTGATCAGGCCGAGATTGATCGAGAGCACGGCGAGGAACCAAACCGACGACACGACCCCGCCCTGCGCCACCTCGCCCGACATCTCGGCGATACGCAGCGGGCCGCCCAGCTCCTCGGTGGTGCGCGTGCCGACGATCATCTGGCCGACCGCCTTCAAGGTCGAGCCGGTCAGGACGGCCGACTGCCGGACCGCGTGCCAGAGCGCCGCCGCCGGCTCCATGCGCACATACTCGAGCCCCTTGGCCTCGAGGCCGAGCTGGCCGATGCGGAACGTGTGGCCGAAATTGTCGTGCTGCTCGACGATGCTCGGCACCGCCTTGAGATGGAGGAGCTTGCCCGCGCGCTCGACGTCGATGGCGAGCGGCTCGTTGAGGCCGAGCTGGACGATCTGCTGCACCTGCTGGAAGCGCTCGATCTTGGTGCCGTTGATGCCGACGATGCGGTCGCCGGGCGCGAACCCGGCGCGCTGGGCGGCGCTGTCCGCGACCACCGCACCCACCACGGGCGGCGTGTAGGGCTGGCCGACCGCCATGAAGAGCCCCGCGAGCACCAGGATCGCGAACAGGAAATTCGCGATCGGCCCCGCCGCGACCACCGCCGCGCGCTGGCCCACGGTCTTGAATTGGAACGCGACCGCGCGCTCCTCCGGCGTCATGGATTCGAGCGCTTCGCCCGGCATGCTGGCCGCGTTGGCGTCGCCGAACATCTTCACGTAGCCGCCGAGCGGGAGCCAGCAGATTTTCCACCGCGTCAGGTGCTTGTCGGTCCAGCCGAAGACCTCGGGCCCGAAGCCGATCGAGAAGGTCTCGACGCGCACGCCGTTCTTGCGCGCCACCAGGAAGTGCCCCATCTCGTGCACGAACACGAGCACGGTCAGGATCACAAGAAACGGCACCGCGTAATGGAGGGCGACCGAAATGAGATGAAAGGCGATCATGCGTCCTCGAGGCCTGGGCCGAAATCCATCCTATGCCGCGCTCGTCAGGCCGGCCGAGGCAGGGCCGCAAGCCTACGCCGGGCATTCTCCCGCGCGGCAGCGTCCGCAGCCCTGACGTCGGAGAGGCTTAGAAGCGGCGCGCGCGCCATGGAGCCCAGCGTTTCCTCGACCACGCGCACGATATCGAGGAACCGGATATGGCCCTCGAGGAACGCGCCGACCGCGACCTCGTTGGCCGCGTTCAGGATGGTGGGCGCATTCGCCCCGCTTTGCAAGGCCTCTCGCGCGACTCGAAGGGCCGGAAAACGGCCGAAATCCGGGGCTTCGAAGGTGAGCGCGCCGAGCGTCGCGAAGTCGAGGCGCTTCGAGGGCGCGGCCATGCGCTCGGGCCAGGCCAGGGCGACCGCGATCGGCGTGCGCATGTCCGGCGTGCCGAGCTGGGCGAGCACCGAGCCGTCGACATATTCGACCATGCTGTGGATCACCGATTGTGGGTGGATCACCACCTCGATGCGCTCCTTCTCGATCGGGAACAGGTAGGACGCCTCGATCACCTCGAGGCCCTTGTTCATCATGGTCGCGGAATCGACCGAGATTTTGGCGCCCATCGTCCAGTTGGGGTGCGCCACCGCCTGGGCCGGCGTCACCGAATGAAGCTGGGACGGCTCGATGGTGCGGAACGGCCCGCCCGAGGCGGTCAGGACGATGCGCGCGACCGCGGGCGCGCGCTCCATGTCGAATACCTGGAAGATCGCGCTGTGCTCGGAATCGACCGGCAGCAGCGTCGCGCCGTGACGCGCGATCGCCGCCATGACGAGATCGCCCGCGCACACCAGCGTCTCCTTGTTGGCGAGGCCGACCACGGCGCCGCGCTCGATCGCGGCGAGGGTCGGCTCGAGACCGGCAGCGCCCACGATCGCCGCCATCACCCAATCGGACGGGCGGCGCGCGGCGTCGGCGACCGCATCCATGCCGGCCGCCACTTCGACGCCCGAGCCCGCGAGCGCCGATTTGAGCTCGGCATAGTGACTCTCGTCGGCGATCACCGCGAATGCCGGGCGGAAGCGCAGCGCCTGCTCGATCAGGAGCTTCACGTTGCGATGCGCGGTGAGGGCCGCGATCTCGAAGCGCTCGGCGTTGCGCGCGACGAGGTCGAGCGTGCTGCAGCCGATCGAGCCGGTCGAGCCCAGGACGGCGATGCGCTTCGGCCGCGCGAGCGGCATTCGCCGGTCGTGGGACCTTCCTTGCGCGGCCTGGGCACTCATGGCCATGACGGCACGCCCCCACGCGCGACGAGCTCGACGAGCGCCACCATCGGCGCCGCGGCGAGGAGGCCGTCGACCCGGTCGAGCAGCCCGCCATGGCCCGGGATGAGGCCGCTCGCGTCCTTCACCTTGAAGCGGCGCTTGACCGCCGATTCGGCGAGGTCGCCGAGCTGCGCCACGATCGCGAGCGCAGCGCTCAGCGCCACCAGCGGCGCGAGCTCGACGCGGCCATAGCCCATCGCGGCGCCGACCAGGGCTGCCGCGAGAATGCCGCCCGCGAGCCCGGACCAGGTCTTGTTCGGACTTACGCGCGGCGCAAGCTGCGGCCCGCCGATGGTACGGCCCGCGGCGTAGGCGCCCACGTCCGTGGCCCACACCGCGAGGAACAGCCACAGCGCCACGTCGACGCCGAAATCGCCGCGCAGCCATACCATCGCCACCGACGGCACGCCGACATAGATCGGCCCCGCCGCATGCCACAGCGGATTGGCGACGCGACGCGCGCGCGAGGCGCCGTAGGCCCCGAGCACCCCCGCCGCGATCAGCGCGAAGGCCGCCGTCACGTGCCCGAAGCCGGCCGCGGCCACGCTCGCGACCACGGAGGCGACCAGCACCCCGCCCACGAGACCGAAGCGCTCGCTGCCGCACAGCCGATCCCATTCCCACGCAAGCACCGCGACGCCGGCCGCGACCATGAATTCGAAATAAGGCCGGCCGAGCAGGATCGCGCCCAGCGCGATCGGCGCCAAGACCAGGGTCGAGACCACGCGCAGCGTCACCGCGCTCGGACCTCGGTCAGCCACGGCTCGTGCCATAGCGGCGCTCCCGTCCCTGGTATTGACGGATCGCGTCCTCGAAATCGCCCTTCGAGAAATCGGGCCACAAGGTCTCGAGATAGACGAACTCGGCGTAGGCCGATTGCCAAAGGAGGAAGTTGCTCAAGCGGCGCTCGCCGCTGGTGCGGATCACCAGATCGGGATCGGGCAGCTCCATGGTCCAGAGGTAACGCGCGAGAAGATCCTCGTCGATCGCCCCCGGTTCGATTTCGCCCGCGCGCGCGTCGGCCGCGATGCGCCGTGCCGCCTGCACGATGTCCTGCCGCCCGCCGTA
>DATJLQ010000036.1:0-1536 GCA_035509415.1 Alphaproteobacteria bacterium
GAAGCGCACGCCCGTCTCGGTCGGGTTGGTGAAGCCGCTATGGATGCGGAGGAACCGCACTGCGGGCGGGAAAGACGGAATGAGATACGAAAGCGGCTCGTGCCCGGTGATGAGCACGATGGTGCGCGCGGGCTCGGCGAGGGTCGGCACCTCCGCCGTCACCCATTTCCCGCTCCATTTCACGCGGATCCAGTCCGGCGGACGCGTCGTGGCCGCGATCAGGACGAAGAATGCCGCGAGCAGGATGCGCCGCGCGCGCGCGTCGAGCGGCGCGAGATCGAGGGCGAGGACCAGCGCCAATGGAGCCAGCATCTCGCCCGCGATGAAATAGCGGTAGACCGCGAAGAGCCAGACCCACGCGATATAGCCGAAGGCGAGCGACGCGAGGAAATAGCGCGTGCGCGGCGGGACCTCGATGCCGCGATCTCTGCGCCAAAGGCTCGCCGCGGTCGCGGCCGGAATCGCGACCAGGCACAGAAGCAGGCGCAGGTCGAAAAACGGCGCCTCGCTCGTGAGCTTGGGATCGAGGAGATAGGCGAAGGGAAAGAAAACCCGGGTCCAGAACCCGCTCGAGAGATCGAAATATTGCCGATAGGCCTCGGGGAGCGCCCAGGGCGAGCGGAAAATCTGGTTCTCGAACGGCATGAGCGGGTTGCCGTAGGCGCGCCACAAATGCCAGAGCCAGAACCCGTCGCTCGCGGCGAAGCCGGCGAGCACACCCACGCCGAAAAGCGACGCGAGGCCGAGCCGGCGCGGCGCCGTCGTCGGCACCAGGAGAAATCCGAGGCAGAGGCCGACCGCGTAGGTCGCGGCCGGTTGCTTCAAGCCCGCGGCGATGCCCGCCGTGGCCCCCGCAACGAGGAGACGCGGCCAAGCCGCGCCGAGATCGCCGCGCGCGATGGCGTCGAAACGCGCGAGCACGATCCAAAGGGACGCGAGCGGCCCGAGCGTCACCAGGGTATCGCCGAAGGTCGTGCCGAGCTCGGAGAGAAAGCCCGCGCCGAGGAGCCCGAAGAGCGCCAGCCCCGCAGCCGCGAGACGCTTCGTCGGCGTGCGCTCGATACGCAGCGTCGAGCATGCGATGAAGTAGAGCGGGACGACGTTGAGCCCTTGCGCGGCACCCAGGAGGAAACCCACGAGGCGCGCGGGCCAGGCGTTGGCCGCGAGATAGAACGGCAGGTCGAGCAGCGGATTGAAGAAGGTGTTCGCTTGCGCCGCCAGGAGATCGTAGCCCTCGCGGCCTGCGAGGAAGGCGTAGGCGTTGTAGTAATGGTAGTTGCGCAGGTCCCAGTTCGCGTCCATGCCGAGGGCGAACGCGGCCGCGAGTCCGAACGCGACCGGCGCGAGCACGAGGAACAACGCGGCCGCGGTGCGGCTCATGGCGCCCGCCTCGTCACCCCGCCGCGTGGGCCTTCTGCCAGCCGTCCGGATCGTCGAGGAAGGAACGGACCTTCTGAAGCACGTCGCGCGGGAAATAGCCCTCGGCCTCGGCGACCGCGATCGTGTCCCACCAGGTCGCGAGCGCGGTGAGCTTGA